>NZ_JAGPXP010000050.1:0-27305 GCF_018070485.1 Micromonospora sp. C41 | reverse complement strand
CCGCCGCGCTGCCGCGCCCACGCCGCGCCGCCGCGCTGCCGCGCCGCCCCGCCCGCGCCGCGCCGCCGCGCTGCCCGCCCCGCCCGCGCCGCCGCGCTTGTGGGGGTGTCCGGCGGTGACCTAGGCTGACGGAGCGCGGAGCCGAATCATCGACGTCGATGCGTTGACGTCGCCCGTCGCGTCAGGGCACGTATCCGCCGGTCCGGGCAGGCCGGCGTCGTCGCGTGCCTGACCTCCGCGAAAGGCATCCCCGTGCACCTCACCACCCCACGCCGCCGGCTCGCGCTGCTCGCCGCGGCCTCGGCGCTCACCCTGTCGGCCGGCGCGCTCACCACGATGACCGCCGCGGCGGCGGCCGCCGGCTGCCGGGTCGACTACCGGATCACCAACCAGTGGAGCGGCGGATTCGGCGCCGACGTGACAGTGACCAACCTCGGCGACCCGGTCAACGGCTGGACCCTCGGCTGGAGCTTCGCCGCCGGCCAGCAGGTCGTCCAGGCGTGGAACGCGACGGTCAGCCAGTCCGGCGCGCAGGTGAGCGCCCGCGACGCCGGCTACAACGCGGCCATCGGCACCGGCGGCACCGCGAACTTCGGCTTCAACGGCTCGTGGAACAACGCGTCGAACCCGGTGCCGGCCGCGTTCACGCTCAACGGCACCGCCTGCACCGGCGCGCCGTCCACCAGCGCGCCGCCGTCGACGCCGCCGCCACCCACCACACCGCCACCCACCACACCTCCGCCCAGCACACCGCCACCAACCACGCCCCCGCCCACCGACCCGCCGGCCGGGGCGAAGCAGATGGAGAAGCTCGACCGAGGGCTGGTCAGCGTCCGCTCCGGCAGCGGCAACCTCGTCTCCTGGCGGCTGCTCGGCACCGAGACCACCGGTGTGGCGTTCAACCTCTACCGAGGTGGCACCAAGGTCAACGCCAGCCCGATCACCGGCGCCACCACGTACCTGGACAGCGGCGCGGCGGCCGGGTCCGCGTACACCGTGCGGGCCGTGGTGAACGGCGCCGAGCAGGCGGCGTCGGCCCCGGCGCTCCAGTTCGCCAACGGCTACCTGGACGTGCCGATCCAGCCGCCGCCCGGCGGCACCACCCCGGCCGGGGAGGGGTACAGCTACTCGGCGAACGACGCGAGCGTCGGTGACCTCGACGGCGACGGCCGCTACGAGTTCGTGCTCAAGTGGGACCCGTCGAACGCCAAGGACAACTCGCAGTCCGGCTACACCGGCAACGTCTACGTCGACGCGTACACGCTCACCGGCACCCGGCTGTGGCGCGTCGACCTGGGCCGCAACATCCGCGCCGGCGCCCACTACACCCAGTTCCAGGTGTACGACTACGACGGCGACGGAGACGCCGAGGTGGCCATGAAGACCGCCGACGGCACCCGCTCCGGCACCGGTCAGGTGATCGGCAACGGCTCGGCCGACCACCGCAACTCCAGCGGTTACGTGCTCGCCGGCCCGGAGTACCTGACCATGTTCGACGGCCGCACCGGCGCGGCCCTGTCCACAGTCGACTACGACCCGCCGCGCGGCACCGTCTCGTCCTGGGGCGACTCGTACGGCAACCGGGTCGACAGGTTCCTCGCCGGCACCGCGTACCTGGACGGGCAGCGCCCCTCGCTGATCATGGCGCGTGGCTACTACACCCGGGCCGTCGTCGCCGCCTGGGACTTCCGCGACGGCACGCTGCGCAAGCGCTGGACGTTCGACTCGAACGCCTCCGGCAACGGCGCCGCCGCCGGCCAGGGCAACCACCAGCTCTCCGTGGCCGACGTCGACAACGACGGCCGTCAGGAGATCGTGTACGGCGCCGCCACCATCGACGACAACGGCCGGCTGCTGTACTCCACCGGCAACGGCCACGGCGACGCGCTGCACGTCGGCGACCTCGACCCGTCCCGCGCCGGCCTGGAGGTGTTCAAGGTCGACGAGGACGGCAGCAAGCCCAGCTCCTGGATGGCCGACGCGCGTACCGGGCAGATCATCTGGCAGACCGCGCCGAACGGCGACAACGGCCGCGGCGTCTCCGGCGACGTCTGGGCCGGCAGCCCGGGCGCGGAGTCCTGGTCGTCGGCCGTCGACGGGCTGCTCAACACCCGGGGCCAGAACGTCGGGCGCAAGCCGTCGTCGGCGAACTTCCTGATCTGGTGGGACGGCGACCCGGTCCGGGAGCTGCTCGACGCCACGAAGATCGACAAGTACGGCACCGGCGGGGAGACCCGGCTGCTCACCGGCAGCGGCGTCGCCTCGAACAACGGCACCAAGTCCACCCCGGCGCTCTCGGCGGACCTGCTCGGCGACTGGCGGGAGGAGGTCGTCTGGCGCACCTCCGACAGCACCGCGCTCCGGATCTACAGCACGCCGGTCACCACCGGCCTGCGGCTGCCGACGCTGATGCACGACCCGCAGTACCGGGTGGCGGTGGCCTGGCAGAACACCGCCTACAACCAGCCGCCGCACCCGGGCTTCTACCTTGGCGACGGCATGAGCACCCCGGCCGCGCCGAACATCTACCTGCGCTGAAACGACAGGCACCGGGTCGCCGGCCGCGGAATCCGCTCCGCCGGCGACCCGGTGCACCACACCGCAGCATTCCCGACCCGTCCCGACCGGGAATGCCGTACCACCACCGGGGACAAAGTTATGCGTCCCGCGCGACGCTGCGGTGACGTGGCTATGAAGAGCGTGTTTCAGCCCTCCCGGCGCAGCCCGCCCGCCACCTTCTCGGCGATCAGCTCGAACGAGCGGACCCGGTCCGCCACGTCGTACACCATCGTGGTGAGCATCAGCTCGTCCGCGCCGGTGCGCTCCAGCAGTTCCCCGAGCTGCCGGGCCACCGTCTCCGGCGAGCCGGTCGCCTGGCCGTCGCGGCGCTGGGCGACGAACTCCCGCTCGAACTCCGAGTACGGGTACGCCGCCGCCTCCTCCGGCGTGACCAGCGGCTCCGGGCGCCCCGAGCGCAGCTTCAGGAACGACAGCCCGGCCGGCCCGGCCAGCCACTCGGCCCGCTCGTCGGTCTCCGCGCAGACCGCGTTGACCGCCACCATCGCGTACGGCCGGTCCAGCCACTGCGACGGCCGGAAGTTCTGCCGGTAGAGCTGCAACGCCGGGATCGTGTTCTGCGAGCTGAAGTGGTGCGCGAACGAGAACGGCAGCCCGAGCAGGCCGGCCAGCTGCGCGCTGAACCCGCTGGACCCGAGCAGCCACACCTGCGGCGACTGGCCGCGGCCCGGCGTCGCGGTGATCGGGCCCGGCTCGGCGCCGGAGAAGTAGTTCATCAGGTCGGCCAGCTCACGCGGGAAGTGCTCCGCGGACAGGCCCTCCATGGTGCGGCGCAGCGCCAGCGCGGTCACCTGGTCGGTGCCGGGCGCCCGGCCGATGCCCAGGTCGATCCGGCCCGGGTGCAGCGCCTCCAGGGTGCCGAACTGCTCGGCCACCACCAGCGGCGCGTGGTTGGGCAGCATCACCCCGCCCGAGCCGAGCCGGATGGTGCTGGTGTTCGCCGCCAGGTGCGCGAGCAGCACCGCCGGCGCGGAACTGGCGATGGCGGGCATGTTGTGGTGCTCGGCCACCCAGAACCGGCGGTAGCCCAGCTCCTCGGTGCGGCGGGCCAGCTCCGTGGTGTACCGCAGCGCCTCACCGGCGTTGCCGGTCGCCGCCACCGGGGCAAGATCAAGAACAGACATGGGTACGTCGATCACAGCGTGGTGCAACAGGCCACGTGCCGGAATTGTTCCGCCGGGTGCGCTACCCCATACCCCGGGCCTGCTCGAAGATCAGGCTGGTCTGGGTGTGCTGCACCGCCGGATCGACTGCGAGATGATCGAGGACGAAGTCCCGCAGCGCGTCACCGGAGGCGGCCCGCACGTGCAGCACGTAGTCCTCCGCGCCGGCCACGTGGAACACCGACACCACCCCTGGTAGCCGCACCGACCGGGCCCGGAACGCGTCCACAGCGGCCCGCTCGTGCGCGGTCAGCCGCACCGACACCAGCGCCTGCAACGGCAGCCCCACCGCCGCCGGGTCCACCTCGGCGTGGAACCCGCGGATCGCCCCGCACTCGCGCAGCGCCCGGGTACGCGTCAGGCACGTCGACGGCGCCACCCCGACCCGCTCGGCCAGCGCGTTGTTCGGCAGCCGGCCGTCGGCCGCCAGTTCGGTGAGGATCGCGCGGTCGACGTCGTCCAGGCCGGCGAACGGCCGTACATCATTCGGTGCGGCAGGCATGTGACCATCCTTCACCGAATCACCGCTGGGCGAAAGCGTGATTGCCAGAATCTTCTTCGCTGCTATTGCCTCTAGCCATCGTCATGTTCGACGCTTCCGGCATGACTTCCGTGGACACCGCAGCCGTACACGCCGGGCGCGCCGACCTCGCCGGGCTCGGCGTCCACGTCCCGCCGATCGACCTGTCCACCACCAACCCGCTGCCCTCGGTGGCCGGCGGCGGTGACGACTACGAGACGCTCGCCACCGGCGGCAACCTCCCGGCCGGCGGCAGCGCCGTCTACCAGCGCCTCTGGAACCCCACGGTGGCCCGGTTCGAGACCGCGCTGGCCCAGCTCGAAGGCACCGCCGAGGCCGTCGCCTTCGCCAGCGGCATGGCCGCGCTCACCGCCGCCCTGCTCGCCGCCACCCGCGACGGCAACCGCCACATCGTCGCCGTCCGTCCCCTCTACGGCGGCACCGACCACGTCCTCGCCACCGGCCTGCTCGGCACCGAGGTCACCTGGGCCACCCCCGCCGACGTGGCCGCCGCGATCCGCCCCGACACCGCCCTGGTCGTGGTCGAGACCCCGGCGAACCCCAGCCTCGACCTGGTCGACATCGCCGCGCTCGCCGACGCCGCCGGTGACGTCCCGCTGCTCGTCGACAACACCGTCGCCACCCCGGTGCTCCAGCAGCCCGCCCGCCACGGCGCCGCGCTCGTGCTGCACAGCGCCACCAAGAGCATCGGCGGCCACGGCGACGTCCTCGCCGGCGTGATCGCCTGCGCCCCCGACTGGGCCGCCCGGCTGCGCCAGGTGCGCGCCGTCACCGGTGCCGTCCTGCACCCGCTCGGCGCGTACCTGCTGCACCGCGGCATCCAGACCCTTCCGCTGCGCGTCCGCGCCCAGCAGGCCGGCGCGGAGAAGCTCGCCGCCTGGCTCGCCGGGCACCCCGCCGTCGAGCGCGTCCACCACCCGTCCCTGCACGACCCGGCCGGGCTGGTCGGCCGGCAGATGTCCGGCACCGGCAGCCTGCTCGCCTTCGAGGTACGCGGTGGCGCGCCCGCCGCGGCCGAGGTCGCCGGCGCCTGCGAGCTGATCACGCACGCGGTGTCGCTCGGCGGCGTCGACACGCTGATCCAGCACCCGGCCTCGCTCACCCACCGGCCGGTCGAGGGTGACGCGAAGCCCTGCGGCGGGCTGCTGCGCGTCTCGGTCGGCCTGGAGGACCCGGAGGACCTGCGGGCGGACCTCGCGCGGGCGCTGGCGCGGATCTGACGCCTGCCGGTCGGCCGGGTCGGCGGCGCGGGCCGGTCACGACTTGGGGCCGACGTGCTGGTCGAGGGCGGCGACCGCCTCCCGGCGGGCCACCGACAGGGAGTTGGGGCGGTTCATCCGCCAGGCGATGCCGAGCCGGTCGAGGGCCTGCTGGCACAGGCCCATGATGTCGGCCGACTCGTTGTGGAACATGTAACGGGGATAGACGTACTCCTTTTCCCGGACGACGACGCGGTTGGCGAAGCGGCACCCGTCGGAGTGGAAGAGGCCGCGCAGGAAGTCGCCCGCCTGAGCCTCGACGATGGGGCGCTGCCAGTCCGCCAGGACGATCGGGCGTTGGTGCTTCTTGCCGGGTCCGTGCTGTGGGAACAGGCACGGCCAGTGCTTGCCGTAGCTCTGCACGCTGACGCAGCCCGGATGTTGGACGCGCTGGACCTTCGCCGCCAGGACCCGCCGCATGGCGTCGTCGCAAGCCTCGATCAGCCCGGGCCAACTGTCGCTGCAGGAGATCCGGAGCACCGGCACCCGCGCCCTGGTCACGAGATGCCCGTCGCCCAGGTAGAGCCCGAGGAGATAGGCATAGGCCGTCGGATCTGTCGGAACGCGGACACCCTCGCGGCAGCGGAAACACCGCAGCGCGGTGCCGTGCTGCTTCGACTCCGGCCGATCCCTGCACCAGTGCCAGACGGTGCGGTAGTTGAGGCCCACTGCGCGGGCCGCCTCCGCGACGGTGGCCCCGGACAGGAAGGCCTGACGTGCTCGCGCGCGTATCTCGGGTGGATGCACGCGGACATCTTCGAACGCGCGTACGACGGTTTCGGTGTCCCCGGTGGGATTCGAACCCACACTGTCGGAGGTTTGAGCTCCGTTTCTCTACCGGTTGGAATACGGGGACAGGCTCGCGCGACGCTCTCGCGTCGTGCCATAGGTTACCTACTACGCTAGGGGCGGCGACACCCGGCAGGGCGGGTGTCGGGCTCGAACCGGTGGGAGTGGCTCGTGGGCGAGATGCAGGCGGACGCCGAGCGCAAGCGCGTTCTGATCGCCGAGGACGAGGCGCTCATCCGGCTGGACCTGGCCGAGATGCTCGTCGAAGAGGGCTACGAGGTGGTCGGTGAGGCCGGTGACGGCGAGACCGCCGTCAAGCTCGCCGAGCAGCTCAAGCCGGATCTGGTCATCCTCGACATCAAGATGCCGATCATGGACGGGCTGGCCGCCGCCGAGCGGATCGCCGGCGCGCGCATCGCCCCGGTGATCATCCTGACCGCGTTCAGCCAGCGTGACCTGGTGGAGCGGGCGCGGGCGGCCGGCGCGATGGCGTACCTGGTCAAGCCGTTCCAGAAGAGCGACCTGGTGCCGGCGGTCGAGATCGCGCTGTCCCGCTACTCGGAGATCGCCGCGCTGGAGTCGGAGGTCGCCGGCCTCACCGACCGGCTGGAGATCCGCAAGACCGTGGAGCGCGCCAAGGGCGCGCTGATGACCACGTACGGCATGACCGAGCCGCAGGCCTTCAAGTGGATCCAGCGCACCGCGATGGACCACCGGATGACCATGAAGGAGGTCGCCGAGCGGATCCTCGCCGAGACCGCCGGCGGCGAGGTGGAGCAGCCGGCTTCCTGACCTGCCGGAAGGTGCCCGATCGATAGGATCGGGTCCATGCCTTCCGTGCGCGTCCGGCCGGCGCTCGCCGCCGTGACCGCTGCCGCGTCGCTCGTGGCGGCCTGTCACGCCACCCCGCGGCCGCTGCCCGTGCCGGCGCCGGTGCGCCCGGAGTGGCGGGCCGTGGAGCTGGCCCTTCCCGACGGTGCCGCAGGCCGCCCGGTGCCCCGGGACGCGGCGCGCTGTGCCGGCCGCTGGTACGTGGTGGGCGGGCTGGTCGACGCGGCGGGGGAGACCCGGCCGGCGGTGTGGTCCTCATCGGACGGCGTGACCTGGTCGCCGATCCCGGTACGCGGGCAGACGTTCTACGGCCGTCAGCACGTGCTCTACGCGGTCGCGTGCCGCGACTACGGGATGGCGGCGCTGGGTGCGAAGACCGGTGGTGTGCACGGCAATCCGCGTACCGGGACGTGGGTCTGGCGTCCGGGTGGGCCGGTGCGGGAGGTGCCGGCGGCGTTCGAGTTGTTCGGTGGCCCGCGCGCGGTGAGCGCGTCGCGGCTGGCGGCCGGGCCGGGCGGGTGGCTGGTCGCCGGGTCGCGCGCGGACGGCGCGTCGGTGTGGTCGTCGCCGGACGCCGAGGGTTTCGTCCTGCGTGAGGGCGTGGCGGAGCTGGCCGGCGACGGCCGGGGCCGGACGGCGGCGTACGACGTGGCGGCGGTGGGCTCCTCGGGTTGGCTGGTGGTGGGGTCGTTGCTGCCGCCCGGCGGTACGGCCCGGGTGCCGCTCGCGTGGTCCTCGGCCGACGGCCGGGTGTGGCGGCGCGCGGCGTTGCCGGTGCCGGCGGGCGCCGCCGGGGCGGCGGAGCGGGTGGTGCCGGCCGACGGCGGGCCGGTGGTCCTCGGGCCGGTGGGTGACCGGTTCGCGGTGTGGCGCGGGTGCGACGACTGCGGCTCGCCGTCGGCCGGTTCGGCGGGTGCGGCGCAGGGGTGGCGGCGGGTCGGCGGGTTCGGTACGGCGGGTCCCGGGGTGTCGTCGGTGGACGCGCTCGCGGCGGCGGGTCGGCGGCTCGTCGCGGTGACCGGTGACGGGGCTCAGCGACGGCTCTGGATGTCGCGTGACGGCGGCGCCTCGTGGCTTCCGGTGATCACTCCGGTGCCGGTGCCGGACGGTGGCGACGCGGCGCTGGCGGTGGCCGTCGGCGACGACGGGCTGTTCGTGGTCGCCGACGACGGGAAAACGTCCCGTGCCTGGTGGGGGGCGTTGCCGGCCATCGATCGGTAGCGGGTGATCGCCGATGAGCCCGTTACCGAGGAATAGTTGGTGAAAGCCTTTCCCCGCCTACGGTTCTTACGGCGATCGGCTTGAATCCGCCACCGCGTGTAACGGTTCGGTCAACCCCGCTTTCCAGGTCTTACGCCACCGCTTCCGGTGGGATAACGTCCCGGCCCAGACCGGCGACGACGGTCTTGGTTCGTCCACCCCGCAAGGGCCAATCAGCGGCGGGTGGTTCGGATCATGGACGGAGGAGGGTTCGGGCCTTGAGGCAGAAGCTCGCACGCGTGATCGGCGGGGTCGCCATGCTGGCGCTCGTCGCCGGTGGCACCGCTTGTTCCAGCGGCAGCGACGATGAGGGTTCCGGGGGCAGCGCCTGCGGGAGCAAGATCGCTTTCTTCGGCGCGCTGACCGGTAGCTCGGCCGCGCTGGGCATCAACGAGAAGAACGGCGTCAAGCTGGCCGTCGACAAGTACAACAAGGAGAACCCGGACTGCAAGGTGGAGCTCGCCGAGCTCGACTCGCAGGGCAGCCCGGACCAGGCGCCGGGTCTGGCTCAGAAGGCGATCGACGACACCAAGATCCTGGGTGTCGTGGGTCCGGCCTACTCGGGCGAGTCCGAGGCCGCCGGTCCGCTGTTCAACGAGGCCGGTCTGGTCACCATCACCCCCTCCGCGACCCGTCCCAGCCTCGCCGAGCAGGGCTGGAAGACGTTCTTCCGCGCGGTCGGCAACGACTTCAGCCAGGGTCCGGCCGCCGGTAACTACATGAAGAACGTGATGAAGGCCGACCGGGTCTACGTCATCGACGACCAGTCCGCGTACGGCGCCGGCCTGGCCGACGAGGTCAAGAAGGTCCTCGGCCCGGCGGTCGTGGGCAGCGACAAGGTCCAGGGCGAGGGCAAGCAGGTCGAGTTCTCCGGTGTGGTCACCAAGGTCAAGGCCGCCAACGTCAAGGCGGTCTTCTACGGCGGTTACTACCAGGAGGCCGGCCTGATCCGTAAGCAGCTCACCGCTGCCGGGGTCACCGCTCCGCTGGTCGCCGGTGACGGCGTGAACGACGGCGCGTACATCACCTCCGCCGGTGCGGCCGCCGCCGAGGGCACCATCCTCACCTGCCCCTGCGCTCCGTCCACCGAGGCGCGCGGCACCTTCGCCGCCGACTTCAAGGCGCTCAACGGCACCGACCCGGGCACCTACAGCGACACCGCCTACGACGCGGCGAACATCCTGCTGGCGGGCATCAAGGCCGGCAAGAGCAGCCGCGCCGACCTGCTGGAGTTCGTGAAGGGCTACAGCGGCGAGGGCGTTGCCGCCAGCTACAAGTTCGTCGAGGGCGGCGAGCTCGACCCGGCGCAGGTCAAGGTCTGGGCGTTCAAGGTGCAGGGCGGCAAGGTCGTCCCGGACCAGGAGATCCCCAAGTCCTGATCGTTCGATCGCTGGACTGGCGATTGAGTAGTGATCGCGGGTGCGGCCGGGAGCTGGCTCCCGGCCGCACCCTCTTTTTCTCTTGAGCGACGGAGCGTCCCTCCCTTGGACTTCGACGGATTGTTCTCCAACTTCGGGGAACTCACCACGACCGGCTTGACGCAGGGCGCCATCTACGCCCTGGTCGCGCTCGGCTACACGCTTGTGTACGGCGTGCTCAGGCTCATCAACTTCGCCCACTCCGAGGTCTTCATCGCCGGCGCGTTCGCCGCGATCTGGACCTGGAACGGATTCGGACTCGACCAGAACTCGCAGGTCAGCGGCCTCGGCTCGATCCTGTTCTACCTGCTGGTGGCGATGATCGTGGCGGCCATCGCCTCGGCGGGCACCGCGACGGTGATCGAACGGGTGGCGTACCGGCCGCTGCGCAAGCGCAACGCGCCGCCGCTGGCGTTCCTCATCACCGCCATCGGCGCCTCGATCGCCATCTCCGAGGCGTTCGGCGTCTACACCCGGCGTCGGCCGGAGGGCGCGCCGATCCTGGTCAGCTCGGAGCCGCTGTTCCACATCGCCGGGGTGCCGATCGACGCGGTGCAGCTGCTCACGATCGGTTCCGCGCTGGTGATGATGTTCGCGCTGGACCAGTTCATCAACCGCAGCCGTACCGGCCGCGGCATCCGGGCGGTGGCCCAGGACGCCAACACGGCGGCGCTGATGGGCGTCAACAAGGACCGCATCATCCTGATGGTCTTCATCGCCGGTGGCACCATGGCCGGCGTCGCGGGCCTGCTCTACGACGTGCGGATCCAGACGCTCACCTACAGCGTCGGCTTCCTGCTGGGCCTCAAGGCGTTCACCGCCGCGGTGCTCGGCGGTATCGGCAACCTGCGCGGCGCGCTCGTCGGCGGGTTGCTGCTCGGCGTCGTGGAGAACTACGCCGCGGGCCTGTTCGGCAGTCAGTGGAAGGACTTCGCCGCGTTCGCGGTGCTGGTCGTGCTGCTGATGTTCCGGCCGACCGGTCTGCTCGGCGAATCACTGGGGAGGGCACGCGCATGACGACCACCATCGACCCGCCGGAGCGGCGGGAGACGGCGGCGGACAAGCTGCGGCAGGGCCGGCACGCGATCTCGGAGCGCTGGCACCACGCGCCGCGCTGGGTCCGCTGGGTGCTGCTGGTCGCGGTCATCGCGTTCTTCTACGCGCTGCCGAACAAGGAGTTCTACCAGTACCTCGGGCCGATCCCGACGCCCGGCGCGAACTTCACCCAGGTGATGTTCACGGTCTCGATCTACGTGCTGCTGGCGGTCGGCCTCAACATCGTGGTCGGCTTCGCCGGTCTGCTCGACCTCGGCTACTTCGGCTTCTTCGCCGTCGGCGCGTACACGGTGGCGGTGCTGACCTCGCCGAGCAGTGACCTCAAGACGCTGTGGCCGTGGCTGGCGGTGGTGCCGATCGCGATCGGCCTGACCATGGTCTCCGGCGTCATGCTCGGCACGCCGACGCTGCGTCTGCGCGGCGACTACCTGGCGCTGGTGACGCTCGGCTTCGCCGAGATGATCCGGATCGCTGCGGTCAGCTCCGAGTTCCTCAAGGGACAGCGCGGCTTCAACCAGATTCCGCACCCGCCCGGCCAGTACGCCGACGGCCGGCCGTGGTTCGGCGTGCTCGACGCCCGCCCGTACTACTGGCTGGTGCTCACGCTGATCATCCTGGTGGTGATCGGGGTGCGGAACCTGACCCACAGCCGGGTCGGCCGGGCCTGGATCTCGATCCGTGAGGACGAGGACGCGGCCCAGCTCATGGGTGTGCCGACGTTCAAGTTCAAGCTGTGGGCGTTCGCCTCCGGCGCGGCCATCGCCGGCCTGGCCGGCGCGTTGTTCGCCGGTAAGCAGAACTTCGTCAACTCGCAGAACTTCGAGCTGCTCAACTCGATCATCATCCTGGCCGCCGTCATCTTCGGCGGCTCGGGCAACATCGTCGGCGCGATCGTCGGCGGCGGCCTGGTCGCGTACATGATCGAGCGGTTCCGCGGCATCGAGCTGTTCGGCATCGAGCTGTACGAGTACCGGTTCCTCTTCTTCGGTCTGGTGCTCGTGGTGATGATGATCTTCCGGCCGCAGGGCCTGATCCCGAACCGGCGACGAGCGGCGGAGTTCAAGGACCGCCGCAAGGAGGTGATCGTCGGTGAGTGACACCGAGCAGACCCCGGCAGTTCCGGCCCAGGCGGCGGCCCCCGCCGTCGAGACGGTCAAAGAGCGGGAACCGTTGCTGGAGGTCGACCACGTCACGCTGCGCTTCGGCGGCGTGGTGGCCCTCAACGACGTGGACTTCACCCTCTACAAGGGGGAGATCCTCGGTCTGATCGGCCCGAACGGCGCCGGCAAGACCACCTGCTTCAACGCGATGACCGGTATCTACCAGCCCACCGAGGGGCAGATCCGGTTCCTGGGCCAGAAGATCAGTGGCAAGAAGCGCCACCAGATCACCCGGATGGGCATGGCCCGTACGTTCCAGAACATCCGTCTCTTCCCGGAGATGACCGCGCTGGAGAACGTCCAGGTCGGCGCGGACGCGCACCACAAGACCAGCGTGATCGCCGCCCTGCTGCGCCTGCCGCGGCACTGGAAGGAGGAGCGCGAGGGCCGGGAGAAGGCCGAGCGCCTGCTGGAGTTCGTCGGCATCAGCAACCGGATGCACGAGTTCGCCCGCAACCTGTCCTACGGCGAGCAGCGCCGGCTGGAGATCGCCCGCGCGCTGGCCACCGACCCGAAGCTGCTCTGCCTGGACGAGCCGGCCGCCGGCTTCAACCCGGCGGAGAAGGAGGAGCTGCTGCAGCTCATCCGGCAGATCCGGGACCAGGGCGTGACGGTGCTGCTGATCGAGCACGACATGCGCCTGGTGATGGGCGTGACCGACCGGATCGTGGTCCTGGAGTTCGGAAAGAAGATCGCCGAAGGGCTGCCCGCCGAGGTGCGGGACAACCCGAAGGTGGTCGCGGCGTACCTGGGGGTGCCGGACGATGCTGCTTGAGATCGAGGACGTGAGCCTGCTCTACGGGCGGATCCAGGCGCTGCACGGCATCAGCCTGACCGTGGACGAGGGGGAGATCGTCGCGCTGATCGGCGCGAACGGCGCCGGCAAGTCCACCACCATGCGGGCGATCTCCGGCATCCGGCCGGTCGCCTCCGGCACGATCAAGTTCGCCGGTGAGGACATCACCAAGCTCCGCGCCGACCTGCGGGTCCGCCGCGGGCTGTGCCAGGCGCCCGAGGGCCGGGGCATCTTCCCCGGCATGACGGTGCTGGAGAACCTCGACATGGGCGCGTACACCCGGCGCGACAAGGCCGGCATCGCGCAGGACCTGGCCCGGGTGCTGGACCTGTTCCCGCGGCTGGCCGAGCGGCGCAAGCAGGCCGGCGGCACGCTCTCCGGCGGTGAGCAGCAGATGCTCGCGGTCGGCCGGGCGCTGATGAGCCGGCCGAAGCTGCTGCTGCTCGACGAGCCGTCGATGGGTCTCGCGCCGATGCTGATCCAGCAGATCTTCACGATCATCACGGAGATCAACCAGCAGGGCACCACGATCCTGCTGGTGGAGCAGAACGCCCAGCAGGCGCTGGCGCGCGCCCACCGGGCGTACGTGCTGGAGACCGGCCGGATCGTCAAGAGCGGCACCGGCGCGGACCTGCTGCACGACCCCTCGGTCAAAGAGGCCTACCTCGGCGTGGCCTGACCGACCGACCCCTCGCAATAAGGAGTACAGCCATGTTCCACCCCAACCCCGGACGGCGGGCGGCGCTCGGCGTCGCCGGTGCGGCCGTCCTGCTGCTCTCCCTCGCCGCGTGCGGCGAGGAGGAGAGCACCGAGCAGCCCGGTGGCGGCCCCAGCGTCTCGTCGTCGGTCGACGCCGCGCTGGCCGCGAAGGTCCCGGACGCGATCAAGTCGGACGGCAAGATCGTGGTGGGCACCGACTCCACCTACGCCCCGGCGGAGTTCCTGGACACGGACGGTAAGACCGTGATCGGCTTCGACGTCGAACTGTTCACCGCGGTGGCGGCCAAGCTGGGCCTCAAGGCGGAGTTCGTCTCGGCGCCGTTCGGCGACATCATCAACGGCGTCAACTCGGGCAAGTACGAGGCGGGCGTCTCGTCGTTCACCATCAACGACGAGCGCAAGGGCCAGGCCAACATGGTCAGCTACTTCCAGGTCGGCACGCAGTGGGTGACCAAGAAGGGCAACCCGGCCGGGGTCGCGCTGGACAACGCCTGCGGCAAGAAGATCGCGGTGCAGAAGGACACGGTCCAGGTCGAGGACATCCAGAAGCGCTCCAAGGCGTGCACCGACGCCGGCAAGCCGGCCATCACCGTCGACCAGTTCCCGGGCCAGGACGCCGCCACCGCCGCCGTCGTGTCCGGCAAGGACGACGCGATGCTGGCCGACTACCCGGTCGGCGTGTACGCGGTGACGCAGTCCAACGACGCCCTGGAGCTGCTGGACAAGCAGTACGAGGCGGCGCCGTACGGCTACGTGCTGGCCAAGGAGCAGACGCAGCTGGCCGAGGCGGTGCGTGACGCCACCAAGGCCGTGATCGCCGACGGCTCCTACAAGCAGGTGCTCGACAAGTGGAAGGTGGGAGACGGCGCGATCACGGACCCCGCGATCAACCCGTGACGACATGACCACCGAGGAAGCGACAACTGCACGGGCACGGCCGGAACCGATCAAGGCCGTGCCCGTGCGGCACCCCGGACGATGGGTCGCGGTGGCGGTGCTCTCCGTCCTGGCCGCGATGTTCGTCCACCTGCTGGTGACCAATGAGGCCTTCAACTGGTCCTTCATGGTCGACAAGATGTTCCGGCCGCCGATCATCGAGGGCCTGCTGCGCGGCACCGTGCTGATGACGGTCAGCGCGATGCTGATCGGTGTCACGCTCGGCGTGGTGATCGCGGTGATGCGGCTGTCGGACAACCCGATCCTGCGCGGCGTGGCGTGGCTCTACACCTGGTTCTTCCGGGCCGTGCCCCGGCTGGTGCTGCTGGCCGTCTTCGGCAACATCGGCATCCTGTGGAGCCGGGTCGAGTTCGGGGTGCCGTTCGACACCCAGATCGGCCAGCTGTTCGGTATCGACAACCTGCAACTGCGGCTGTTCGGGTTCTCCTCCCGTGACATCCTCACCGGGTTCATGGCCGGTCTGCTCGGCCTCGCGCTCTCCGAGGCCGCGTACATGGCGGAGATCGTCCGGGCCGGCATCCAGTCGGTCGACCCCGGCCAGACCGAGGCCGCCCAGGCGCTCGGCCTGAGCCGTTCCCAGTTGCTGCGCCGGGTGGTGCTGCCGCAGGCGATGCGGGTGATCATTCCGCCGACCGGCAACGAGACGATCGCCATGCTCAAGGACACGTCCCTGTTGCTCTACGTGCCGGTGAGCGTGGAGCTGTTCTTCCAGCTCGACGCGGTCGGCAAACGGACGTTCCAGATCTTCCCGATGTACGTCGCGGCCTGCCTGTGGTACCTGTTCCTGACCAGCATCCTGCTCGTCGGGCAGTACTACCTGGAACGCCACTTCGGCAAGGGCTACGGCGTGACCGGACGGGCCCGGCTGAAGCTGCGGGGGATGACTGCCGAGGCCGGCGGCGGCGCGGGGGTGGTGAAGTGACCGAGCTGATCGTGCCCGCGCAGGCCACCGCGTCGGCCGCCGAGTCCGGGCTGATGGTCCGGGCCGAGCAGGTGCACAAGTCGTTCGGGCCGCTGGAAGTGCTCAAGGGCATCGACCTGGAGGTCCGCTCCGGCGAGGTGTGCTGCCTGCTCGGGCCCTCCGGCTCCGGCAAGTCGACGTTCCTGCGCTGCATCAACCACCTGGAGAAGATCGACGCCGGCCGGATCTGGGTGGACGGCGACCTGATCGGCTACCGGGAGCGCGGCGGCAAGCTGTACGAGATGCGCGACAGGGACGTGGCCGCGCAGCGCCGTGCCATCGGCATGGTGTTCCAGCGGTTCAACCTGTTCCCGCACATGACGGTGCTGCAGAACGTCATGGAGGCGCCGGTGCTGCTGCGCCAGGCCAAGAAGGCGGAGGCCCGCGAGCACGCCGCGCAGTTGCTGGACCGGGTGGGGCTGGGCGACAAGCTCGGCGCGTACCCCGGTCAGCTCTCCGGCGGCCAGCAGCAGCGGGTGGCGATCGCCCGGGCGCTGGCCATGCGGCCGAAGCTGATGCTGTTCGACGAGCCGACCAGCGCGCTCGACCCGGAGCTGGTGGGCGAGGTGCTGGACACGATGAAGGACCTGGCCCGCGACGGCATGACGATGATCGTGGTGACCCACGAGATCGGCTTCGCCCGCGAGGTGGGCGACCACCTCGTGTTCATGGACGGCGGCGTGGTGGTCGAGCAGGGGGACCCGCGCGAGGTGATCTCGGCGCCGAAGCACGAGCGGACCAAGGCGTTCCTGGCCAAGGTTCTCTGACCTCGGCCTCCGGTGCGGCGCGCGCCGCACCGGAGGCCGGAGTTGTCGGGCGTACGGACTAGAGTCGCAGCCGTGACAGCTACGACGCCGCGCCTGCTCCTCGTCGACGGACATTCCCTGGCATACCGGGCGTTCTTCGCCCTGCCTGTGGAGAACTTCTCCACCACCACGGGGCAGCCGACGAACGCCGTCTACGGCTTCACCTCGATGCTGATCAACGTGCTGCGCGACGAGCAGCCGACGCACATCGTGGTCGCGTTCGACGTGTCCCGCCGTTCCTTCCGCACGGAGAAGTACTCCGAGTACAAGGCCGGCCGCAGCGAGACCCCCACCGACTTCAAGGGCCAGGTCAGCCTGGTCAAGGAGGTCCTCGCCGCGCTGCGCGTGCCGGTGGTCGAGAAGGAGGGCTACGAGGCCGACGACGTCATCGCCACGCTCGCCTGCCAGGCTCGCGACCAGGGCATGGACGTGCTGATCACCACCGGCGACCGGGACGCGTTCCAGCTCGTCGGCGAGCGGGTCACGGTGCTCTACCCGCGCAAGGGCGTCTCCGACCTGGCCCGGATGGACCCGGCCGCGGTCGAGGCGAAGTACGGCGTCACCCCTGATCGCTACCGCGACCTGGCCGCGCTGGTCGGCGAGACCAGCGACAACCTGCCCGGCGTGCCCGGCGTCGGCCCGAAGACCGCGGCCAAGTGGATCAACCTGTACGGCGGCGTCGAGGGCGTGGTGGCCCGCGCCGACGAGATCAAGGGCAAGGCCGGCGACAGCCTGCGCGAGCGGCTCGCCGACGTGATCCGCAACTACGAGATCAACTGCCTGGTCTCCGACCTGGAGCTGCCGGTACGCCCCGAGGACGCCCGCTGGCAGGGCTGGGACCGCGAAGCGGTGCACCAGGTCTTCGACACGCTCCAGTTCCGCATCCTGCGCGACCGGCTCTACCAATACCTGGAGGCGGTCGAGCCGGAGGCCGAGGCGGGCTTCGACCTGGACGGCGCGGTGCTCACCGAGCCGGGCGCGCTCGCGGGCTGGCTCGACACGCACGCCCCGGCCGGCACGCCGGTCGGCCTGGCGGTCACGCTCGACACCGGCCCGAACCGCCGCCACACCGCCACCGTGACCGGGATGGCGCTGGCCACCGCCGCCGGCGCGGGCGCCTGGTTCGACCCGAGCCGCCTGGAGGCCGGCGACGAGACCGCGCTGGCCGGCTGGCTGGCCGACGCCGACCGCCCGAAGGTGCTGCACGACAGCAAGCCGGCGGTGCTGGCGTTCGCCGCGCACGGCTGGGGGCTGGAGGGCATCGCCCGCGACACCCAGATCGCCGCCTACCTGGCCCGCCCCGACCAGCGCTCGTACGACCTGACCGACCTGGCGCTGCGCTACCTGCACCGGGAGCTGCGCGTCGACGCTCCGGAGACCGGTCAGCTCACGCTCGACGGGTTCGGCGACGAGGGCGCGGCCGAGCAGAACCTCATGCTCCAGGCCCGCGCCACGCTCGACCTGGCCGACGCGATCGACGCCGAGCTGTCCCGCGACGGCGAGCAGTCGGCCCGGCTGATGGCCGGCGTCGAGCTGCCGCTGATGCGGGTGCTCGCCGCGATGGAGCGCACCGGCATCGCCGCCGACACCGACTACCTCTCCGAGCTGGAGGCGCACTTCGCCGCCGAGGTGAAGGCCGCCGCCCAGAGCGCGTACGAGGTGGTCGGCCGCGAGTTCAACCTCGGGTCGCCGAAGCAGTTGCAGGAGATCCTCTTCACCGAGCTGGGCCTGCCCAAGACCAAGCGGATCAAGACCGGCTACACCACCGACGCGGACGCGCTCCAGTGGCTCTACGCCCAGACCGAGCACCCGCTGCTGCACCACCTGCTGCGCCACCGCGACGTAGCGAAGCTCAAGTCGACTGTCGACGGCCTGCTCAAGTCCGTCTCCGACGACGGCCGGATCCACACCACGTTCAACCAGACGGTGGCGGCGACGGGGCGGCTGTCGTCCACCGAGCCGAACCTGCAGAATATCCCGATCCGCACCGAGGAGGGGCGGCGGATCCGCCGCGCGTTCGTCGTCGGCGAGGGCTACGAGTGCCTGCTCACCGCCGACTACAGCCAGATCGAGATGCGGATCATGGCGCATCTGTCCTCCGACGACGCGCTGATCGAGGCGTTCAACTCCGGGCACGACTTCCACGCAGCCACCGCGTCCTCGGTCTTCACCGTCGAGGTCGCGGACGTCACCGCCGACCAGCGCCGCAAGATCAAGGCGATGAACTACGGCCTGGCGTACGGGCTCAGCGCGTTCGGCCTGTCCCAGCAGCTCGGCATCAGCGCCGAGGAGGCGCGCGGGCTGATGGAGAACTACTTCGCCGGGTTCGGCGGGGTGCGTGACTACCTCCAGGAGGTGGTGGCCCGCGCCCGCCAGGACGGCTACACCTCCACCATCCTGGGCCGCCGCCGCTACCTGCCCGACCTGGTCAGCGACAACCGGCAGCGTCGGGAGATGGCCGAGCGGATGGCGCTCAACGCCCCGATCCAGGGTTCGGCGGCCGACATCATCAAGGTCGCGATGCTGCACGTCGACAGCGCGCTGCGCGAGGCCGGGCTGCGGTCCCGGATGCTGCTGCAGGTGCACGACGAGCTGGTCTTCGAGGTCGCGCCGGGCGAGCGGGAGGCGTTGGAGGCGCTGGTGCGCAAGCAGATGGGCGAGGCGTACCCGCTGTCGGTGCCGCTGGAGGTGTCGGTGGGCGAGGGCCGCGACTGGAACAGCGCCGACCACTGACCCCCGACGCCCCACCCCGTCCGGCCCGCCGGCCTGCGGGTGATCAAGGAGTTTGTGTGCTCCCGGGGCCCGAATCAGGACACGAACTCCTTGATCACTGAAGGGAAGCGGGTGAGGGCGCGGGCGCGGCCGGAGGGGCGGCGGCCTGGAGGGCGGCGGCCAGGCGGTCGCGGACGGCCACCTGGGCCGCGATCCGGGCGTCCAGCACGGCCAGGCGCTCCCGGCCGACCCGCAGCCCGGCCACTGACGGCGGCGCGGACGCCACGTCCCCGTCCAGGCAGGGCAGGAAGACCCGCACGTCGTCGAGCGTCAGCCCGGCGTCGAGCAGGTGACGGATGTTGCGGACCCGGGTGACCACCGCGTCGTCGTACTCGCGGTAGCCGTTCGCGGCCCGGGCCGAGGCGATGAGCCCGTGTTCCTCGTAGTGCCGCAGGGCACGCGGCGTGCAGCCCGTCGCCTTCGCCACCGCGCCGATCCGCACCGCCGTCACCGTCCTCTCACGCGACCACCGCGCCCCCGTCCACCGGCAGCACCACACCGGTGACGAAGCCCGCCTCCGGCTCGCAGAGTCGCCGGATCGCCCAGGCTACGTCCTCCGGGCGGCCGATCCGGCCCGCCGGGGTGTGCGCGAGTTGCCAGTCCCGCACCGCCGCGCGGCGCTCGGGGGACAGGCCACTGTGCACGCCGATCGGCGTGTCGATCGCTCCGGGCGCCACGGCCACCACCCGGACGCCGCGCGGCGCGAGTTCCACCGCCCAACTGCGGGTCAGCGAGTCCAGCGCGGCCTTGCCGGCCGCGTACACCGAACTGCCCGGCCAGGCGCGCAGGCCGACCGACGTGGTGACGTTGACCAGCACACCGCGTGTCGCGGCGAGCGCCTCGACGGCGGCGTGCGCCAGCCGGACGGGCGCGAGGAGGTTCGTCTCCAGTTGCCGCCGGGCGGCGTCCTCGTCCAGATCCGCCAGCGGCCCGCCGCCGGCCACGCCCGCGTTGTTGACCAGGACGTCCAGGCGGCCGTACCGGTCGAGCGCGGCGCTGACGATCCGACCGGGCCCGTCGGGCGCGGTGACGTCGGCGGTCAGTGGCGTGATGTCCGGCCGGCCGGCGGCGGTCTCCGACAGCGGCGCGGCGCGCCGGCCGACGGCGACGACGGCGTACCCGGCGGTGGCGAGGGTGTGTGCGGTGGCCCGGCCGATGCCGGTGCCCGCACCGGTGACCACGGCGGCCCGTGGTGTGCGGCGTTCCATGCCGGCATCGTCCGACCCTGCCGCCTGCGGCAGGGTCAAGTCAGAGGCCGAGCAGGACGGGCATCGCGTTTACCGCGCCGTGCACCACGAGCAGCGGCCACATGCGGCGGTACCGCGACCACAGGTAGCCGAGGAACAGCCCGGCGACCCCCTGGTTCACGATCACCGACGCCAGGTCGACGGCGGGACGGCCGCTGCCCTGGATGGCCACGTGCCAGACCGCCCACACCAGCGACGCGAGCACGATCGCCGGCCAGCGTCCCAGCAGCGACTCCCACCGGGTCTGCAGCCACCGCCGGTAGAAGACCTCCTCCAGCAGCGCGTTCACCGCGAAGGCCACCAGCAGCGTCACGACCAGCTCGACCGGCCCGACGGTCCGCCCCCAGTCGCTCGCCGGCACGGCCAGCGGCGTCGCGTAGCTGAGCGCCAGCCACACCGCCACCGGCAGCGCCGGACCCCACCGGTGGGCGGCGTCCGCCGGGGCCGGGCCCGGCGACCACCGTGGCGGCCGGCGGCGCGCGGCCAGGAACACCACGAGGGGTACGCCGAGCAGCAGCGCGAGCTTCAACACCGTGTACGCGGGTTCGCCGCCCAGCAGCGGCATGACGGCGGCGAACGCGATCCCGGCCAGCAGCAGCGGCACCGCCTCGCGGTACGGCGCGACCGGGTCCGGCCACCTCGGGTCGGGCGCGGGCGGGATCAGCCGGATCAGCGCGATCCCGGCCAGCGCCGGGATCCAGCGGCTCCACATCGGCACGGTGCCGTCGTGGTCGGCGCTGTACCTGACGCCGGTGTTGCCGGTCGCCACCAGGAAGACTGCCGCGACGGCGATCAGGCCGAGGCCCGCCAGGAGGACCACCCGTCCGGCGCGGGGATGACGGCCGGCGGTCGAGACGTCTGTCGTCATCGCCGGCACGGTACCAACGCGCGGCGAACGACCCGGGCGGCTCAGCCCTTGAGCGGGTCGTGCCCCCAGTTCATCAGCGACCAGCGCCACCTGGTGTCCCGCACGTCCCCGGACGGCCGCTGGGCGAGGTGGCGGTGGACGTACCCGATCACCTTGCGCATGTGCTTGTAGTCGGCGGCGGTCAGGTCGGCGCGTTTGCGGCGCAGCAGGTCGACGATGCGCCGGCCGGAGTCGTGCCCGACCGACTCGCCGCCGGCGGTGCCCTTCTTGTGCCAGCCGACGTGCTTGGACTCCTCGGTCTCCAGCCAGCGGGACAGCTCACCCGGCTTCATGTTCACCGCGTCGGTGAACTCCCGGTACGTCTGCTGCGGGTCCTCAGCGCGACTCATGGCGCAGCACCTCCGGGCGGTGGGCGACGTCGCGGCCCGAGTCGTCGTTGGTGATCCGGTACTGCGGCTGCTCCGGCGAGGCGTTCACGGTGTGCCCGCGGACGTGGGTGCGCTCGGTCAGCTTCTCCTTGACCACCCCGTACGCCCGGCCGCTGTGGCTGGCCCAGGAGACGTGGTCCCCGGCGTGGAACTCCTTCTCGGCCATGCCGCCCGGTTACCCGGAGTGGATACCGAGTAACGGCGTCGTCAGGGCCGGATCTCCGCGATCGGCAGCTTGATCGCGAAGGGCTCGGGCAGCTCGATCACCTCGCTGCTGTCGTCCACCAGCTCGTACTGCCGCTCGCCGCCCGGGCCGATCCGGTCACCGAGGCGGTACGCGTAGAGGTGCACCGGATCCTGCTCGATCCGCCAGTAGAAGGGGATCCCCGCGGCGGCGTACTCGCCCGGCTTGGCGAACCGGTCGACGCGCCGGGTGCCGGGGGAGACGATCTCGACGGCCAGGACGACGTCCGCCGGTCGCAGGAGGGACCTGTCGCTCGGCAGCCCGGCGTGGTGGAGCAGGACGTCCGGTTGCCGGCTGGTGTTGGGGCTGAGCCCGACTCCGACGGCTTGGGACGCCCGCAGGTGAGCCGGTGCGTGCGATCGAAGCCAGAGCCACAGCAGGCTGGAGATTGTCTGGTGGCCCAGGGTGGGGGAGGGTGTCACCTGGAAGACTCCGTCGACGAGTTCGACGCGGGGGGCGTCGTCCGGCAGGGTGAGCAGATCCTCCAGCGTGTAGTCCGCACGCTGCTGCCGCATCGGGTCCGGACACCAGGGGCCAGGTGATGTCGGGATGGGCTCGGCGCTCATGCGGCGAGCGTACCGCCGGGTGCCGGAGCTCGTGTCGCACCGGACGTGCGACGCGCTCAGCCCGTGGGCTTCTCGGTGACGAAGATCGCGGTGCCGGGGAACAGCCGGCCGCGCAACGGGCTCCACTGCCCCCAGATGCCCTCGTGCCCGGCCGGCCACTCCGGCTCCACCAGGTCCAGCAGCCGGAACCCGGCGCCGACCAGCTCCCGGATCCGGTCGCCCAGGGTGCGGTGCTGCTCGACGTACGTGGCCACGCCGTGCTCGTCCTGCTCGACGTAGGGGGAGCGGTCGAAGTACGAGTGCACGGCGGTCAGCCCGCCCTCGCCCGGGTCGTCCAGGAAGATCCAGCGCATCGGGTGGGTGACCGAGAAGACCCACCGGCCGCCGGGGCGCAGCACCCGGGCCACCTCGCGCATCGCCGCCGCCGAGTCGTCCACGAACGGGATCGCGCCGAACGCGGTGCAGACCGTGTCGAACGCGGCGTCGGCGAACGGCAGGGCGAGCGCGTCGGCCTGCACCAGCGGCACGCGTACCCCGGTGCGTTCGGCGGCCTCGGCGGCGTGCCGCAACATGCCGGCGGACAGGTCCAGCGCGACCGGCCGGGCGCCCTGGGCGGCGAGCCAGCGGGCGGCGGCGGCCGCCCCGGCGCCGAGTTCGAGGATCCGCCGGCCGGCCACGTCGCCGAGCAGCCGCGCGTCGGCCTCGCGCAGGCCCTCCGGGCACCAGACGAAGTCGGCGTCACCGAGGAACGCGCCGTGCTCGGCCTGGTACGCGTCGGCGTCGGTGTCCCACCAGCCGCGGTTGGCCCGGCGGATCTCACCGGCGTCGACCCGTCGGCGGGTCACCCTGTCGTCGTCCACCCGTCCACGCTAGGTCCGGCGGCGTCCGGCCGGTCGGGTGGGGTGGCGGTTGGGACGGGTGTGACGGACGAGACAGCTGTGGCCCCTTACCGCGCAAAATCTCCGCTTTCGCAGCGGATGAGTTCGCGCGGACCCGGGAGGGCTTGCACGCTGTGGTAATGCAGCGGGTAGGCTAGACGATGCGCTCGCGGATCGTGTGCCTCGGCAGGGAGCAGGTGCGCGGTCACCGGAGCCACTAATGATCTTCTCGCGTCGATCGTTCGGTGTGCCCGGCGACGGATCCGTTGGCGCGGCAGAGTCACCGCGACACCCATGCCCGCTGTGACAACCCATCCGACCGGAGCAACCGCCCACATGACGAGCAGCATCGAGGCCACCTCGAGCGCCAACAAGGTCACCCACGACGACCTCGGCTCTGAGGAAGCTTTCCTCGCCGCGATCGACGAGACCATCAAGTACTTCAACGACGGCGACATTGTCGAAGGCACCGTCGTCAAGGTCGATCGGGACGAGGTCCTGCTCGACATCGGCTACAAGACCGAGGGTGTCATCCCCTCTCGGGAGTTGTCGATCAAGCACGACGTGGACCCGGCCGAGGTCGTTTCGGTGGGCGACCACATCGAGGCCCTCGTCCTCCAGAAGGAGGACAAGGAGGGTCGGCTGATCCTCTCCAAGAAGCGGGCGCAGTACGAGCGGGCCTGGGGCACGATCGAGAAGATCAAGGACGAGGACGGCGTCGTCCGCGGTTCGGTCATCGAGGTCGTCAAGGGTGGTCTCATCCTCGACATCGGCCTGCGCGGCTTCCTGCCCGCGTCGCTCGTCGAGATGCGGCGTGTGCGTGACCTGCAGCCGTACGTCGGCCGCGAGCTCGAAGCCAAGATCATCGAGCTGGACAAGAACCGCAACAACGTGGTCCTGTCCCGCCGTGCCTGGCTGGAGCAGACGCAGTCCGAGGTGCGCACCGAGTTCCTCAACAAGCTGCAGAAGGGGCAGGTCCGCAAGGGCGTCGTCTCCTCGATCGTCAACTTCGGCGCGTTCGTCGACCTGGGCGGCGTGGACGGCCTCGTGCACGTCTCCGAGCTGTCCTGGAAGCACATCGACCACCCGTCCGAGGTCGTCGAGGTGGGCCAGGAGGTCGAGGTCGAGGTCCTGGACGTCGACCTGGACCGCGAGCGGGTCTCGCTGTCGCTGAAGGCGACGCAGGAGGACCCGTGGCGTCAGTTCGCCCGCACCCACGCGATCCAGCAGATCGTGCCGGGTAAGGTCACCAAGCTGGTGCCGTTCGGCGCGTTCGTCCGGGTGGACGACGGCATCGAGGGCCTGGTCCACATCTCCGAGCTGGCCGAGCGCCACGTGGAGATCCCGGAGCAGGTCGTGCAGGTCGGCTCCGAGGTCATGGTCAAGGTCATCGACATCGACCTGGAGCGCCGCCGGATCTCGCTGTCGCTCAAGCAGGCCAACGAGGGCTTCGTCGAGGGCGAGGAGCACTTCGACCCGACCCTCTACGGCATGGCCGCGACCTACGACGAGCAGGGCAACTACATCTACCCGGAGGGCTTCGACCCGGAGACGGGCGAGTGGCTCGAGGGCTACGACAAGCAGCGCGAGACCTGGGAGCAGCAGTACGCCGAGGCACGTCAGCGCTGGGAGGCCCACACCAAGCAGGTGCAGACCTCCCGCGCCGCCGACGCCGAGGCCGCTGCCAACCCGGCTCCGCCCGCCACCAGCGGCACCACCACCTCGACCTCGGCCCCGAGCCGTCAGGCCGAGGAGCCGGCCGGCACGCTCGCGACCGACGAGGCGCTCGCCGCGCTGCGGGAGAAGCTCGCCGGCGGCAAGTGACCGGACGCTGACGCCGGCTCGTCCCACCGGACGAGCCGGCGACCGCCTCTGACGACGGGCCCCGTCCCCGCGTTCCGCACCAGCGGAGCGCCGGGGGCGGGGCCCGCGTCGTGTGCCGGGACGGTTTGGCATGTGGACGAGCGATCCGGTTGACTGTCCGGGTGCTGAAGGTGGGGCTGACCGGCGGAATCGGATCGGGCAAGAGCGCGGTGGCGAGCCGCCTCGCCGCGCTGGGCGCGGTGATCGTCGACTCGGACCGCATCGCCCGCGAGATCGTCGCGCCCGGCACCGACGGGCTGGCCGAGGTGGTCGCCGCCTTCTCCGACAGGGTCCTCGACGCCGACGGGGCGCTGGACCGGGCCGCCCTCGGCGCGCTGGTCTTCGGCGACGAGGCCGCCCGCCGCACGCTCGAAGGGATCACCCACCCCCGGGTACGCGCACGCAGCGCCGAACTGGTCGCCGCCGCCCCGGCCGACGCGATAGTCGTCAACGACGTCCCGCTGCTGGTCGAGGTGGGGCTCGCGCCCACGTACCACCTGGTGGTCGTGGTGCAGACGGCCGTGCCGACCCGGATGGCCCGGCTGACCCGCGACCGGGGCATGGCCGCGGCGGAGGCGCAGCGGCGCATCGCCGCGCAGGCCGACGACGCCACCCGGCGCGCGGTCGCCGACGTGCTGCTGGCCAACGACGGCACGCTCACCGAGCTGCACGCCGCCGTGGACGCCCTCTGGCGGGACCGCCTGGTGCCCTACGAGCGCAACGTCCGCGAGCGCCGCGCCGTGCCGGCCGACCCGGCGGCGCTCGCCGGGCCGGACCCGACCTGGCCCGAGCAGTACGCCCGGCTGGCCGCCCGGATCCGCCACGCGGCGGGCGGTGACGTCCGGGTCGACCACGTCGGCTCCACCGCCGTGCCGGGGCTGGCCGCGCCGGACGTGATCGACATCCAGGTGACTGTCTCCTCGCTGGACGAGGCGGACGGGCCGATCGCGCAGCGGCTGGCCGAGGCGGGCTTCCCGCGCCTGCCGGGTGACTGGTGGGACGTCCCCCGGCAGCCGGAGCCGGTGCGCTGGCCCAAGCGGCTGCACGGCGGCGCGGACCCGGGGCGTCCGGTGCGGCTGCACCTGCGCGAGGCCGGCTCGCCCGGCTGGCGGTACGCGCTGCTGATGCGCGACCACCTGCGCGCCGACCCGGCGCGGCGGGCCGACTACCTGCAGGTGAAGCGGGAGCTGGCGGCCACCGCGCCGGAGCACGCGGCGTGGGGCACTGTCAACGACCCGTGGTTCGACGAGGAGCACCTGCGCGCCGAGGAGTGGGCCGCGCAGACCGGCTGGCGTCCCTGACGCTCACCCGCGGCGTCGCGCGCGGCGGCGGGCGGGTCAGCGCGACGCCGGGCCCGCTGGACCGGCGGACACACGGCCCGGCGTGAGGTCGAGCCGGACCCAGACACCGGACCCGGTGCGCAGTTCCAGCCGGCGTGGCAGCCCACCGCGGTCGAGCCACCAGCGCCTGCCGCCCGGCACCTCGACCACGTCGACGGTCCGGTCGGCGACCCGGTCCTCCCGTACCCGGAGGGCGTCGCCGTCCGGCGCGTGCGTCCCGGCGCGCAGCGCCGCGTCGATCAGCCGGTCCAGGTCGTCGCCGGGCGGGCGCGCGGGCGCCGCGAGCAGCCCGGGCGGCATCGGCGTCGGCGGCGTGGCCGGCCCGTCGGGGGACCGGTGCGCCTCGGCCACCCGGCCCGGCCGGACCCAGCGCAGGGTACGCCGGCCGCTGCCGTCCTCGATCACCACCAGGTACGCCGACGAGGTAGCCCAGCTCAGCGTGCCCGTGCCGCGCAGGGTGGCGGACGGGCCGAGCGGGGCGGTCACGGTCACCGCCGCGCCGCCGACGGCGCGCAGGCGGGCGGGCAGCGCGGCCAGCCGCTCGGCCTCGTCGTCGGTGAGGTCACGGGGTTGCCCGGGCCGGCCGCCGAGGGCGTCCACCGGGTGCAGCGTGGGCCGGTCCGCGCGGCTCAGCTCGACGGTGACCGGGGTGCCGTCGGCCAGCCGTCCGGCGAGCCGGTGCAGGCGGGCGTCGGCGTCCAGCCAGAGCGTGGGCCGCGGGTCGCCCGGCACGGCGAGCGGGGCCTGGAGCACGTCCACCGGGATGCCGCCGACGCTGTCGTGGCGCAGCCACCGGCCGTGGGGG
>NZ_JAGPXP010000005.1:0-284508 GCF_018070485.1 Micromonospora sp. C41 | reverse complement strand
GCGGGCCAGGTGTGTACGGGCTCGTTGCTGCGCTGGAGTTCGGCGTAGCGCTTGACCATGTGGTGCAGGGCGGCCTCGCGGTCCAGGCCGCGGTGCCGCTCGGCCGCCCACACCGTCTCGGTCTGCCAGACCGCGCCGTTGCGGCCGGTACGGCAACGGCCCTCGATCACGCCCAGCAGGCGGTCCCGCTCGGCCGGGGCGACGCCGAACCGGTCCAGCCCCTGCTCGGCCACCGGGAGCAGCGTCTCGAGGACGAGCTTGGTCACCGGTACGTCGCCGAGGCGCGGCCAGTGCAGGACCGCCTCGATGCCGCGCCGGGCGGCGGCGTGGAAGTTCTCCTCCGCCGAGCTGAACGTCAGCTGGCTCCAGATGGGACGGTCCGCCTCGGCGAGGCCGCGGGCCAGCCCGAAGTAGAAGGCCGCGTTGGCGAGCATGTCCACCACTGTCGGGCCGGCGGGCAGCACCCGGTTCTCGACCCGCAGGTGCGGGCGGTCGTTCATGATGTCGTAGACCGGCCGGTTCCAGCGGTAGACGGTGCCGTTGTGCAGCCGCAGCTCACCGAGCTGGGGCACGCCCCCGGCGTGCAGCACCTCGACCGGGTCCTCGTCCTCGCAGATCGGCAGCAGCGGCGGGAAGTAGCGGACGTTCTCCTCGAACAGGTCGAAGATCGAGGTGATCCAGCGCTCCCCGAACCACACCCGGGGGCGTACTCCCTGGGCCTTCAGCTCGTCCGGGCGGGTGTCGGTGGCCTGCTGGAACAGCGCGATCCGGGTCTCCGCCCAGAGCTGCCGGCCGTAGAGGAACGGCGAGTTGGCCCCGACGGCGACCTGGACGCCGGCGATCGCCTGGGACGCGTTCCAGTAGTCGGCGAAGCTGTCCGGCGCGACCTGCAGGTGGAACTGGAGGCTGGTGCAGGCGGCCTCCGGCGCGATCGAGTCGGTGTGCGTACGCAGCCGCTCGACGCCGTTGATGTCCAGCTCGATGTCCTCGCCCCGGGCGCCCACGATCTGGTCGTTGAGGACGCGGTACCGCTCGTTCGTGGAGAGGTTGTCGGCGACCAGGTGGCGTTCGGTGAGCGTGGGCAGGATGCCGACCATCATGATCGTCGCGTCGGACTTGGCGGCCCGCTCGTCGGCGCGGCTGAGGCTGCTGCGCAGGTCCTGCTCGTAGTCGGCGAAGCCGCTGCCCTCGATCAGCCGGGGCGAGGCGTTCAGTTCGAGGTTGAACTGCCCCAGCTCGGTCTGGAACAGCGGGTCGGCGATGTCGGCCAGGATCTGGTCGTTGCGCATGGCGGGTTCGGCGGCGGCGTCGATCAGGTTCAGCTCGATCTCCAGCCCGGTCATCGGCCGGTCGGCGTCGAAGCCGAAGTCGTCGAGCATCAGTGCGAAGACGTCCAGGCAGCGCCGGACCTTCTGCCGGTAGCGGACCCGATCCTCGCGGGAGAAGGCGCCCTGGTCGACGTCTCTGCCCATGTGTCCTCCCGACGCCGGTGCGACGGAACCGTACCGTTCCGCAACGCATTGTGAACCATTCACGTGGTGCGCGTAAGTGCGCCCCGTCCGCAGCCCGCTGTACGGGCGGCAGATCTGCACCTGTACCCCGTCGGCACCCCCACCAGCGCGGTCCGCCGGAGAACATCGGGTGACGATTCGCACCCGCTGCGCGTACACGGGAAGGGCCCGCACCGTCGGCGGACGGTGCGGGCCCCGCGGGCCTGGCCGGGCTCAGCCCTGGCGGATGGCCTCACCCTCGATCTCGATCTTGACCTTGCGACCGACCAGGACGCCGCCGGTCTCCAGCGCCACGTTCCAGGTCAGGCCGAAGTCCTCGCGGTCGATCTCGGTGGAGGCGGAGAAGCCGAAGATGTCCTGCCCGAAGGGGCTGCGGCCGACGCCCTCGAACTCGACCTCCAGCTCGACCTGACGGGTCACGCCCTTGATGGTCAGCTCGCCGACGAGCACGAACTCGTTGCCGTCGCGGGACTTCACCTCGGTGCTGCGGAACTCCAGCGTCGGGTACTGCTCGACGTCGAGGAACTCCGGGCTGCGCAGGTGCGCGTCGCGGTCCGCCTGCGCGGTGTTGATGCTGGCGGCCTGGATGCTGGCGGTGACCGTGGACTGCATCGGGTCGTCGGCGATGGTGATGGTGGCGGTCGCGTCGGCGAACTCACCGCGTACCTTGCTGACCATCATGTGCCGGGCGACGAATCCGACACGCTTGTGCGCGGCATCCAGAAGATAGGTGCCGGGGGTGGGGATGGTGAGACCCTCCCAGTCGCGGGTAGTCGCCTCGGTGCTGCTGGTCATGGTGCTCTCCTCCGGGGAAAACGGTTTAGTATCCCAACGACTGACTGAGCAACTATAGCTACAGCAATATTCCCTGTGTCAAGTGTTGCTAGGATGGTGGCGTGGACCAGAACGTGTTCGACGATCCCCGGATCACCGCCGTCGGCCTCCTCGTCGAGGCGCACGCCGGGCTCTCCGCCCGGTTCGCCGCCCAGTTCGACGAGCACGGCCTCTCCCCGGTCGAGTTCGAGGTGCTCACCCGACTCGCCCGCTCACCCAACAACCAGCTGCGGATGACCGACCTGGCGGCGCAGACCTCGCTCTCCACCAGCGGCGTGACCCGCGTGGTGGACCGGATGGAGCGGGACGGGCTGATCCGCCGGCGCGCCTGCCCGTCCGACCGCCGCAGCTCCTTCGCGGTGGTGACCGCAGCGGGCCTGAGCCGGCTGGACGCCATCCTTCCCGGCCACCTGCGGATCATCGAGCAGTGGTTCACCGGCCAGCTCGACCCGAGCCAGCTCGACGGGCTGCTGGACGGGCTGCGCCGGGTCCGGGACGCGGTCCACCCGGGTGCCACGGCCGGCAGCACCGAGCCGGACGAGGACGCCGCCTGACGGTCCACTGCCGACGGTCCACAGCTCCACCATCCGCCGATTGATACCGGCGGGTCACCGGCAGAATGACCGGCAGAACCGCTCAAACAGTCGGGCAAAGGGGCGCAAAAGCCCCCATATCTCTTGCAGCCCATCGGTAGTCTTCCCGGAGCGGGGGGCACCGGGGGGTGCTGGCGCGAGCGTCGAGCGAGGGGCAGCACCAGGGGGCTACTTCGTTCGCGCCACCCCCGCGCCCTCCGCCTCCTGGCGCACGCAGCCGCTGGTCAGCGTGCCTTCTGACGCCGGGCCTCCAGGGAGAAGAGCAGTTCCTCCTCCTGCGGCAGCAGGCTGACGCCGGTGGCCCGCCGAGCGGCGTCCAGGCGGTCCAGCACGGCCGGGTCCCCGCTGCTGACCGCCAGCCCCACGAGCGCCTCGACCAGGTCGCGCCGGCCCGCGCCGCCCGCCGCCGCGTCGGCCGCCGCCGCGAACCACTCCACCGCCAGTTCCCGGTCCCCCCGGCGCAGCGCCACGTGCCCCTCGATCAGCCCACGCAGCGCGTCCTCGGCGCGTGCGTCCGCCACCGCGCCGGGTGGATTCAGGCTCTCCATGACCGGCGGCCGCCGCTGGCCCGGCACCGCACCCGAGGGCCACAGCTCGGCGGCCGCGGCCAGCGCCTCGTCGCCCCGGCCCTGGCCGGCGAGCGCCAGCGCGACCTTGCCGACCGTCCGTCGCTGTCGGCGGGGATCGCCCAGCTCGGCGAGCGCGGTCGCCACCCGGCGGCCCTGCTCGACCGCCTCCGCGTACCGGCCCTCCAGACGGGTCAGCTCGGCCTGATCGGCCCGCGCCAGCAGGCGCAGGCGCCGGTCGCCGCACTGCGCCGCCAGGCGGTCCACGGTGGCCAGCCGCCGCCGGGCGTCGGCCAGCCGCGCCGCGCGTACGTCGTGCCAGGTGAGGTGCGACTGGGCAACGGCCATCTCGCGTACCCGGCCGTGGCGGGTGGCCGTCGCCAGCGCGGCCTCGGCCTGCTCACGGGCCTCGTCGTGCGCACCGAGCCCGCGCAGCAGCACGCAGAGCACGGACCGGGCCGACAGCTCCCCGATCACGTCACCCGCCTCGGCGAAGATGACGAGCGCGGCCCGGGCGGCCGGCAACTCCTCCGCGCCCGCGCCGTGCTCGGCGGCCAGCCGGGCCGCGCCGAGCATCGCCCAGGCCCGCAGCGTGGACCGGGTGCCGGCGGTACGCGGATCGGCCAGCAGCCGCCGCAGCCAGCGCCGGCCGGAGACGTCCCGCCCGCGCAGCCGCCACCACCGGGGCAGCGACGCGGCCAGCAGCAGCGCCGTCTCCGGCGCATGCTCGGCGGCGTACGCGAGGGCGGCGGTGATGTCGCTCGTCGCCTCGTCGAGCAGGCGTACCGCGCCGGACAACTGTGCGCCCACCAGCCCGGGCGCGGTGCGGTGGACGATCCTGGCGATCACCGCGGCGTGCCGGAGCCGGATCCCGGCGGTCTCGCCCTCGACGTCGGCCTGCTCGGCCGCGAAGTCACGGACCGCGTCCAGCAACCGGAACCGGAACGGGCCGGCGCCCCGGACGCTGAGCAGGCCCAGCTCGCGCAGCCGGTCCAGCATCGGCGCCGCGTCCCACCGCTCGCCGCCACCGGCGAGCAGCTCCCCGGCGAGCAGCTCCTCGGCCAGCTCGACCGACCAGCGGTTACGGAACGCGGAGAGCCGCCGCAACGCGGCCCGGTCGGCGGGCGCGAGCAGGTGGTAGCTGCTGGCCACCGCCTCGCGCAGCGTCACCGTGCCGGCCGATCGGTCGGCGGCGGGCTCCCACCCGGGATGGGCGCCGGTCAGGTCCAGTACGCGGTCGCCGTAGCGGTCGAGCAGTTCGGTGACGTCGAGGATGCGTCCCCGCGCCGCCATCAGCTCGATCGCCAGCGGCAGCCCGCCGAGGCGGCGTACCAGCGCGGCGAGCGCCGGCAGCTCGGCCGCCGTGGGTGGTTCGCGGCGGGCCTGGGCGAGGCGGGCGGCGAACAGCGCCGCAGCGGGCCAGCGATCCAGGTCGGCCCGGTCGGCGGGCGCGGCGTCCGCCGGTGGCACGTCGAGCGGCGCGACCGGGCGGACCAGCTCGCCGGGCAACCCGACCGGGCGGCGGCCGGTCACCAGCACCCGGAGATCCGGCGCGGCGGCGGTCAGGGCGCGAAGCGCCTCGGCCACCGGCTCGGGCGCCCGGTCGACCGCGTCGACGACCAGCAACGCCGGCCGGCCGTCGAGCCGGCAGGCGAGGTCGGCCAGCCGGTTCACACCGAACACCGACGCGGACGCGGCGAGCACGTCGGCGACGTCCGAGCCCTCCCCGACCAGCACCCCGCTGACACCGCCCGGGTGCCGGGCCGCCACCGCGTGCGCGACAGTGACGGCGAGCGCGGTCTTGCCGACCCCGGCGAGCCCGACCAGGCTCACCACCGGGTGGGCGTCGAGCAGACCGGACACCTCGGCCACGTCCCGGTCGCGGCCCACCAGGGGTACGGGCTGGGGCAACGCGACCGGCGCGGCCGACGGTCCGGCGGCTGCGGTGTCGGGGAGGCGGGGTCCGGGCCGGGCCGGCGTGGGCCGGGCGGTGGCGACGAACTCCCGCCGGTCGTCACCGGCCAGGCCGAGCGCGTCGGCCAGCAGATCCACTGTGGTGCGCTGAGGGCGGACGGCCCGCCCTCGCTCCAGATCGCGGACCGTCCGCACGCCCACGCCGGCCCGGCCCGCCAGCTCGGCCTGGGTCAGGCCGGCGGCGAGCCGGTGCCCGCGCAACAGATCGGACAGACCGGTGCGACCGCCTGGGCTCCGCGCACCGTCATGATCCGGAGTCATGGGCACGAAGAGTACGGATCGACTCCGACGCTCCACAGCCCATCGTCACCCACCCGACCGTCCCCTGCCGTTATCCGACAGGACGCGGACGAGTGCGCCTCTCACATGCCGAGGTCGCGGGCGATGATCATGCGCTGCACCTCGCTGGTGCCCTCACCGATCTCCAGGATCTTGGAATCGCGCCAGAAGCGGGCCACCGGGTACTCGTTCATGAAGCCGTACCCGCCGTGGATCTGCGTCGCCTCGCGGGCGTTGTCCACCGCGACGGTGGAGGCGTGCAGCTTGGCGATCGCCGCCTGGCGCTTGAACGGCTCACCGGCGAGCATCCGCGCGGCGGCGTCGTAGTAGGCCAGCCGGGCGGTGTGCGCCTTCATCTCCATGTCCGCGATCTTGAACTGGATGGCCTGGTAGTTGCCGATCGGCTGACCGAACGCCTGGCGCTCCTTGGCGTACTTGATCGACTCGTCCACGCAGCCCTGGGCCAGGCCGACGGCGAGCGCCGCGATGGCGATCCGGCCCTCGTCCAGGATGCGCAGGAACTGGGCGAAGCCCCGGCCGCGCTCGCCGAGCAGGTTGGCCGCCGGCACCCGGCAGTCGTCGAACGTCAGCTCGTGCGTGTCCGACGCGGTCCAGCCGACCTTCGAGTAGCCGGGCGCGACGGTGAAGCCGGGCGTACCGGACGGCACGATGATCGTGGACAGTTCCTTGCCGCCGTCCGGCCGCGTACCGGTGACTGCGGTGACGGTGACCAGCGCGGTGATGTCGGTGCCGGAGTTGGTGATGAACGCCTTCGAGCCGTTGATCACCCACTCGTCGCCGTCCAGGACCGCCCGCGTCCGGGTGCCGCCCGCGTCCGACCCGGTGCCCGGCTCGGTGAGCCCGAACCCGGCCAGCGCCTCACCGCTGAGCAGCTTCGGCAACCACTGCGCCTTCTGCTCCTCGGTGCCGAACCGGTAGATCGGCATCGCGCCGAGCGACACCGCGGCCTCCAGCGTGATCGCCACGCTGGAGTCGACCCGGGCCAGCTCCTCCAGGGCCAGGCAGAGCGCGAAGTAGTCGCCGCCCATACCGCCGTGCTCCTCCGCGAACGGCAGCCCGAACAGGCCCATCTTGCCCATCTGACGGACGATCTCGTACGGGAAGCTGTGCTGCTCGTAGTGCTCGGCGATGGTGGGCGCGACCACCTCGCGGGCGAATTCCCGGACGCTCTCCCGCAGCGCCTGCTGCTCCTCGTCGAGCCGGAAGTCCATGTCGATCCTCCTGGAAAGGGCGGGCCGCCGGGCGCTCGTGACGCCGGGAGCGGCTGAAGCGTTAGGAGGGGCCCCTTTACATGCACCAGGCGTTAAGAGGGGGCCCTTCCTTACCGGGTCAGACGGGGGTGACGCCGTGGCGGCGCCGGGAGAAGTGCCGCTCCTTGCCGCGCGCGGCGGCGAACCGGCGTACCAGCTCGGCGCGCAGCTCGTGCGGCTCGACGATCGCGTCCACCACCAGCTCGCTGGCGAGGCGGACCACGTCGATGTCGCGCTCGTACTCCTCGCGCTTCGCGGCCACGAACGCGGCCCGCTCGGCCTCGTCGGAGATGGCGGCGATCTTGTTGGCGTAGACCGCGTTGACGGCGGCCTCCGCGCCCATCACCGCGATCTTCGCGGTGGGCAGCGCGATCGTGGCGTCCGGCTCGAAGCCGGGGCCGGCCATCGCGTAGAGACCCGCGCCGTACGCCTTGCGGACCACCACACAGATCTTGGGTACGGTCGCCTCGGAGATCGCCGTGATCATCTTCGCACCGTGCCTGATGATCCCCTGCTTCTCCACCGCGCTGCCGACCATGAAGCCGGGCACGTCGGACAGGAACAGCAGCGGCACGTTGAACGCGTCGCAGAGCTGCACGAACCGGGTCGCCTTGTCGGCCGAGTCGACGAAGAGCACGCCACCCTTGAACATCGAGTTATTGCCGACCACGCCGACGACCTCGCCGTTCAGCCGGCCGAACCCGATGGTCAGCTCCTTGGCCCACAGCGCCTGGATCTCGAAGAAGCTGCCGGAGTCGAGCAGGCCCTTGACGTACCGGCGCATGTCGAACGCCTGCCGCTCGCTGGCCGGCACCAACGCGGCCAGGTCGGCCTTCTCCGGCGCGTCCACCGCGTCGGCGGCGGGCGGGTCCTGCTTCCAGTTCGACGGCAGGTACGACAGGTAGGTCCGTACCACGTCGAGCGCGTCGTTCTCGGTCTTGCAGAGGAAGTGACCGACGCCGGACTCGGCGCAGTGCACCTTGGCGCCGCCCATCGCCTCCAGCGTGGTCTTCTCGCCGGTGACCATCTCGACCATCCGGTCGGAGCCGAGGTACATGCTGGCGTTGCCGTCCACCATGGCGACCACGTCGCAGAACGCCGGGATGTACGCCCCGCCCGCCGCGCTCGGCCCGAACAGCGCGCACACCTGCGGGATCGAGCCGGAGGCGCGGACCTGGTTCCAGAAGATCTTCCCGGCGCCGCGCCGACCGGGGAACAGGTCGACCTGGTCGGTGATCCGGGCCCCGGCCGAGTCGACCAGGTAGACCATCGGCACGCCGGTCGCGTACGCCCGCTCGATGATCCGGATGATCTTCTCGACGGTACGCGCGCCCCAGCTGCCGGCCTTGACCGTGGAGTCGTTCGCCATCAGGCAGACCTGGCGGCCGTCGATGGTCGCGGTGCCGGTGACGACGCCGTCGGCGGGCAGCCCGTCGGCCATCGCGTTGGCGTAGAGCCCGTCCTCGACGAAGGAGCCCTCGTCGACCAGGTACGCCACCCGCTCCCGGGCGAACAGCTTGCCCTTCGCGGCGTTCGCCGCGTGGTACTTGTCCGCACCACCGGCGCGGGCGCGCTTGCGCAGCTGCTCCAGTGCCTCACCGTCGAGCGTCACGCCGACTCCCGTTGCCACCGCCCGCGCAGGGCGCCACCGACCTGAACGATCGTTAGGCTACCCCACCGCCGCCCTCTCCGGCGACCCGCTCCTCGCACCCCCACCCATCCACTCCCGTGATCAAGGAGTTTGCGTCCTCCGCGCGGCCGAATGAGGACACAAACTCCTTGATCAACGCGCGAAACGGTCAGGAGGGGAGGGGGGTCAGGCGGGTACGGGGGCCGGCTCGGAGGACTCCCGACGGAAGCTTCTTGCCCACCAGGGTCTCGGCCAGCTCGGCGGCAGCGATCAGGGCGTCCAGGTCGATGCCGGTGTCGATGCCCATGTCGTGCAGCATGTGCACCGCCTCCTCGGTGGCCAGGTTGCCGCTGGCCCCCGGCGCGTACGGGCAGCCGCCGAGGCCGCCCACGCTGGCGTCGAACTCGGTGACGCCCAGCTCCATCGCGGTGAGCATGTTCGCCAGCGCGGTACCCCGGGTGTTGTGGAAGTGCAGCAGCACCGGCAGGTGGGCGTTGCGGTCCCGCACCGCCGTGACCAGCTCGCGGACGCGCCGGGGCGTACCCATGCCTGTGGTGTCGCCGAAGGCGACGCGGTCCGCGCCGTCGCGGGCGACCCGGTCCACGATCGCGGCGACCCGGCGGGGGTCCACGTCGCCCTCGTAGGGGCAGCCGAAGCTGGTCGCCACGATCACCTCGGCGGTCGCGCCCGCGCCGTGCAGCAGGTCGATCAGCTCGGCGATGTCGTCCAGCGACTCGTCGGTGGAGCGGTTGACGTTACGGCGGTTGTGCGTGTCGCTGGCCGAGACCACCACCTCGATCTCGGTGAAGCCGGCGGCCAGCGCCCGCTGCGCGCCACGGGTGTTCGGCACCAACGCGGAGTAGCGCACCCCGTCGGCCTTCTCCGCCCGCTGCCACACCTCGTCGGCGTCGGCCATCTGCGGGATCGCCCGGGGGTGGACGAAGGAGACGGCCTCGATGCGCCGCACCCCGGTACGGGACAGCGCGTCGAGCAGCCGCACCTTCGCGTCGGTGGGGATGGGCTCCTCGTTCTGGAGGCCGTCCCGGGGACCGACCTCACGGATGCTCACGGAGTCGGGGAGTTCCGCCATCAGGTTCACCTCGTTCGGGTCGAAGGTCAGCGCATCCGGGAGACGATGCCGGTGTCGTAGTCGCCGGAGAGGAACTCCGGGTTCTCCAGCAGCTCGGCGAAGAACGGCAGGTTGCACTTCGGGCCGGCGATCTCGAACTGGGCGACCGCCGCCCGGGCCCGCTCGACCGCCTCCTCGCGGGTGTCCCCGCTGACGATCAGCTTGGCCATCAGGCTGTCGTAGAACGGCGTGACCGTGTTGCCGGCGACGTAGCCGGAGTCCAGCCGTACGCCGGCGCCGGCCGGCTCGTTCCAGGTGGTGATCGCGCCCGGGCCGGGCAGGAAGCGCTTCGGGTCCTCGGCGTTGATCCGCAGCTCGATGGCGTGGCCGCGCGGGGCGAGCGCGTCCGGGTCGAACGTCGGTGCCAGCCCGGCCGCCACCCGGAGCTGTTCCTCGACCAGGTCGACGCCGTAGACGTACTCGGTGACCGGGTGCTCGACCTGCAGCCGCGTGTTCATCTCCAGGAAGAAGAACTCCTGCGTCGAAGGATCGAGCAGACATTCCACGGTGCCCGCGTTGCGGTAGTTCACCGCCTCGCCGGCCCGTACCGCGGCGGCCAGGAAGCGCTCGCGCAGCTCCGGCGAGACCGCCGGGGACGGCGACTCCTCGACCAGCTTCTGGTTGCGCCGCTGCACCGAGCACTCCCGCTCGCCGAGCGCCACCACCCGGCCGTCGGCCAGGCCGAGGATCTGCACCTCGACATGGCGTACCCGGGGGAAGTACCGCTCGATCAGCACCGAGCCGTCGCCGAACATCCGCTCCGCGAACGCGCGGACCTTGTCGTACTCGGTGCGCAGCGCCGCCTCGTCGGCGGCCACGCCCATGCCCATGCCACCGCCACCGGCGGCGGCCTTGACCATCACCGGGTAGCCGATCTCCGCGGCGGCCGCGACCGCCGCGTCCAGGTCGGCCGCCGGCTCGGTGGTGCCGGGCGCGACCGGCACCCCGGCCGCCGCCATCAGGTTCCGGGCGTTGATCTTGTCGCCCATCGCGGTGATCGCGTCCGCGCCGGGTCCGACCCAGATCAGGCCCGACCCCTCGACGGTACGGGCGAAGTCCGCGTTCTCGGACAGGAAGCCGTAGCCGGGGTGGATCGCCTGCGCGCCGGTGCTGCGGGCGGCCTCGAGGATCGCCTCGACGTTCCGGTAGCTCTGCGCCGGGTTCGCCGGGCCGACGCAGACCGCCTCATCGGCCTCGGTCACGAACGGCAGCGCGCCGTCGGCCTCCGAGTGCACAGCGATCGTCCGGATCCCGAGCCGCCTGCCGGTACGGATGATCCGGCGCGCGATCTCCCCCCGGTTGGCGACCAACAACGATTCGATCATCTTCTGCACGGACGTGACCCCTTCTCGACGCAAAGCCGGGGTCTCTTCTTAACATGCGTTAAGGTCCGGGCGGCGTGTCAGGTCGGGTCGGTGGGCGCGAGCAGGGCCGCGAGCGTCGCGCCGCGCAGCAGCTCGGCCCGGCGCCGGCGATCGACCTCGCCACCGAGGAACGGCGTCGAGTTCATCAGGCCGAACGCCGCGTGGGCGAGCACCCGGGCCGCGCCGTCCGGCAGGCCGGGGTGCAGCGCGGTCAGCACCGTCACCCACTCCTCGACGTACATCCGTTGAAGCCGGCGGATGCGCCGGCGCGGCTCGTCCGGAAGGCGGTCCAGCTCGTGCAGGTGCAGCGCGATCACCGCCGGGTTGGCCAGCGCGAACTCGACGTGGAAGTCGATCAGCGACTCCAGCGCGCCACGCGGGTCGTCCGGGTGCCCGGCGGCCCGCTCCCGCCCGCCCGCGAGCAGCCCCTCGCTGACCGGCACCAGCGCGGCGACGAGCATCGCCTCCTTGCCGGCGAAGTGGTGGTAGAGAGCCGGCCCGGTGACACCGGCCGCCGCGCCGATGTCGTCCATCGACACGCCGTGGTAGCCGCGCGCCGCGAAGAGGCCGACCGCGATCTCCAGGATCTCGTCCCGCCGGGACCGGCGCCGGGCCGTGCCCGCCGTCCCCCGTGCCTGCTGTTCCACCGCCACCGGATCAGCCTAGACCTCGGCGTCGATCTAGAGCAGCCGCGGTTACCCGGCAGTCGCCTCAGTCCTCCTCGATGCCGTGCTCGGCGCGGACCGTCGCAGCCTCGGCCGGCCGGCCCTGGTCGTCGAGCGCGCGGGCCAGCAGCCAGGCGGCATGCGCGGCGGGCCGGGAGCCGGTGGGCAGACCACCCAGCACCGGACGCAGCAGCCCTTCGGCCTGCTCCGGCCGGCCGTCGCGCAGCAGCAGCTCGCCGGTCAGCACCTCGACCTGCGCCGCCTCGCCGAACGCCTCGATCGACCGGAGCCGCCCCGGCACACCCTCCAGCCGGTCCAGCGCGGCGGTGAGCCGGTCCTCGCCGATCAGCACCCGGGCGACCGCGTCGGCGGCCATCGCCCGCTCGTACGTGACCACGGGCGGCTCGTCGGGCTGACCGGAGACCGCGGCCGCCGCGGCGTCCACCCCCTCGATCGCGGCCACCGCGGCCGGCAGGTCACCGGACCAGTGCAGGGCGAGGAGTTCCCGCCGCCGGGCCCGCAGCTCGTCCACCTGGAATCCGGTCAGCCGCCACGCGCTGGCCGCCGCCGCGAACCGCTGCGCGGCCAGCGCGTCCCGGTCGGCGTCGTAGAGCAGGCCGCCGGACTCCTCCAGCACCTGCGCCCGGCGGGGAAGATTGTCCGGCCCGTCCAGGTTCTCCGCCAACGTGTCGAGCACCGCGAGCGCCAGATCCGTCTCGCCGAGCCCCGCGTAGATCCCCGACAGCATGTGCCGGCACCGGTCCGCCTCCGCCTGCGCGCCCGCCCGGTCCAGGCCGAGCACCGCCTCCTCGGCCACCTCGGCGGCCTCGGCCAGCCGGCCGGCCATCCGGTACGCCTCGGCCAGCTCCCAGCGCAGCAGCGCGTCGCCCTCCAGCCCCTGCTCGACGCAGAGCGTGACCGCCTCGGCCAGATCGTCCACCGCCTCGCCGGCCCGGTCGGCGGCCAGCAACGCCCGGCCCCGGGTCACCCGCAGCGGCAGGTGGGCGCCGGCCGGGGCGACAGTCAGCGCCTCGTCGCAGGCGGCCACCGCGTCGGCCGGATCGTCGGTGGAGCGGGCGTACGCCAGGCAGGCGCTGGTCAGCATCTCGGCGTCGCCCAGCTCGCCGGCCAGCCGGCGGGACCGTGCCGCCGCGTCCCGGAACTCCTCGGCCCGCTCCAACTGCTCCAGCACGTGCGTGCGGTGCAGCGCGACCCGCCCGGCCAGCCACGGATCGGCGTCCGCCTCCGCGTCGGCGCGGTCGAGCGCGTCGAGCGCCTCCGCCCACCGCTCCCGGTGCACGTGGGCGAGCGCGAGCCGGTCCCAACCGGCGGCCCGATCCCGCGGTTCGCCGTGCGCGGCCAGGTACGCGGCCGACTCCCGGGCCAGCGTCAGCCCCTCGTCCGCGCTCTCCTCGGTCATGCTCAGCAGCACACCGAGCCGCCCGGCCACCACCTGCGCCCGCAGCGGGTCCGGCACCTCCCGCCACGCGGCCAGCGCCTCCCGGTTGACAGCGGTCGCCACCGCCACGCCGTCGTCGTCCTCCTGGGACAACTCGCCCGCCCGCAGCTCCAGCCGCCACGCCCGGGTGGCCGGCGGCAGGTCGGCGTCGCCGTACCGCTCGTCGTACGCGCGCAGTACGGTGCCCAGCCCCTCCCGGCAGTTGGTGCGCCAGCACTCCTCGGCCAGCGCCAGCAGCTCGTCGGCGCCGGCGTCGGCGGGCACGCTGACCGGCGGCTCGGTCGTCGCCCGGTCGTCCGGCGCGGTACGCGGCGCGGGCACCACCGGGCGGCGCACGCTGGCGGAGAGCGGCAGGTGCTCGCCCTCCGGCCCGGCCACCAGCTTCCGGGCGATCAACGCGGACTGGTGCGTGGTGCCGTTACGCGCGTCGAAGCGCCCGGCCAGCCCGGTGGCCGTACCGGCCAGCTCGTCGGCGAGCGCGCCCACCGGCACGTCGGCGGCCGGCCGGTCACCGGAGGCGCGACGGTGCACAGTCAGCTCGGCCGGCACCTGACGCAGCGCCGCCGACGCGGCGGCCGCGAAATGCATCGCGGCAGCCGGGGTGGGCGCCCGGTCCAGCCAGTCCAGGTGCCGCTCGACCAGCTCCAGCGCGCGGGCATCGTTGCCGGTCGCGGTGCAGAACTCGATGTGCTCGGCGACGTCCCACAGGTTGGCCAGGTGCCCACGCAGCCGCCGGTACGCCTCCCGGTGCGCGTCCCGCGCGGCGTCGCCCCGGCCGGTCTCGCGGTAGGGCGTGAGCAGCGCGGTGAGGATTCCCTGCGGCTGCTCGCTGCAGGTCAGCCGGCCGGCGAGCACCGGCTCGGCGAGGGCCACCGCCTCCTCGTGCCGGCCCAGCCGGACCAGGTGCGCGACCTGCGTGGTCGGGTCGCAGCCGGCGCAGTCGGAGAGCGTGTCGCGGGGCGTGGTCATCCACTTGCGGTACCACTGCTCCGCCGCGTCCTCCTCGCCCACGTGCGCGGCGACCAGGTAGCGGTGCTTGTGGACCGCCTGCAACGAGTGCCCGGCGTCGCGGTAGCGCCGCTCCATGTCGTCGAGCACCGCGTACGTCCGGTCCAGCGGCAGCTCCGGGAACTTCACCATGGCGTTGACCATGTACTTGAAGGCCCAGAGCAGCTGGTGCGTGTAGCCCTGGTGGTAGGACTGCGGATCCTTGTCGTACTCGGACAGGCACCAGGAGAACGTGACGAACGACTTCGCCGGTTCGCCGCCGTAGACGTACGCGGTGGTGCCGGTGACCCGGGCGGCGAAGGCCAGGTGCCGGTCGTCGCCCGCGTCGGCGCGGCGCAGCAGTTGTTCCAGCGCGGCGATCTGCCCCGGGCCGTACGGCATGGTCTCGATCTCGTGGTGCATGCGCCAGAGGTCGTCGTCAGTCACGGGTCACTCCCGGTACGGCCCGGCCGAGCAGGCCGAGGAAGGAACTGTTCAGCAGCGCGGCGTCGGCCGCCCGGATCGGGTGGTGCCCGAGCAGCAGGGCCTGCCCGTAGAGCGCCTCGACGGCCAGCCCGACCAGCTCCGGGTCGGCGAGCGTGGTCACCCGGCGGACCAGCGGGTTGCGGTGGTTGAGCACGAGTTGCGGGCGGTCCGGCGGGGCGGAGGCGGCGAGCGCGTCGAGCACGCCGCCCCACAGCTCGTCGGCCTTGTCCCGGCTGGCGGCGAGCTGGTCGTGGAACGCGGCCGAGCGGGACACCAGATAGAGCGCGGGCAGCGAGACCGGGTCGTACGCCCGGATGACGACCTCGCAGCCGAGCCGTTCCAGCGCCCGCTGCGCCCCGGTCAGGAACGGACGCAGGGCCAGCTCGGTCGCCGGGTCGAGGATCTCGAACCGGGTGGTGAGGTCGCTGGGCTCCAGCCGTTCGATGAGCACCGATCGATCCACTGTGGGCAATCGCTCGATCAGCTCGGTGTCGTACGTGTAGCCGCCGTTCACCACCGCCAGGTCCTGCGCGGCGGCCACGGCGGCGAGCTGGCGGAACTCGTCCAGGCCGGCGGCGTACCGGAGCACGCCGTGGCGCTGCCGGAACTCGGCGAGCGTCATCGTGCCGACGTTGGTGTCCATCGGCCACCATTGGTCGACCAGCCGCAGCATCTCGTCGTCGTGCATCGCGAGCGCCTTGACGCCGAGGTGGTGCACCTGGAGGAACTCGCCGAGCCGGCGCGGGTCGTGCTTGGCCAGCCGCACCAGCCAGCCCCGGATCTGGTCGCCGAGCGCCTCCCGGACGGAGGTGAGCAGCGCGTCCTCGTAGAGCGCCTCGCGGCTGGCGGTGGGGCGCAGCTCGCTCGCGTCGACCACGCAGTGGGCGAAGAAGGCCCACTCGGGCAGCAGCCCGTCGGCGTGCTCGCTGAGCAGCATCCGCTTGAGGTAGACCCGGTGCCCGGCGCGGGCGGCCGGGTTCACCGCGGTGGGCAGGATGAACGCCACTCCGGTGAGGCCGGCCTCGGGCACCGACAGCGGCACCACGTCGAACGGGACGAACCCGAGCAGCTCCTGCGCGTACCGCTGGAGCCCGGCGCGGTCGACGGGCGCGCCGGGTGTGGTGGGCCACGGCGGCGGCCCGGCGGTGGTCGGCGTGTCGCCGACCCGGACGTCGACCGGCAGCAGGCTGCCGTAGAGGCGGGCCAGCTCGGTGACGGTGGGTACGCCGAGCCACTGGTCGGCGTCGCGCCGGGGCACCAGCGTCACTGTGGTGCCGGGCTCGTCGCGGGCCTGCTCCGGCTCGGCGAGCCGCACCGCGTACCGGCCGTCGGACCAGCCCGTCCAGAGCACCGTGGGCTCGTCGGCGTGCCGGGTGACCACCCGGATCTCGTCGGCGACCAGGAAGCAGGAGAGCAGCCCGATGCCGAACTGGCCGAGGAACTCGTGCCGGGAGAAGCCCAGCTCGTCGCGTTTGGAGCTGCGGCCGATGGTGGCGAGCAGCTCGTGCACCTGCGCCTCGGTCAGGCCGATGCCGGTGTCGTGCACGCGCAGGGTGCCGTCGCCGGTCAGCTCGGGCGGCTCGATGCGTACCCGGGCCGGGGCGTTCGGCTCGGTGGACCGGCGCGCGGTGATCGCGTCGACGGCGTTCTGGAGCAGCTCGCGCACGTAGACGCGCGGGCTGCCGTACAGGTGGTGACTGAGCAGGTCGACCACGCCACGGAGGTCCACCTGGAAGGTGCGGTCCAATCGCGCTCCCGGTTCGGATTTCGGCGCTCACCGTACCGGTCAGCGCCGACAGTGTCCGACCCGTTTCATCCCTCCCCCGCCCGCCCACCTCCTCGCTGATCTTGCACTTTCCGCCCGGTCGAAGGCGCACGAAAAGGACCCGTCGAGGGCCCGAACTGCAAGATCAGCGGGGTGGGGGTTCGAAGCCGGCGAGGCGGGTTGCGATTCGGGCGCGCATCGGGGGGAGGGTGGAGACCGCCTGGAGCAGGAGGTTTCGCAACGGGCGGAGTGGGGGTGGGGCGGCGGCTAGGCGGGTCAGGGTGGCGGCGAAGCCGAGCACCTCCTCGGCGCGGGGGCGGCGGTCGGCCGCGTACCCGTCGAGGGCCCGCGGACCGGCGGCGAGCGCGTCGCCGAGCGCTACCGCGTCGCGCAGGCCGAGATTCATCCCCTGCCCGCCGGCCGGGCTGTGCACGTGCGCCGCGTCCCCGGCGAGCAGCACCGGCCCGCAGCGGTAGGTGCTCGCGATCCGGTGGTGGATCCGGAACCGGGACGACCAGTCCATCCCGGTGACCCGGTCCGGCCGGCGCGCCGGACCGCGCTCGTCGAGCAGCGCCTGGAAGTGGTGCGCCTGCGGATCGCGCGGCGCGTCCGCCACCGCGGCGACCAGCCGCACCGTACCGTCGGGCAGCGGCGCCCAGACCAGCGGGCCCCGCCGGGACAGGAAGAGGCTCACCTGGTCGCGCGGCAACGCGCTGTCCACCCGGACGTCGGCGAGCAGGAACGACTCCCCGGGGTCGGCCGGGCCGCCGAAGCCGATGCCGGCGAGTTCGCGGACCCGGCTGTGCATCCCGTCCGCGCCGACGACCCAGCGCGCCCGGACCGCGCGGCCGCCGTCGAAGCGCGCGAGAGCGCCGTCGCCGTCGAGGTCCAGGCCGGTCATCTCGTACGGCCGCAGCACGCGCCCGCCGAGCGCGGCGAGCCGGTCGGTGAGCACCGCCTCGGTCTCCGCCTGCGAGATCAGCAGCGCGTACGGGTAGCGCGACGGCAACCGGTCGAAGGGGACGGTGAGCAGCACCCGGTCCCGGTCGCGGACGCTGAACCGGGCCGAGCGCAGCCCTCGGGCGGCCAGCGGCGCGGCGACAGCGATCCGGTCCAGCACTTCGAGGGTGCCGGCGTGCACGACGGCGGCGCGCGACGTGACGGGCGGCTCGGCGAGCCGGTCGACGACGGTCGCGGCAACCCCGTGCCCGGCCAGCGTCACGGCCACCGCCAGGCCGGTCGGCCCGGCGCCCACCACGAGGACGTCGGTGCGTTCGGGCAGCATCGCTCCCACCTCCGGCTCGGTCAACAACTGTTTGCCAACACATGTTGACTTCACTGTAGAACCAATGTCAACACGTGTTGGCCTACAGTCGTGGACGTGACCGAACCCGCCACCCGAACCCGCCGCTCGGACGCCACCCGGGCGGCCATCCTGCGCGCCGCCCGGGAACGCTTCGCCGCCGACGGCTACGACCGGGCCACCATCCGGGCCATCGCCGCCGACGCCCACATCGACCCGTCGATGGTGATGCGCTACTACGGCAGCAAGGAGGGACTCTTCGCCGCGGCGGCCGAGTTCGACCTGCGCCTGCCCGACCTGGCCGAGGTGCCGCCGGACCGGCTCGGCGAGACACTGACCCGGCACTTCGTACGCCGCTGGGAGGCGGACGGGACACTCGTCGCCCTGCTCCGGGCCGCCGCCACCAACCCCGGCGCGGCCGAACGGATGCGCGGCATCTTCGCCGGCCAGCTCGCCACCGCGGTGGCCCGGTCGAGCGCCGACCCGGCGACTGCCGAGCGGCGGGCCGGTCTGGTGGCCAGCCAGATCCTCGGACTGGCCCTCACCCGGTACGTCGTCCGGCTGCCACCCGTGGTGGACCTCGACCCGGAGGAACTGACCGCCTGGGTCGGCCCGACGATTCAGCGCTACCTGACCCAACCTTTGCCCCCGTCCCGCGCGTCTGGCCGGTGACGGAGGAGGAGCCGGATGGGGCGTGACTCGGACGACGGGCGGGCGGACTACCTCGCCTTCGTCGAGTCGCACCAGCACCGGCTGCTGCGCGCCGCGTACCTGATCTGCGGCAACCGGCACCAGGCCGAGGACCTGCTCCAGGACGCGCTGCTCAAGCTGGCGCTGCGCTGGCCGTCGGTGCGCGACGGCGACCCGGCCGCGTACGTGCGCGCCATCCTCTACCGCGACGCCGTGTCCTGGTGGCGACGCCGGCGGCGGGAGTGGCTCAGCGCGTACCCGCCGGAGCGGCCGGACACGGACGGCGACCCCGCGTTGCGGCTCACCGTGCGCGCCGCGCTGGACCGGCTGCCGCCACGCCAGCGGGCCGTCGTGGTGCTGCGCTACTTCGAGGACCTGACCGAGGTCGCCACCGCCGAGGCGCTCGGCGTCACGGTCGGCACCGTCAAGAGCCAGTGCCACGACGCGCTGCGCCGGCTGCGCGACGTGGTGCCCGCCCCCGGCCGGTCCGGCGACGGCCTGGCCGCCGGAAGCGAGGTGAACCCGTGAACGAGACGGAACTGAACCGGCTGCTGACCCGGGCCACCGAGGAGATCCACCCGACCCGGCCGGCCGCCGCCGGATGGGAACGGGCCGGGCGGGTCCGTCGTGCCCGCCGCGCCGCCGGGGCCGCCGCCGTCGCCGTGGTCCTGGTCGGCGGCGGTACGACAGCGCTCCTGCACCGCTCCGGCCCGCCCCCCGCGGCGCCACCCCGCCCGGCGGTGACCTCGGCCCCCAACGCGCCGGTCGTGCAGCGGCCCCCGGACCGGCTCGGCGAGGCGGGCGACCCGCTCGGCCGGCTCGGCGACCGGGTCGGCGCCGACCTCTCCGACCGCCCGGTGAGCCGGGCGCTGGCGCTGTACCAGCCGGTCGACCCGGCCACCGGCGAGGCGGGCACGGTCCGGGTGCTGGGTGACGACGGCATCGTCCGGGAACTCGACGTGGTCACGCTCGCGCCCACCCGCGACGCCGGGGGCAACGAGGCGACGGCACTCAAGCCGGGCAGCCTGTCGCCGGACGGCCGGACCGCCGCGTTCGCGCAGACCGGCGAGGTGGTGGTGGTCGACCTGACCGACGCCGAGGTGCGTCGCTATCCGCTCGCGGGCTACCTGGAACACGTGGTCTGGGCCGGTGACCGGCTGATCGTCGGGGACAACGACACCGCGTACGAGCTGGACCGGCGCACCGGAGCGGCGCCGAAGCTGACAGTCGACCCGTGGACACTCGTCGTACCCGAGCCGGCCCGGTCCGGCGACCTGCTCACAGTGGGCGGCTGGTCCGGGGACGGCGGCCTGGCCGTACGCCGGTTCCCCGCCTCCGGCGGCGCGCCGGACCGGCTGCCGGTGACCACCGGCGCGCTTCCCCCCGGCTACCGGCTGGACGAGGTGTACGGGCGGGGCTGGCAGCGCGGCGACCGGATCGGCCAGGCCGGGTGGACCACCACCGCCAGTGGCGCCGGCACGATGAGCGGGGGCGAGGGCGTGGCGGTGCTGGACGCCCGCACCGGCGCGGTGACGCGCCTGCTCGACCTGGGCCGGGAGGGCCGGGCCAAGGCGTGCTGCGAGGTGTACGGCTGGACCGCCGACGGCGGCCTGCTGTTCCGCTACGACGCCGGGCTGGCCCGCTGGCGGCCGGAGACCGGCGCTGTCGACCTGGTGGCGGCCGACGTCCCCGGGAGCCTGTCGATCGCCGCCCGCTGACGGGTCCGGAACGCGGCCGGTCCCGCCGCGGTGACGGCGGGACCGGCCGGGACGCTCAGCGGGTCAGGCCGCCGGGCTGGTCGCCCTTCACGACGGGAGCCCGGACCAGGTTGCCCCACTCGGTCCACGAACCGTCGTAGTTGCGCACCTGCGGGAAGCCGAGCAGGTGGTGCAGCACGAACCAGGTGTGGCTGGACCGCTCGCCGATCCGGCAGTACGCCACCACGTCGTCGGACGGGCTCAGACCGAGCTGGTCGGCGTAGATGGCGCGCAGCTCGTCGGCGGACTTGAACGTGCCGTCGTCGTTCGCGGCGGACTTCCACGGCTTGCTCACCGCGCCCGGGATGTGCCCGCCGCGCAGCGCGCCCTCCTGCGGGTAGTCCGGCATGTGCAGCATCTCGCCGGTGTACTCGCCCGGCGACCGCACGTCCACCAGCGGCCGACCGGCCGCCACGTGCGCCATGACCTGCTCCCGGTACGCGCGGATCGGCGCGTCGTTGCGCTCCGGCACCGGGTACGAGGCGCGGGGCCGGCTCACCTTGTCCCGGGTCAGCTCCCGCCCCTCGGCGATCCACTTCTGCCGGCCGCCGTCGAGCAGCCGTACGTCCGGGTGACCGAAGAGGGTGAAGACCCAGAGGGCGTACGCGGCCCACCAGTTGAAGTTGTCGCCGTAGAAGACGACCGTGTCGTCCCGCCCGATGCCCTTGGCCGCGCACAGCTCGGCGAAGCTCGCGGCGTCCAGGTAGTCGCGGGTGACCTGGTCGTTGAGTTCGGTGTGCCAGTCGACCTTGACGGCGCCGGGGATGTGGCCGGTGTCGTAGAGGAGCACGTCCTCGTCGGACTCGACCACCACGAGCCCTTCGTCGCCCAGGTGCTCGGCCAGCCATTCGGTGGTGACCAGGCGCTGCGGGTCGGCGTACGACTGGAGATCAGGATGCGGATCGCTCGGCACAGGCATGATCCCCAAGGTACGCCGGATCGCGGGCCACGGATGTGACACCGGCCCCACCGCCTCGGAAAGGTGGTGGGGCCGGTGCGGTCAGGTGCTCAGCCCTCGGCCACCAGGAACGTCCAGACCTGCTCGGGCGAGCGGGTGCCGTCCGCGGTGACCCCGACGACAGTGAGCGTGTGCGTCCCACCCTCGGTGGGCGTCCAGCTCACCGTCGCCCGGCTGCCGGTCTCGACGCGCTGCTCGACGCCGTCGTCGAACCGGTAGAGGAAGGCCACCGTCGTGGTGAGTTGCGACGTGAACCGGAACTCGCCCGGCTGGCCCGGACCGCCCATGGGCACGTCCGTCCGGTACGGGTCGGCGGTGACGGCGGGGCGCAGGTCCCGCACCCGGAAGGACAAGGTCGCCGGCTCCGATACGGTGCCGTCCCCGCTCACGCTGCGCACGACCAGGTTGACCACGCCCGCCTCGGTCGGCGCCCAGGTGACCGACGCGGTGCCGTCGGCCTGCGCGGCCACCACCTTCTGGTCCTCGCCGGTGAACTGGTAGCGGTAGCTGACCGTGTCGGGCAGGCGGGGGGTGAAGGTGAAGACGCCCGGAATACCCTGCCCTCCGCTGGGGATGGGCAGGTAGACGGTGGCCGAGACCTTCGGCGCGGTCGGCAGGGTGAACTGCCGGCTGCTGGTGGCCTCCACGCCGTCGGCCGTGACGCTGGTGACGGTCAGGGTGCGGGAGCCGCCCCGGGTCGCGGTGACGGTGATCGCGGCGGAGCCGTCCGCCGCGGCGTCCACCGTCTGCTCGGGGTCGCCGTCGAGGGCGTAGCGGTAGCGCACCACGCCGTCCATCTGCGGACGCAGCTGGAACGTGGCAGACACCCCGATCTCACTCAGCCGTCCCTCCACGACCGGCGACACGTCCGAGGCGCGGAACGTGTACTCGGTGGTCGCCGAGCGGTTGCCGACCGCGTCGAGGCTCCACACCCGCAGGGTGTTCGGGCCACTGTCCGGGGTGAGCGTGACGGTGGCCGTGCCGCCCGTCCGGTCCGCGTCGATCGTCTTCTCGACGCCGGAGTCCAGCGAGTAGCCGTACCGCACCACGTCGGCGGCGCCGTTGGCGGTGAAGGTGAACTCGCCGGGCAGAGCCGGGTACCACCCGTCGTCGTCGGGGAAGTCGGTCGACGTCACGACGGGCGGCGTGGCCGGCCCCCGGACGTCGAGGCGGAAGTAGCAGACCGGGCTCCACTCGCCGGTGGCCCGGCTGTCCGCCGCCCGCATCTGCCAGGCGTACGTCCGGTCGTGCTCGAACGGCGACGGATAGATGGTGTCGTAGCGGCCGACGGCCCGCTCGCCGTCGCGCGCGTAGTCGGTCTGCTCGATCCGCGCCTCCGGCTGGTCGACCGGCCAGGCCGCGAAGGAGACGGTGAGCTGGTCCGTGCCGCCGCTGTCGTTGCGGTCCCGGTCGTGCACCACTCCGGAGGGGACTGGGTAGCGGATCACCTGGTACGGCTCGGTGGTGGTGCACGCCGTGCCGGTCTCGCTCCGCAGGTCGGTCGGCACGCCGGGGCGGAAGTTGTAGTCGATCGAGATGCCGACCTTGCTGGCGTACTTCCGTGCCAGTGCCGGGTCCCGCTCGGCGTCGGCGGGCAGCCGCAGCGAGAGGGTCAGCGTCGACCGGCCCTCGGCGAGCGCCTGGCGCAGCCCGTCGACCGCGTCGAACTCCACCCGGGGCGCCGGGCAGACGGTCTGGTCGGTGAGCTGGCGGCTGTCGACCAGCCCCAGGTCGGCCGGGGGGTTCCGCCAGCTCGACCGGGCGGTGTAGGCGGCGGTACGCCGCAGCTCGACCACGGGACGTTTGGTGCAGTCGCCGCCTGCCGTCTCCTTCACGTCGAGGACTGCGGACTGGATGTCCGCTCCCCGGTAGCGGGAGATGTCGAACGTGAAGTAGGCGCGCGACGTGTGCGGGCGGCCTTTCCCGTCCTTCCACGTGCCGACCGGCACGTCCCCGGACCGGTCGATGTCGACCGTGGTGGGCGAGTGCGAGTCGGTCCAGGCCCACGAGGTGTTCGTCTCGTAGCGGATGTCGTACGCGGCTGCCGGCGCCGCGGTGGCGGCCACCGTTCCGGCCGCGACCACCATCGACAGCGCGGCGGCGAGCACGCCTCGCCGGGCGGTTCGACGTGGATTTCTGTCAGGCATGAGGGTCATCCCTCATCCACCTTTCCCCGATTTCGCCCCGTACTCGATCGACGGGGGTAGCGGATGCTATCCAGTGGGGCGGACATCGGGCGATCCCGATAAGCGGCCGACCGGACACATCGGACGAACGGCGGTGAAGGTCGAGCCGTGCGGCGGGGTCAGGCGCGGCGGTGCACCAGGCGGCCGGCGACCACTGTGGCCAGGCAGGCGCCGTCCGGGCCGAACACGGCGAGGTCGGCCCGCCCGCCGGTCACCAGTGCTGGCGGCCGCACGCCGGGCAGCACCGCCACGTCGTTGCGGGCCGCGGCAGCCCGCAGCGCCGGGTCGGCCACGTGCTCCTCGACCACCGCGGCGACGCCGAGCCGGAACAGCGCGTGCACCCGCTCGCGCGGCGTGGGCGCCGGGGGCAGCGGACCGTCGTGCACGAGCGCCGGCCCGAGCGTGCCGGCCCACCGCCGCACCCGCATCCCGGGGTACGCGCCGGGAAGCTCGTCCGTCGGCACGATCGCCTCGACCCGGTCACCGGCGACCACGACGGCCAGCCCCGCTCGGGGCGGGTCGTCGGCTGTCAGCCGCAGCAGGTCGGCGGCGTGGACGGTACGCACACTCAGTCGCGCTCGACCGGCCCGAGCACCGGCCGCTTGGCGGTGACGAAGTCGCCGGAGGACCGCCCGGTCAGCCGGCGCCTGATCCACGGCGCCAGGTGCTTGCCGGCCCAGCGCAGGTCGGCGGCGCGCGCGGCGAGCCACGGGCTGGGCGCCGGGTGCGGCGGGACCAGCAGCCACTCCTCGTCGCAGCCGACGCCGAGCGCGGTGAGCACCTGCGCGGCGACCCGGCGGTGGCCCGCCGCCGACAGGTGAATCCGGTCGGTGCTCCAGAGCAGCGGGTTGAGGTAGGTGTCGTCGGAGTACAGGTCGACCAGGATCGCGCCGTGCCGCTCGGCCACCTCGCCGACCACCCGGTTGAGCAGCGTCACGCGCGGGGCCATCAGCCGCTGGCCGGGCAGCCGGGACATCACGTCGGCGAACCGGAACAGCACCACGTCGCTGCCGCCGGAGCGCAGCCGCTGCACGACCGAGTCGAAGCGGGGGACGAACGCGTCCGGGTCGAAGGTGCGGCGCAGCACGTCGTTGCCGCCGGCCGCGAAGCTGATCAGGTCGGGCTTCATGGCCAGCGCGGACGGCACCTGCTCGGCCACCACGTTCGGGAACAGCCGGCCCCGGATGGCCAGGTTGGCGTAGCCGAAGTCGGGCCCGGCCTCGACGGCGAGACGGGTGGCGACCAGATCGGCCCAGCCCCGGTAGCTGCCGTCCGGATACGCGTCGTCCATGCCTTCGGTGAAGCTGTCGCCCACCGCCACGTAGCTGCGCCAGCGCACGGCGCCTCCCTCAGACGTCCCGGCAGAAGTGCGTCGCACAGTCTGTCACCGCGCGGGCCGCTCCCGCTGGCCCTGGACGCCGGACGTGGCGGATGTCTCGACGTCCTGCTCACGACAACCACCCCCGGGGACAAAAGCCCCGACCCGTCCAGGCGGGGCAGAATCCGTCGTCCGGACCGGGGATGATGGCTGCCGTCATCCGGCCGCGCGAAACCGTCCGGCCGGTCCCGCATCCGGCACGAGCGAGGAACCACATGACGCAGGGGCACCCACCGGCGGCAGGTTGGCCACCGCCCGGCAACGCCGACCCCCGGTACGGCGGACCGCCGCCCCCCGGGCAGCAGTGGGCGCCCCCGGGCGCGCCGAAGTCCCGCCGTGGGCTCTGGATCGGGCTCGCGGCGGGCGCGCTCGCGCTGGCGGTCTGCGCCGGCACGGCGGTCGGCGTCGGGCTGGGCCTGCGCGGCGACGACGAGGACGGCTCCGCGCCGAAGGCGACAGCCGGCGCGAACGGTGTCACCGTCACCGACGCCGAGCTGACCGCCCTGCTCGACCGGCACAGCAAGGCGCTGGCGGCGAAGGACCTGGACGGCTACCTGGCCGCGTTCGACCCGGCCCGCAAGGAACTGATCGCCGGGCAGACCCAGCTGTTCCGCAACCTGGGCAAGCTGCCGCTGTCGGTGGCCCGCTACGAGACGATCGAGAAGCAGGGCCGCGTCAGCGACGCCTTCGGGCAGGGCGTCACGTTCCAGCTCGACGTCTCCTTCGTGCACCAGCTGGACGGCTACGACCTGGCGCCGGTCGCCGAGTGGTACCGCTGGACGATCGTCCGCGCCGGCAAGGACGCGCCGATCCAGGTCACCGCCGTCACCGGCGCACCGGCCGGCGGCAACGGCGACTCGAAAACCGTCTACTACCCCGGGCCGTGGGACAAGTGGCGGGACATCCATGTCGAGCGGACCCCGTACGCCCTGATCATCACCGATGCGGCCCGGGCGGCCGTGGCGAGGCGGTACGCCCCGGCCGTCGACAAGGCGGTGACGAGCAACCTGGCCGTGTGGCGGGCCAACGCGCCGCCCGAGCCGGCGTCTGACAAGTTCGTCGTCACGCTCGCCGCCGGCAAGGACGAGATGACCTCGCTCTACCGGATCGGCACCGAGAAGGCCACCGAGGCGGGCTACTCGGTGGGCATGGTCGCGGCCGAGCGCAAGGACGGCAGGAACACGATCGGCGGCACCCGCATCGTGGTGGACACCGGAGATCGTTACTTCACCCGCTCCGGCGGCGACAACGACGCCCACATGGTGTTGCGGCACGAGATCGCGCACTCGCTGATGACGCCCCGCACCGACCCGGCCGCCGTGGACGAGTTCAGCAAGCTCGACGAGTGGGTGGTCGAGGGGTTCGCCGAGTACATCGCCTTCCACGGCCGCCCGCTGGCCGCCAGCGAGCGCACCGCGCCGGCCCTGCAACTGGTCCGCGACGGCGGGAACGGCTGGAACGGCACGCTGCCCAGCAACGCCGACTGGCAGAAGAGCGGCCTGCTGACCTTCCACTACTGGCTCGGGCACACCGCGATGACGCACCTCGCCGAGAAGCACGGTGAGCCGAAGCTGTTCCGCTTCGTCGAGGCCGTCTACGCCGGCACCCCTACCGACCGCGCCGCCCGGGACGTGCTCGGCGTGTCGCTCGACGAGTTCCAGGCCGGCTGGTCCGACTACGTCCGCGAACTGGCGGGCTGACGGAAACGGGAGACGACCGATGACGTATCAGCACCAGCAGTACCCGCCGCCCGCGTACCCACCGGTGGGCCGGCCGGGTCCGGGCGGTGCGCCGCCGGCGGCGCCGAAGCGGCGCGGGCGCGTCGCGTTGCTGGTGGCCGGTGGGCTGGTGGCCGTGCTCGCGGTCGCGGCCGGCACCGCCTACGGCGTGTCCCGGCTGGTCGGCGGCGGTGACGACGGTGGGAGGAAGCTGCGTGCCGCGTGGGTGCTCGACTTCCCGGAGCTGCAGCGCAACGGCCTGAAGACGTACGACGGGCAGGACATGTTCGGCGCCTGGCTGGCCGGTGACGCGGTGGTCCGGGCGCAGCCGGACGGGATCATCGCCTACCGGCTCGGCGACGGCGGCCAGGCGTGGGGCGTGCCCGCGCCGCAGGGGGCCTCGCTGTGCGCGGCCGCGCAGACCCTCGCCGACGGGCGGGGTGTGGTGGCGCTCGGCCCGGCCGACTCGTGCGACACGCTCGTCGGGTTCGACGCGGCCGCCGGCACGCAGACGTGGCGGGTGACGTTCCCTGTGGAACGCCGGACGGGCCGGTCCGAGATCGTCGCCCCCGACCTGTCGGTGGCCGCCGGGCAGGTGGTCGTCCGCAGCGGCGAAAGCGTCTTCGGCTACTCGCTGGCCGACGGCAAACGGCTGTGGCAGACCGACGCCGACCGGCTGCTGCCCGGCCGCGACTGCCGCCTGACCGACGCGCAGGCCGCCGGGGACCAGGCAGTGGTCACCACGCTCTGCGACGGCGACCGGGGCGCGCTGCTCGGCCTGGATCCGGCCACCGGCAAGCCGCGCTGGAAGCAGGACCTGCCCGCCGCGCAGCAGAGCGACGGGGTTCTCAGCGTCGACCCGCTGGTCAGCCGGCCCGGCCTGAACACCGAGACGTTCGTCGCGCGCGACGCCACCGGCAAGGAGCGGGCCGCGTTCGGCAACCCCGTCGACGGTACGCGGTTCAGCGACCTGCCGGTCAACCGTTCCAACACGGTGAGCGGGCCGGCGGTCCGCCCGTACCTGGCCGACGCGGACACGCTCTACCTGCCGACCGAGCCCTCTCCAGTGGGCGACAAGATGCGCCAGGTGAACCAGGTCGTGGCGATCGACCTGGCCACCGGGAAGCGGCGCTGGGTGTCGGCCGGGCACACCGACAGCGAGGTGGAACTCGTCCGCCTCGACGGGCAGGGCCTGCTGGCGTGGGAGGTGGGCGACCGGCGGGATCTCGCCCCACGGCTGGTCCGGATCGACCCCGCCACCGGGACGGTGAGCGTGGTGGCCGAGGCGCCGCTGTCGGCCGGCACCGAGGGCAGCGACGCGAAGGTGCTGGAGCGCGACGGCACAGTGGTGCTGGTGCCGTGGAAGCAGGTCACGGCGGACGCGGCGATCACGGTCCTGCGGTGATGATCTGCATGTCCCGCAGCGCCGAGGGCTCCGCCCGCTCCGTGATCTTCTTGCCGTTCGCATCCACCAGGACCACCGTGTAGCGGTCACCGCTGCGCACCCGGACCACCATCGACCCGTCCGGCTGGAAGAAGACCTGCCGCAGTTGACGTCCCTCCAGCGGCAGCGACACCTCCGCGCCGGTCCGGGTGTCGAGCACGGCGTTGACCAGTAGCTCCCGTGCCGCGTCCCCGTACGTGCCGTTCCGGTCGATCCGCAGGAGCGCGACCCGCCGGCCGTCCGGGGAGAGACTGGACAGGTCGAAGGAGACGTACCGGCTGCCCTTGGTGCCCAGGCCCGGCACCGTCCGGCGCGCCCTGCCGTTCCGGTCGGTGAGGACGATCGTGCCGTCGGAGCCGTCGGCGAACGCCAGCGTCCCGTCCGCCGCGAACACGGCGTGACAGCCGTCGAGGCCGGTCACCCTGGTGAACTTCCCGGAGGAGACGTCGAGCACGCCGGTGGCCGGGTCGTCGCCGCCAGCGTTCAGACGCACGACGAGCTGTTGCGAGTTCGGCAGCCAGACGGGTGACCAGCAGACGTCGTCGACGCCGTCCCGGAGCTTGCGCCGCCCCGAGCCGTCGATGGCCGACACCCACACCGCACCGGTCGTCTCGACCCAGGCGACCCTCTGTCCGTCGGGTGACACCGAGACGTTTACCTGCGCCGGCCCGTACGGGAGACCGAGCAGGCGGACCGGGTCGTCGCCCGGACGCCAGGACTGAAGCCGGACGGTGCTCGTCGGGGACGGGGCGTTCGCCAGGTCGGACGGGCCGTAGACGAGCCGCCCGAAGGTCGCGTCACCGTTCGGCCCCCCGCCTGTGGTTTCGCTGGGACTGGTCGACGGCGTGCTCGACGGCTCGGCGGACGGGGTCGGGGTGGGCTCGACCGGCGGGGCGGTGACTGTGACCGACGGCCCGGCCGGCACGGGCGTCTGGCTGTTCGGCCGGATCGCCAGTGCCGTTCCGGTCGCGGCGGCCAGCACCACCAGCACGGCGGCAGAAGTGGCGGCCGCCCGCTGGAGGCCGAGCCGCCGCGAGGTACGCAGTGCCCGGTCCCGCAGGTCGACCGGGGTGACCTCCTCGGCCAGATCGGCCAGGTCGAAACGCAGTCGGTCCTGGTTCATCGGGCGGTTCCTTCCGTGACGTACAGCTCGGCGAGCTCCGGTGCCACGCTGCGCAGCTTCGCCAGCGCCTTCGAGGTCTGGCTCTTGACGGTGCCGACTGTCACACCGAGCAGGTCGGCGGCCTCGGTCTCGGTGCGGTCCTCGAAGAACCGCAGAACCAGCACGGCCCGCTGTTTGGGAGAGAGCCGGGCCAGCGCGGCCCGGAGGGTCAGCCGGAGCGTGGTCTGCTGGGCGTGGTCGGGGGCCGAGTCGCCTCCGCGCGGCTCGGGCACGTCGCCCGGCATCGACTCGGCCACCCGGCGGCGTCGCCACCAGGAGACCTGCAGGTGGTACATGACCTTCCGGGTGTACGCCTCCGCGTTGCCGGTCTCGTGCAACCGATTCCAGGCACGGTGCGTACGGGCCAGCGCGGACTGGACGAGGTCCTCGGCCAGGTGCTGGTCGCCGGTCAGCAGGTAGGCGGAGCGCAGCAGCGCGGGCGTACGAGTTCGGACGAACAGGTCGAACTCAGTCAGGAGAAGATCCACACGAGCCGGTCCTTGGGGTCAAGTGGTGCATCGGCGTGACGCCTTCCGAGACGCCACCCGGCCACGCCATGGTTGCCACCTCCGGTGGCACTTTCCCGACAGGCTCCGGCCGGTGTCAGCAGTCGAAGACCGACCAGCAGATGTCGTTGCGCAGCCGCTGGTCGTCCAGGACCAGCTCGCGGATCTCGGCCGGGAGCTGATCGCGCTGCCACCGGCACTCGTCGCGCCCGGCCGCCTCGCCGAGACCGGCGGGCGCCGCCGCGCGTACCGCCTTGATCGCGTACGCGGCGGCGCCGAGTTCGTGCGCGGCCACGTGGGCCACGACGGCGGCCTGTCCGGCGGCGTACGCGGCGTTGCGTGCCGCCCCGCGCAGGTCCCGGGCCGCGCCCATGGCGTGCCCGCCCGCCGCGCGCGCCTCCATCATCCTGACCTCGCCCCGCACCCAGGCGCGGGCGTACGCGATCGCCTCGCGCGGGCGGCTGTCGTCCGGCCGGACCGCCTCGAACAGGCCGAGGACGTGCTCCGCGCAGGTGGCGGCCCAGAGCGCCAGCAGATGGTGGTGCTCGTCGGTGAGCGTGCCGCCCCGGCGGATCGTGGTGAACCGGGGATCGCGGACCTTCGGCAGGATCACGACGCGGCCTCCGGCCCGGCGGCGCCCTGGCGCAGGTCGTGGTCGAGTGCGCTCATCAGCCGGGCGACCCGGCTGCCGCCGCCGGTCACCGGCGGATAGCGGCGGAGCACGTCGACCAGCACGGGGGTGGCGAGCTGCCGGTACCGGTCCAGCGCTGCCACGCCGACGGTCTCGTCACCGCCGGCCTCCAGTTCGGCGACGCGCGCGGCGTTGGCGGCGGCCCGCAGAATGTGGCCGACCTGGGTGGCCTTCGCGATCGGGTGCAGGTACGCGGCCGCGGCGGCGTCACCGGCGGCCCGGGCGGCCAGGCGCGCGGACTCGGTGGGCGCGGACCGGGCGGCCCGGTGCGCGTCGAGGGACGTGACCCGCTGGAGTTTCGTCCGGGCGGCACCGCGCGCGAACGTCCACGCCGCGTCGACAGCCGCACGGGGACGCGGATCGCCGGGAACCGCCCGCTCGTAGACCGGGAGGACGTCCTCCGCGTGCCGGACCGCGTACCGCGCCACCTCGCGCAACTCGTCCATCGTCAGGTCGAAGTCCCCGGGCGCAGTCATGTCGCGGGCATCGTATCGGTGATGCCGCGCCGGTATGGGCCCCAGCCGACGAACCGCTCGAACAGCTCGCGCGGGGTCGGCCCGTCCTGCGGGTTGAGGCGGAACAGGTCGTGGGTGGCCTCGTGGTAGAGCCCGGACAGGTAGACGGCCAGGTCGACGGGGTGGTCCGCGTACTCGACCTTGAGCAGTAGGCGCGCCTGCGCACAGGGCCACGGCGCGCCGCAGGCGCGGCACAGCCAGAGCGGCCGGATCGGCAGGTGGGCCGGGTGGTCCGGCGGGTAGGGGCGGGGCCGATCGGGGTACGGCCCGAGCCGCGGTACGGGAAGGTTCATGCGTGACAGTCTGCTGATCGCGCCACTACGCTCGGAAGTCCTCGCTGCAGGTCCGGGGAGAGGCCGGGAGACCAGCCGCAATCTGAGGAGGGCGTGTGGAGAACGAGCCGACCGCCGAGCTGATCCGCGCGCAACTGCGGCGGCTTCGGGTGCGGGCCGAGCTGAGCCAGGAGGAGTTCGGGAGGCTCGTGCACTTCTCCGGCTCACAGGTGTCGGCGGTCGAGCTCGGCCACCGGCCGCTCGACAGGTTCTTCCTCGCCCGGGCCGACGAGGTGCTCGGCACCGGCGGACTGTTGATGTCGCTGCTCAAGCTCGCCGAGCGCGACGGCCAGCCGAGCTGGTTCCGCCCCTGGCTCGAAGCCGAACGCCAGGCGCAGCAGTTGCGCTGTTACCAGCCGAGCCTCATCCCTGGCCTGTTGCAGACCGAGAACTATGCCCGGGCGATGATCCGCACTGACGACATGCTCGCCGAGCAGGAAGCCGAACGGCGACTCGCGGTCCGGCTCGACCGGCAGACCGTTCTGGCCGGCGCCGATCCACCCAAGTTCGTCGCGGTGATCGAGGAAACCGTGCTGCGCCGCGCCGACGAGAGCTTTCGCGGACTGATGAGTCAGCAGGTGGCGCACCTGATCGAGGCCAGCAGCCAACCCCATGTAGCGGTACATGTCATCCCGGCCGACGCGAGCCTGCACATCGGACTGACCGGACCATTCACCCTGGCTCGCGGCGGCGACGGCGGTTGGATCGGTTACCTGGAGAACCAGCTCGGCGGAACAGTGATCGACAAAGATGAAGACGTGGCTATCCTGCTGTCCAGATGGGAGAGCGTCCGCAGTGAGGCGCTGTCCCGCCGGCAGTCGATCGAGCTGATGAAGGAAGTGGTCGAGTCATGGAGCTGATCGGCGCGCTCTGGCGCAAGTCAACCCGCAGCGGGCAGAGCGAGTGTGTCGAGGTGGCGGACAACCTGGCCGGTGTGGTCGGGGTGCGGGACAGCAAGGACCCGGCCGGGCCGGTGCTCACCTTCACACCCGACGCCTGGCGGGCCTTCGTCCGGCTCAGCGGGAGCCGCGCGTCGCGCTGATCAGCACCGTGTGCTTGCGTACCCGGAAGGCGCCCTCGGCGTCGATGCGGGCCTCGATCGCGGCGCGCGCGGCCGACTCCTCCGCCACGGTGAGCGGCCCGATCATGCTGACGATGTACGCCAGGATCGGCTCCGCGGCGGGCACCACAAGCTCGTCCGGGTAGCGCTCAACTGTCACGTCGGTGAAGTGGGCGGCGACCCGGGCGGGTGCCGTCTCGGCCGTGACGTCGTTCTGGTGCAGTCCGACGGCGAGGTCGGGGCGCCCCATGGCTGGTCCGAGCGCGTCCAGCTCGGCGAGGTGGTCGCGGCCGTTCACCGCGACGGCGAGCCGCCCGCCGGGACGCAGCACCCGGGCGAACTCGCGCAGCGCGGCGTCCGGGTCGTCCAGGTGGTAGAGCATGTGGTTGGCGATCACCGCGTCGACGGCGCCGTCACGGAACGGCAGGCGCGTGGCGTCACAGCGCTGCACCCGGGCGCCGGGCACCTCGCGCAGCCGCGCGCACATGGCGGGCGAGAAGTCGGTGAGCGTGAGCCGGCGCCGAGGGCCGATCCGGTGCCACAGCTCGCCCGTGCCGGCCCCGACCTCCAGCACGTCCCGGGCCAGTGGAAGCCGCTCGCCCAGCCAGGCGAACCAGCTCTGCGGATTGGTGCCGTAGGCGTGCAGCGCGATGCGAGCGGTCAGGTTGCCGGTCGTCGTCGCGTACTGGCTGGTCGCCCGCGCCGACGCGGTGGCGTCGCCCGTCATGAGAGGTAGAAGCAGAACGGGTGACCATCCGGGTCGAGGAGCACCCGGACGTCGTCCTGCGGCTGGAAGTCGGGCAGCGTCGCGCCCACGGACACCGCGTACGCCACGGCTGCCTCCAGGTCGTCGACCTTGATGTCCAGGTGGACAGACATCTGCTGGTCGCCGGGACCGGCCGGCCACACCGGCCGCACGTAGGCCGGCTCGTCCTGGAACGCCAGCCAGTGGCCGCCCTCGGGCGGGGCGAGGAGGACCCAGTCGGATTCCTTCTCGCGCCGGATCCAGCCGAGCAGCCGCTCGTAGAACGCGGCCAGGTCCTCTGCGGACGGCGCGTCCAGCACCATTGTCGTCAGCTTCATCAGCGGTCGCTCAGCCATGCCGCATTCCTACCCGGCACCCGCGACATTTACCGGCCCATCCGCACCATCTCGGCGGGGTGGCGGCATCGACACCAGTCGGATGCCGCCACCTCCCCGAGCCGGCGACGATCGGTCCGCGCGGACGCCGAAAGGGGTCGCCCGGCCCTCCGCTCGCGCCATAAGCTGCGGCAATGCTGCTGCGCATGTCGACCCTGCTGCTCCGGACCCTGCGTGAGGACCCGGCCGACGCGGAAGTGCCGAGCCACCGTCTGCTGCTGCGCGCCGGATACGTCCGCCGGGCCGCGCCGGGCGGCTACACCTGGCTGCCGCTGGGCAAGCTCGTGCTGGACCGGATCACCGCGATCGTCCGGGACGAGATGACCGCGATCGGCGACCAGGAGGTGCACTTCCCGGCGCTGCTCCCGGCCGAGCCCTACCGGACCAGCGGGCGGTGGACCGAATACGGGGACGACATCTTCACGCTCGCCGACCGCAAGGGCGCCGACCATCTGCTCGCGCCGACCCACGAGGAGCTGGCCGCGCTGCTGGTGAAGGACCTGTTCACCTCGTACCGGGACTTCCCGGTGACGCTGTTCCAGATCCAGACGAAGTTCCGCGACGAGGCCCGTCCCCGCGCCGGTCTGCTGCGCGGGCGCGAGTTCCTGATGAAGGACGCCTACTCGTTCGACCTGGACGACGCGGGGCTCCAGGCCGCGTACGACAGGCACCGGGCCGCCTACGAGCGCGTCTTCACCCGGCTCGGGCTGGACTTCACCACTGTCCACGCGATGTCCGGCGCGATGGGTGGGTCGGCGTCGGAGGAGTTCCTGGCCGCCACGCCGGTCGGTGAGGACACGTTCGTCGGCTGCACCGCCTGCGACTACGCGGCGAACACCGAGGCGGTGGTGACCCGCGCCCCGGCCGCCGGTGACCCGGACGCGCACCCGCCCGCCGAGACGCACGACACCCCGGAGACGCCCACCATCGCGGCGCTGGTCGAGCTGGCCGAGGCCCGCAAGCTGGGCGGGCGCACCGGCTGGACCGCCGCCGACACGTTGAAGAACGTGGTCCTCACCGTCCGCAGGCCCGGTGCCGAGCAGGCCGAACCGCTGGTCATCGGCCTGCCCGGCGACCGCGAGGTGGACCTGAAGCGGGTCGAGGCGGTGCTGGCCCCCGCCACGGTGGCGGTCTTCGAGGACTGGGACGCCCACCCGGAGCTGGTCCGCGGCTACATCGGGCCGCAGATCCTGGCCAAGCACGGCATCCGCTACCTGGTCGATCCCCGCGTGGTGCCCGGCACCGCCTGGCTGACCGGCGCGAACGAGCCGGGCCGGCACGCCACCGACGTGGTCTGCGGGCGCGACTTCGTACCGGACGGCACGATCGAGGCGGCCGAGGTGCGGCCCGGTGACCCCTGCCCGGCCTGCGACGCCGGTGAGCTGACCATCCGGCGGGGCATCGAGGTCGGGCACATCTTCCAGCTCGGACGCCGGTACACCGACGCGTTCGCGGTCGACGTGCTCGGCCCGGAGGGCAAGCCGGTCCGGCCCACGATGGGCTGCTACGGCATCGGCGTGTCCCGGGCGGTCGCCGCGGTGGCCGAGCAGCACCACGACGACCGGGGGCTGGTCTGGCCCGCGGCTGTCGCGCCGTGCGACGTACACCTGGTCGCCGCCGGGAAGGGGCCGCAACTCGACGCGGCGCTCGACCTCGGCCGGCGCCTCGCCGCCGCCGGCCTGCGGGTGCTGGTCGACGACCGCACGCACGTGTCCGCCGGGGTGAAGTTCACCGACGCCGAGCTGATCGGCATTCCGCGCGCCGTCGTGGTCGGCCGCCGTCTCGCCGACGGGTACGTGGAACTACGTGACCGGGCCAGCGGTGAACGGGCCGAGGTGCCGGTGGAGGACATCGTGGAGCGTCTGCGCGACGAGGTGGGCGCGACGCGCCACGACGGGGTGTAGCGAACGCGGTACCGGGTACCGCATACGGATCGACCGAGGTGTTCGGAGGCTCTCATGTACCGCGTCAGTGACGTGATGACCAGGCAGGTGATCTACCTCCCGGCGGAGACCCCGCTGGACGAGGCGGCCCGGGTGATGAAGGAGTCGGACATCGGCGACGTGGTGGTGACCGACGGCGCCACGCTCGCCGGCATGCTGACCGACCGCGACATCGTGGTGCGGGCGGTGGCCGAACGCGCCGACCCGGGCACCACCACGATCGGCTCGATCATCACCCGTGAGGTGGTCATGATCGAGCAGCACTGCACGGCGAACGAGGCGGCGGCGCTGATGCGCGAGCGCAACATCCGGCGCGTGCTGGTCTGCGACAGCGACCGCAAGCTCGTCGGCATCGTCTCCCTCGGTGACCTCGCCATGCAGCTCGACCCCCAGTCGGCGCTCAGCGACATCAGCGAGGCCGCGCCGAACGCGTGAGCGGGCCCGCTCGCGTGACGCGGGGCACCGCCACCGCCGTCGCATGACGGCGCGCGGCGGCGGATAGCCTCGACCCATGCCCGAGATGCCGACGAAGCTGGCCGAGATCGTGGACGAGTTCGCCGCCGCACCGCGCGACGTCGTGCTGGAGATGCTGCTGGAGTTCGCCGACGTGATCCCGCCCCTGCCCGAGGGTGTGAACCGGGAGGAGCTGGAGCAGGTCCCCGAGTGCCAGACCGCGTTCTTCCTGCGCGCCGAGGTGAACGCGGACAAGACGGTCAGCACCGTCTTCGACTGCCCGCCGGAGGCGCCCACCACCCGGGCGTTCGCCGGCATCCTCGCCGAAGGGTTGGCCGGGGCGAGCGCCGAGGAGGTGCTGGCCGTGCCGGACGATCTCTACCAGCGGATGGGCCTGGCGCAGGCGATCAGCCCGCTGCGCGTACGCGGCGGCACCGCCATCCTGGCCCGGCTCAAGCGCCAGGTCCGGGAACAGATCTCCTGACCGGCGGGTTGTCGCTGGTCATGGACATCGAGATCTACGCCGACGTGGTCTGCCCCTGGTGCTGGATCGGCAAGCGCCGACTGGAACAGGCGCTGGAGTCGTACGACGGCGAGGTGAACGTCCGGTTCCGGCCGTTCCAGCTCGACCCGACGCCGGTCACCGAGCCGAAGCCGCTGCTGGAGGCGCTCGGCGACAAGTTCGGCGGACGGGACAAGGCCGAGGGCATGGCCGCGCACGTCACCGGCGTCGCCGCGGGCGCGGGCCTGGACCTGCGGTTCGACCGGGCGGTGGCGGCGAACACGTTCGACGCGCACCGGCTGGTGCGTTTCGCCGCCGAGCGCGACCGTTCCGCCGAGATGGTCGAGCGGCTCTACCGGGCGCACTTCCACGACGGCATCGACGTCGGATCGATCGACGCGCTGGTCACGCTGGCCGGCGAGGCCGGTCTGGACGAGACCGAGGCGCGGGAGTACCTGGAGTCGAACCTGGGCCGCCGGGAGGTCGCCGCCGACCTGAGCGCCGCGCACCAGCTCGGCGTCTCCAGCGTCCCGACGTTCGTGCTGGCCGGAAAGTACGCGGTCACCGGCGCGCAGGAGCCGGAGACGCTGCTCGCCGCGTTGCGCGAGGTTGCGCAGCGCGAAGCGGCAGCCTGATGTTTCACGTGGAACAAGATCGATGCGAATGAGGACCTAGGCCGGCCTGGCCAGGTCCTCCACCACCCTCGCCCCGGGCAGCGCGCCGAGCGCCGGCCCGGGCAGGGCGATCTTGCTGTGCCGTACGCCTGATCCGATGATCACGTGCGGGGTGGCGATCACCCGGGAGTCGACGAGGACCGGCCAGTCCGCCGGCAGCCCGATGGGCGTGATGCCGCCGTACTCCATTCCGCTCAACTCGACCGCCTCGGCCATCGGCGCGAAGCTCGCCTTGCGCACGTCGAGCAGCTTGCGGACCACCCCGTTGACGTCGGCGCGGGTGGTGGCGAGCACGACGCAGGCCGCGTACCGGGTCTCGCCGCCGCGCTTACCGGCGACCACCACGCAGTTGGCCGATTCCTCCAGCCCCACCTGGTACGCCTCGCAGAACGCGGCGGTGTCGGCCAGGTCGGCGTCGATCGGGGCGACGAGTACGTCGTCCACGTCCACCGGGGCCTCGGCCGGCCACTCCTGCAGCGCCGCGGCGACCGGCGGGGCCAGCAGGTCGAGCCGCGCCCGGGCCGGCTCCGTCTTCAGCGTCCCCATCATGTCGCGATCCTCGCACCCGCTTCGCGGATCGCCCCTCCGGGCCCCGGCTCCGCCCCTCAGTTGGGATTGCTGAGGAACGCGTTCTCCTGCGCGAAGTCCCGGTTCTCGGCGGTGGTGAGCTGCCGGCGGCGCAGCACCTCGGGACGGTTCGCCTCGGCGTCCTCGATGCCGTGCCGGACGCCGACCCGGATCACGCCGTAGAGGAAGACGAAACCGAAGACGTAGAGGAGCACTGTGGCGACGAAGACCAGCATGCGGTCACGGTAGGCCGGTGCGGACCCGACCGGTTCTCATCTTCCGCCGGTTCCCCCGTACGTGTCCGCGAGGTAGTCGGCCCAGGTCCGGGTGCCGGTCGGCGTGGCCGTCGTGGTGAGTCCGCCTCCGCGCAACTCCCGCCCGAGGCGGCCGGGAATCCGGACCGGCAGCAGCGGACGGCGTACCCGGCGGGCCGCGAGCCAGGTGCGGGCCGCCTCGTCGAAGCGCAGCACCTGCGGCCCGGCGAAGTCCTCGACCCGGTGCGACGGTCCGGCGAGCAGCAGCACCGCGAGCCGGTCCGCCACGTCGGCCGGGTCGACCGGCTGGGCGAGCACGGCCCGGTCCCCGATCACCGGGCCGAGGCGGCTCGCGCCTTTCAGCAGGTCCGCCAGGAACTCGGGGAACTGGGTGGCGCGCAGCACGCTCCACGGCACCGTTCCGGCGGCCACCACCTCTTCGGCCGCGAGCTTGTGCCGGTAGTAGGGGATCGGCACCCGGTCGACGCCGACGATCGAGACGTACACCAGGTGACGGACCCCGGCGTGGCCGGCGGCCATGGTCAGTCGGCGGGTGCCGAGCACGTCGATCTCGTGGGTACGCCGTTGCGGCGACGAGGCCAGGTGCAGCACCGCGTCCACCCCGGCGACCGCCTCCGCCAGCCCGGCGCCGGTGGCCAGGTCGGTGCTCACCCACTCCACCCCGTCTCCGGTACGGGGCCGACGGCTGGTCGCCCGGAGCGTGAAGCCCTCGTCCCGCAGCCGGGGCACCACCACCCGCCCGAGCCGTCCGGTCGCCCCGGTCACCAGCACCCGCATCGCCACTCCTCCCAGCCCCGCCCTGCCCACTCGGTCCGCATTCAGGACGGCAGCCCGGCCGGGATCGTGACCGCCCGCCGGGCCGTCGGCCCGAAGTCGCGCTTGCCGGGCTGCTCCATCACAGTGTGTGAGCCCGGCGCAGGCGACTACGACTGTTGAGCGATATACCTGAGAGTCATAATCATGACCAGGAGTCATACCGCAGTCAGGCGATGCCTTCGGCAGGAGCGTTACTGCGCGTGAGCGGCGACCGGGCCGACGACGCCTCAGCCCACCGGGCGAGGCACCACTCGACCGGCAAGGGTCAGGCCGAGCAGGCCGCAGCCCGCTGCCACCGCCAGCGTGGTCGCGTAGCTGGCCGGGCCGGGTGACGCACCGGCGGCCAGGACCGCGCCGGTCAGCGCCAGCACGGTGGCCGCGGCGAGCGAGTCGCCCAGTTGCAGCGCCGAGCTGTTGCGGCCCTGCTCGGCCGGGGCCGACTGCTCCAGGGTGAGCACCGACAGCGACGGGTAGAGCAGTCCCATGCCGAGCCCGGCCACGGCCCAGGAGAACACCGCCGGCAGCACCGGCAGCCCGGGCAGCAGCGCCGACGCGACGCCCGCCGTACCGATGGTGATGCAGGCCAGCCCGGCCCGGGGCAGGCTCGCCGCCGACCGGGGCGAAGCGATCCGACCCTGGATCCACGAGCCCACCGACCAGGACAGCGCCCCCACGGTCAGCACCAGGCCGGCGCCGGTGGGCGAGAAGCCGCGCTCCCGCGACAGCATCAGCGGGATCACCACCTCGGCGGCCACGAACGCCGCCGACGCCAGCGCGCGCAGGCCGATCACCGTCGGCAGACCGCGTGCCGCGCGCAGGAACCCGGACGGCAACAGACGCGGTACGCAGACGAACAGCCCGGCCAGCGCCCCGGCGGTCAGGGCGGCGGCGAGCACGCCGCGCTGCTGCCCCCCGTAGTGCAGCAGTGCGGCGCTCGCCCCCGCCCCGCAGGCCCAGCCGACGCGGGCCAGCGCGCCCGCGGGCGGCCGGGTCGGCACGGTGCCGGCCAGCGCCTTCAGACCCGGCTGGATCAGCAGCGCCGCCGGAATCGCCACCGCCGGTACCGCGAGGAACACCCATCGCCAGCCCAGATGTTCCACGATCAGGCCGGCCAGCGCCGGGCCGACCAGCGACGGCACCACCCAGGCCGCGGCGAACGCGGCGAAGATCCGCCGCCGCAACTGCTCCGGGTACGCCTGACCGACCACCACGTAGAGCGCCACCGAGACGAGTCCGGAACCGAAGCCCTGCACCACCCGCCCGACGACCAGCATCTCCATGGTCGTCGCGGAACCGGCCACGACCAGCCCGGCGACGAACCAGGCGACGCCGTGCCACATCGCCGGCCGTGGTCCGCGCGCGTCGCACCAGATGCCGGAGGCGACCATCGCCACCACGCCGGAGGCGAACGAGCCGCCGAACGCCAGCGCGTACAGGCCGAGCCCGTCCAGCGCGCGGGCCACCGTCGGCATGGCGGTGCCCACCGCCAGCGCCTCGAACGCGAGCAGGGACACCAGGGCGACGCTGCCCACAGTCATCGCCCGAAGGCGCGGCGACCACAGGTCGACGGGTGGATCGGCCGGGAGGGCGGCGGTGCTGGTCATGGGCTACAGCCTCGGACCTCACCCCGGGTTGAGGTCAACTGTGGTCCCCGTCTCGTCCGGCGGGAACGACCGGACCCCGAACTTCTGCCGTCCGGGTGGCATAACGGACGCCGCGCCGGGAAGTCGGGCCGCCGGGACGAGACCGGGAGGCGAGATGGCGCTGGGACGCTTCGCCGGCCTCCTGCTGTCCCCGACGGTCGTACCCACCAAGGTCTCCGAGGTCGCGGGAAGCGTGGGTACGGCCGCCGCCCGGCTGGCCCGGCTCACCGGGCTGACCAGCCGCCGGGTGTGGTCGCAGGACGGCCGCCACCACATCGAGGTGCACGGCGTCTGCCAGGACGGCGGCGACCGGCTCGCCCGTCAGGTCGAGGCGGCGCTGGAGTCGATGCCGGGCGTGACCTGGGCGCGGGTGAACGCGCCGTCCGGCCGGGTGGTGGTGGCGACCGGGGAGCCGGCGCCGAAACTGCGCGATCTGATCGCCACAGTGGCCCGCGTCGAGCAGACCTGCCCGTACGAGCCGGACCCGGAGATCGAGCCGCCGCAGCCGCCCGAGGACGGCCCGCGTACCGCGCGCACGTTCGGCGCGCTGCTGTCCGACGTGCTCGGACTGGGCATCTCCGCCGCCACCCGGGTACTGCCGCTCACCCCCGTGCCGGCCGAGGTCGCCGGGCTGCTCGGCGCTGTCGACCTGCACCCGAAGCTGCACGCGCTGGCCGGGCTGGGCATCCGCGCCGACCCGCGCGCCGAGGTGCTGTTCCCGCTGGCCGAGGCGGTGGTGCAGGGTCTCACCGGCGGCTGGGCCGGGATCGTGCTGGACGGCGCGCAGCGCGTCGTGCAGTGGGGCGAGGGGGCCGCTCAACTGGCCGCGTGGCGGCGGGCCGAGCCACACCTGACCGGTGACCCGGAACGGGCTGTGGCCCGGGTGCCGGACGGCGAGCGGCCGTGCCCGGTGCCGGACGGGCAGCCGGAGCGCTACGCCAAGCGGGTACTCCCGGCCGGCGCGGTCGCCGGAGCGGCGGCGCTGCCGGTGCTAGGACCCAAGCGGGCCGCCGCGCTGGCACTGTCCTCGCTGCCGAAGGCGCCCGGTTCCGGCCGCGAGGGTTACGGCGCCCAACTGGGCCGGATGCTCGCCCGGCGCGGCGTGATCGCGATGGACCGCAGCGTGCTGCGTGAGCTGGACCGGATCGACACGGTGGTGCTGGACGCGGCGGTGCTCGGTTCGGACCGGGGGGTGCTGGCCGACCTGGCGCCGCTGGCCGACGCCGACACCGGGCAGGTCGCCGCCCGGGCGTTCGCGCTGTTCGACCCGGCCGAGCCGGACGCGGTACGCGCCGCCGACGGCTGGCGGATCGGCCCGCTGGACCGGCTCGGCGCCGACGATCCCGGGGACACCGCGGACAGCGCGCGGCTGCGCGCCGACGGTGGACGGCTGCTCGGGCTGGCCGAGAACGGCCGGCTCGCCGCCGTACTGCGGGTAGAGCCCGAGCCCGCACCGGGCGTGGACGCGCTGGCGTCGGCCGCCCGGCAGGCGGGCCTGCGGCTCGTGGTCGGCGGCGCGGACGACGGCCGGTACGACTTCGCCGACCTGCTCGTACCCGGTGGTGCCCGGCTCGCCGGCGCGGTGCACGACCTGCAACGCGAGGGCGCGGTGGTGATGGTGGTCTCCGGCGAGCGGTCGGCGCTCGCCGCCTCGGACTGCGGCCTCGGCGTGTACGGCCCGGAGGACCTGCCGCCCTGGGGCGCGCACCTGCTGGTCGGCGACGACCTGCGGGTACCGGCACTGCTCATCGACGCGGCCGGGGTGGCCCGCCGGATGACCGAGCAGAACATCCGGATCGCCATGGCCGGCACCGGGCTCGGCGCGCTCGGAGCATTCACCGCCGACCGTCGGCGGCTGCCCCGCCCGACGCTCGCGGCGGTGAACGGCGCGGCAGCGCTCGCGTTCGCGCACGGCGTGTTCCGGGCGCACCGGCTGCCGGACCGCACCGGCGTACCGGTGCCCGCGCTCAGCGCCTGGCATCTCATGCCGGTGGAGACCGTCCTCGAACAGCTCGGCACCGACGCGTCCGGGCTGACCGAGGGCGAGGCGACCCGGCGGCGGCGCGTCGAGGTCGGCGACGAGCACGGTCCGGCCGGGCTGCTCCGCTCGTTCGTCGAGGAGCTGTCCAACCCGCTCACCCCGGTGCTGGCCGCCGGTGCGGTGCTCTCCGCCGCGTTCGGCTCACTCGTCGACGCGGCGCTGGTCGGCGGCGTGGTGGGCGGGTCGGCGCTGGTCGGCGCGGTGCACCAGCGCAACACCGAACGGTCGCTGGCCGAGCTGCTGTCCCGCTCGGCGGTCACCGCCCGGGTTCTGCGCGACGGCGCGGAACGGGTGGTGCCCGCCGAGGAGCTGGTACGCGGCGACGTGATCACGATCAGCTCCGGGGACGCCGTACCGGCCGACTGCCGGGTGCTGACGAGTGACGGGCTGGAGGCGGACGAGTCGTCACTGACCGGTGAGTCGCTGCCGGTGGCGAAGAGCCCCGACCCGGTGGTCGCGGCGGCCATCGCCGAGCGGCACTCGATGCTGTTCGAGGGCACCACAGTCGCCGCCGGGCACGGCACCGCTGTGGTGGTGGCCACCGGCGCGGAGACCGAGTCCGGGCGGAGCCTCGCGATGGCCCGGCAGGCCCCGCCCGCCAGTGGTGTGGAGGCGCGGCTGGGCAAGCTGACCAGCAGCGCCGTACCACTGGCGGCCGCCTCGGCGATCTCGGTGGCCGGTGCGGGGCTGCTTCGGGGCGTACCCCTTGCCGAAACGGCGGCGACCGCCGCGAACCTGGCCGTGGCGTCGGTGCCGGAGGGGTTGCCGTTTCTGGTCAGCGCCGCGCAGCTGGCGGCGGCGCGGCGGCTGGCCGAGCACGGCGCCCTGGTCCGCAACCCCCGGACCATCGAGGCGCTGGGCCGCGTCGACGTGCTCTGCTTCGACAAGACCGGCACGCTCACCGAGGGGAAGCTGCTGCTGGCCGGGGTGGGCACCGGTGACGGCCGGTACGCCGTGCTGGGCGAACTGGACGAGCCGCTGCGGTCGACGCTGGCCGCCGCGGTGCGGGCCACCCCGTCCGCCGCCGACCCGGACGAGTTGCCGCAGCAGACCGACCGGGCGGTACGCCACGGCGCGGACGCCGCCGGGGTGACCGAGCGGACCGGCGCCGCGGAGTGGACCGCCACCGCCGGGCTGCCGTTCGAGCCGTCCCGGGGCTACAGCGCCGCTGTCGGCCGCTCCTCCGGCGGGCTGCTGCTGAGCGTGAAGGGCGCCCCCGAGTCGGTGCTGCCGCGCTGCGCGTCGCGGCGCACCGCCGAGGGGGACCGGCCGCTCGATGCGGCGGGGCGCGAGGAGGTGCAGGCCATGCTGGCCGGGCGGGCCGGGGCCGGGCACCGCATTCTCGCCGTGGCCGAGTGCCGGGTCTCCACCGAGCAGGTCAGCGACGAGCAGGTGAACGGGCTGGTCTTCGTGGGTTTCCTGACGCTCGCCGACGGGGTGCGGGACAGCGCCCGGCCGGCGGTGGCCCGGATCCGGGCCGCCGGCGTACACACCGTCATGATCACCGGCGATCACCCGGCCACCGCCGAGGCGATCGCCGCCACGATCAGCCCGGAGGACGGCGGCCAGCGCGTTGTCACCGCCACCGACCTGGACCGGCTGGACGACGCCGCGCTCGCCGAGCGCCTGATGGCCACCGACGTGGTGGCGCGCTGCACGCCGGCGCACAAGGTACGGATCATCCAGGCGTTGCAGCGCCAGGACCGGACCGTCGCGATGACCGGTGACGGCGCCAACGACGCCCCGGCGATCCGGCTCGCCGACGTCGGTATCGCGCTCGGTCAACGGGGCACACCCGCCGCCCGCGCCGCCGCCGACCTGGTGGTCACCGACGACCGGCTGGAGACGATCATCGCCACGCTGGTCGAGGGCCGGGCCATGTGGTCGTCGGTGCGGCACGCGCTCAGCATCCTGGTCGGCGGCAACCTCGGCGAGATCGCGTTCAGTGTGCTCAGCGCCGCCGCGACCGGCCGCTCCGCCTTGAACGGCCGGCAACTGCTGCTGGTCAACCTGCTCACCGATCTCGCGCCGGCGCTCGCCATCGCGGTACGGCCGCCGGCCGACGACCGCGCCGACCACCTGCTACGCGAGGGTCCGGACTCCTCGCTCGGTGTGACCATGACCCGGGAGATCGGGCTGCGGGCGGCGTCGACCACGCTGGGCGCAACCGCCGGCTGGACGATCGCCAGGTGGACCGGCACCCAGCGGCGGGCCAGCACCGTCGCGCTGGCGTCCCTGATCGGCACTCAGCTCGGCCAGACCGTACTGGCCGGCGGCACCAGCCCCAGCGTGCTCGCCGCCACCGCCGCGTCGGTGGGCGCGCTGGTCGCGGTGGTGCAGACGCCTGGTGTCAGCCAGTTCTTCGGCTGCACCCCGATGGGACCGGTGGGCTGGGCAATCGCCACCGGCTCGGCGCTCGGCGCGACGTTCGCCAACGGCACGCTCACCAAGCTGATGGACCGCATGCCGCAGCCCGGCTCGCACGGGCGTCCCGACGCGGAACAGTTCTAGTGCCAGGTGGCGGCGGCCCGGCGCAGCCGGTCGTTTATCGCGCGGCCCACTCCGGTGTCCGGCACCGGCTCGGCGACGATCTCGGTCACCCCGGCCGCGTCCAGCCGGTGCAGCGCGTCGAACAGTCGCGCCGCCGCCGCGGTCACGTCGCCGTCGGGCGACAGCACCTCCACCGCCGCCCAGTCGCCGTCCGCCGGTGGCTCCCGGAAGGCCAGGAACCCCCGCCGGCCGCCGCCGGGCTCGGCCGCCGCGCCCAACCGCAACGGGGTACGCGGGGCGTAGTGCGCGGCCAGCGTCCCGGGCGCGACGGGCTGACCGGAGCTGCCCTGGCGCACCTCGACCGGGCCGACCGCCTCGATGATCGCCTCGACCGGAAGCGCGCCCAGCCGCAGCACCACCGGCCGGTCGCCCCGGGCGTCCACGATCGTCGACTCGATGCCGCACCGGGTGGGCCCGCCGTCGAGCACCACGTCCACGGCGCCGCCCAGCCCGGCCACCACGTGCTCGGCGCGTGTCGGGCTGAGCTGGCCGAACCGGTTCGCGCTCGGCGCGGCCACCGGCACGCCGGCCGCCGCGATCAGCGCCCGCGCCGACGGCTCGTCCGGTACGCGTACCGCCATGGTGTCCAGGCCGGAGGTGACGATCGGCGGGATGATCTCCGGTCGGTCCACGATCAGGGTGAGCGGGCCGGGCCAGAAGCGCTTCGCCAGCTCGGCCACCGCCGCCGGCACCTCGCCCACCAGCGCGGCCAGGTCGGCGGCGTCGGCCAGGTGGCTGATCAGCGGGTCGAAGCTGGGCCGCGCCTTGGCCTCGAAGATCCGGGCCGCCGCCCGCGCGTCGAGCGCGTTGGCGCCCAGGCCGTAGACGGTTTCGGTGGGGAAGGCGACCAGCCCGCCGGCGCGCAGAACGGCGGCGGCCTCGTCGATGCCGCGCTCGGCCGGCAGGACGCGCGGGGATCCGGTGCTCACGCTTCCGACGCTAGCCTGCTCTCTTCGCCGCCCCGGCAAGACCCCGTCGAAGGGGCGGGGTCCGTGTCCGGGAGCGTGGGCGCGTCCGTGGGGTAGAGGCCGGCGGCGAAGCCGTACACCTGGTCCCCGGCGCGGGGGATCTGCGCGAACCGCCGGGCCAGCGCCTGCACCTCCGCCCAGAACTCGCGGACGTCCTCGATCGGGATGCGCGCGTGCACGAGCGTGCACCGCAGTTCGTCGGCGGCGTGCGCGGCGGCCGCTTCAGCTGCCGCCTCGGCGAGGCCGTTGATCCGGGACACGACCTGCTTGTCCTCTGTCCGGGTGAGCGTGCCGACGTAGAAGGTGCGGGCGACACGCCCGTAGAACCGCTCTTCGATGGCGCGTACCCGCCGGGTCCGCACCACGCGCAGCAGCCCGGCGTCCACCAGTTGGTTCACGTGGTACGCGACGCTGCTCTTCGGCCGGTCGACCGCGCGGGCCAGCTCGTTCACCGTGGCGGCGCGTTCCAGCAGCAGTTCCAGGAGCGTGCTGCGCAGCGGGTCGGCGAGCGCGCGCAACTGCTCCGGGGCGGTGACCACGAGCAGGTCCTCGAGGTCGTAGTCCGGGATCCGCTGATTGACCGACATTTCTCGACCGTTCTAAGATTCTGGTTCGTTCGATAACTCTGGTCTGACAACTCAGGAGTGTAGTGATGGCCGAGATCGTGCTCTTCCACCACATTCAAGGGCTCACCGACGGCGTACGCGCCCTCGCCGACTCCCTGCGCGCCGGCGGACACACCGTGCACACCCCGGACTTATTCGACGGCGAACGGCCGGCCACCATCTCCGACGGCGCCGCGCTGGTCAAGCGCATCGGCGGCGACGTCCTCGACCAGCGCGCCGACGCGGTCGTCGCCGACCTGCCCGCCGACCTCGTCCACGCGGGTGTCTCCTGGGGTGCCGCCATCGCCCAGCGGCTCGCCCAGACCCGGCCCGGCGCCCGGGCCGCCCTGCTCTACGAAGCCTGCCTGCCGGTGACCGGTGAGTGGGCGATCGGCCCCTGGCCCGACGGCGTGGCGGTACAGGTGCACGGCATGGAGCGGGACCCGTTCTTCGGGCTGGAAGGCGACGTGGACGCCGCCCGCGAGCTGATGTCGATCGTCGGCCCCGAACGCGGCGAGCTGTACGTCTACCCCGGCGACCGGCATCTGTTCACCGACAGCTCGCTGCCCTCGTACGACGCCGAGGCGACCGCGCTCGTGGTGAGCCGCAGCCGCGAACTGCTCGACCGGCTCGCCTGACGCCTACTCGTCACCCCGCAGCCGCGCCAACTCGGCCGCGTACTCGGCGTCGGTCAGCACCCCGCGCTCGTACTGCCGGGTCAGCGCGTGGATGTCACGCCGCCGCCCGGCGCTCGGCGCGGGCGGCCGGGTCCGGTCCGGACGGTCGACGCGGACCGGACCCGGCGCCGGGCTCGCCGCCGCGCGCTGCTCCGGGGGCCGGGCCTCGCGGTGGCACTCCCGCAGGTTCGCGAGGATCTCGTCGTAGTGCTCCGGCCAGGTGACCAGCCGGGTCAGCTCCAGGCGGAACGGCCGGACGATGGCGCCGGACTGGATCGGCGTCTGCACCGGCGCGCCGTCGGTCCGCTCGACGACGATCGCGTCGCGTCCCATGTCCAGACCTGCTATCGAACCCGTACCGCTGTGGATCTCCACGACCGACGCCCACGGCACCGTGGTCGTGCGGAGAAGCGAGCGCGAACGTACGCCGACGGGGCTCACCCAGACGCCGAGCATCGCGCGGCGAACCCAGACGACTAGGCCGACGGCGGTCCAAGCCACGGCGAACGCCGCCATCGGGCCCGGATAAACGCCGCGAACGCCCGCGAACACGAGGTACACCAGGAAAGCGGCCGTCCCCACCACCGCGCACATCGCGCCGCCGGTGGTCAGGTCCAGCGAGTACGGGCGCCGCCACACCGTCATGCCGCCAGGGTGACCGATCGTGTCCAGCGGTTCAGCGCGGCGTCAGCGCCCGGCTACCGGTACTGTGCGATCTGGATCAGGTTGCCGCAGGTGTCGTCGAACACCGCGGTGGTCACCGGGCCCATGTCGACCGGCTCCTGGGTGAACAGCACGCCGAGGCCCCGCAGCCGCTCGTGCTCGGCGGCCACGTCGTCCACCGCGAACTGCGTCAGCGGGATGCCGTCGGCCGCGAGCGCCTCCTTGAACGCCTTGGCGGCCGGGTGCGCATCGGGCTCCAGCAGCAGTTCCACGCCGTCCGGGGCGTCCGGCGAGACCACAGTCAGCCAGCGGTACTCCCCGGTCGGCACGTCTGTCTTCTTCACGAAGCCCAGCACCTCGGTGTAGAAGCGCAGCGCCTTGTCCTGGTCGTCGACGTACACGCTGGTGAGGTTGATTCTCATGGGTTCTCCTGGGTGGGTTCGGCGGACCTGAGCCATCGCTCGGTGACGGCCCGCAGCGGCCGGGTGTCGAGGTGGTGGAACTTGTAGCGACCCTGCCGCCGCGTGACGACCAGGCCGGCGGCCTCCAGGACGTCGAGGTGCTGGGAGATCGCCTGCCGGGACGACGTGACCTGGTGCTTCGTGGCCAGCCGCCCGCAGATCTCGAACAGGGTCTGACCGTCGCGCTCGGTCAGCTCGTCGAGGATCAGGCGGCGGGTGTGGTCGGCCAGCGCCTGGTACAGATCGCCCACGTCACCCACCATATGCAAGTGACGGCTTGCCTATCAAGCGGATTGCCCGCCATTCGGAGGACGACATGCCCGGATACATCCTCACCGGCGCTCCCGGCTCCGGTAAGACAGCGATTCTCCGGCACCTGGAGATCGACGGGTACCCCGTCGTGGAGGAGGCGGCGACCGACGTGATCGCGCTTCACCAGGCGCTCGGACGACCGGAGCCGTGGCGTGAGCCGGGCTTCGCCGACCGGGTGCTGGATCTCCAACGGGAGCGCCGTCGCCGAGCCGCGGCGAACGCCGGCGAGGTCGTCTTCCACGACCGTTCGCCCGTCTGCACGCTGGCGTTGTGCCGCTATCTGGGCCGGGCCGCACCGTCCGCGCTGCTCGCCGAGATCAAGGACATGACGGCGAATCGCCACTACGAACAAACCGCTTTCTTCGTACGCCATCAGGGCTTCGTGGAGGCGACCGCCGCTCGCCGGATCACCTTCGAGGAATCACTCGTCTTCGAGCGAATCCACGAGTTGACCTATCGCGAGGCCGGATTCGACCTCGCCGACGTGCCGGCCGGCCCACTGGCGAGCCGGGTCGCGGCGATAAGAGAGGCGGTTGATCGACTGCGCCGTTAGCGCAATCAATGCTCCTTGCGCTTCGGAGGGACGCCGGTAACATCTCCATGTTTTGATCTACACGGGGAGGAAAGTCCACATGCGATGGAAAATCCCGGCCGGCGCCCTGGTGGCGCTGGCCTTTGTGATTCCGGCGGCGCCCGCGGCGGCGCAGACCGCAGTGCCCGGGCTGAACGACGCCTGCCAGACGGTCGAACGCAAGGTGTACAAGGATTTCCGCGAGCTCGTCACCATCGACCTGGACACGGCCAACGTTTCCGAGCTGCGGCTGCTGGCCTATCGGCTCCTGGCCGAGGCGCAGGCCGAATCGTTGCCCGTTCTGCCGGGCGAGATCGAGGAGCGGCTGAAGGGCACCTCGGACGACCTTCGCGCATACCTCAAGAACGTGGAGAATCGCTGGGCGACGGCTCTGCGCGTCTCGATCGGCCAGACGATGACGGGTGCCGGCCCCAACGTGCGGGCCGCCGCGCAGAAGGTGCTCGACAACCCGTCCGTCGAGGCCTACCTCGCCTACCTGAACAACGGCCTGTACGAGGCTCGCGCGCTCGACTGCGCATCCCAGCCGACGCCGACGCCGTCTCAGCCCACGACCACGCCGACCGCGACGCCCAGCGCCACGTCGACAGTCGTGCCGCCCCTCAGTCCCTCCGCCAGCGTGGGCGTACCCGGCGGCGACGGTGGTGGCGAGGGTGGCGGCCTGCCGGTGACCGGCTCCGACACCGCGACAGTGGCCGGCATCGGCGGGGCGCTGCTGCTCCTCGGCGGCGCCAGCTACGTCATCGGACGCCGACGTCGTTCCCGCTTCGTCGCATAGCTTCCTGGGCGCGCCCAGCTCGATGTCGCATCGGGCTGGGCGCGCCGCGTTTCCGGATTCCCCCGGTCAGCCGGCGAGCTGCCGCCGCACCGAGTCGGTGTCCATCAGGTACGACATGTGCTTGAACTTGCCGTCCTGGAGCCGGTAGAAGGCGGTCTCGACGAACGAGACCGAGGCGCCGGTAGGTGCCAGGCCGTTCCACTCCTTGACGGGCGTTCCGGTGTCGACGAGGCGGGCGGCGATCCGGTCGCCCTCGACGACGACCTCCTGGATCTCCCAGTGGAGATCCGGCACCGCCTCGACGTGCTTGTAGAACTCGGCCACCATGTCCGCCATCCGGACCGGCGTGCCGTTCATGATCACCTCTTCGTGGGCGAAGTCGGCCATGCGGTCGAACTCCCGCTTGTTCGCCAGATCGACGTACCGCAGGTAGAAGTCACGCAGTTCCTCAGTGGTGGCGCTCATGATCGCTCGTTCCCCTCCGCACATTTTGTACCGCTCGGTTCGGAGCCAACCGTAGCAGGGTTCTGTACCGATCGGTTCATGATCAGGATCACGCCGCGCTCCGAATTCGATTGACCGTGTGATCCGGCGGGTCCTACGGTCGCGTCGATGCGTCCGGGAGAGATCGTCGTCACTGTGGAGCAGGTACGCGCCCTGGTCAGCGACCAGTTCCCCGAATGGTCGAGCCTGGCGATCGTGCCGCAGCCGCTGAACGGCACCGACAACGCGCTGTTCCGGCTGGGCGACTCCCTGACGGCACGGCTGCCCCGGGCGCCGTGGGCGGTCGACCAGGTGACGACGGACGCGACCTGGCTGCCGCGGCTCGCCCCTCACCTCCCGGTGCCCGTGCCGGTGCCGGTCGCGGTCGGCCGACCCGGCGGGGACTATCAGTGGCCGTGGACCGTCGTCCCGTGGCTCGACGGGGACAACCCGCAATCCGGGCAGGACCACGTCGACCTCGCCGTCGACCTCGCCCGCTTCGTACGGGCGATGATCGCGATCGACCCGATGGACGGGCCGGTCAAGGAGGGCATCCAGCGCGGCGTACCCCTGGTGCAGCGCGACGAACTGACCCGCCGGTCGATCGCGGAGCTGGGCGACCGGATCGACGGCCGGGCAGTGACCGCGGCGTGGGACGAGGCGATGGCGGCGGACGAGTGGCCGGGACCGCCGGTGTGGCTGCACGGCGATCTGCTGGCGGGCAACCTGCTGGTCGACCGGGGCCGGCTCACCGGCGTGATCGACTTCGGCGGTCTCGGCCGCGGCGATCCGGCCGTCGAGGTGCGACCCGCCTGGAGTCTGTTCGACGCCCGCGCCCGGGCCGCCTACCGGGAGGCGCTCGGGTTCGACGAGGCGACCTGGGTACGCGGTTGGGCCTGGATGCTGTCCGGATCGCTCTACTGGCTGGCGGACCTGTGGGACTCGATCAGCGAGTACGACCGCCGGGACACCATCCGCCACATCGACTACATTCTGCGTCACCGCCACGACTGACCTGCGGGGTCCGGTGTTGCGGGACCGACCGACGGAGGCATGCGCTGTGCGGAAATTGATCTACGGCATGAACCTGACAGTGGACGGCTACGTGTCCGCGCCCGGCGACGACATCGGGTGGGGCGAATCGAGCGACGAACTGTTCCAGTGGTGGCTCGATCAGGAGCGGGCGGTCAGCCTGTTCCTGTACGGGCGCCGCCTGTGGGAGAACATGAGCGGCTACTGGCCGACCGGCGACCAGCAGCCGGGCGCCACCCCGGCGCAGATCGAGTTCGCCCGGAACTGGCGGGACACGCCGAAGGTGGTGTTCTCCTCCACCATCGACAAGGTCGACTGGAACGCCCGCCTGTTCACCGGGGACGCGATCGCCGAGATAACCCGGCTCAAGGCCGGGGACGGCGGCCCGATGAGGGTCGGTGGCGCAGCCCTCGCGGGGGCGGCCATGCGGGCCGGGCTGATCGACGAGTACGAGATCGTCACCCACCCGGTCCTCGTGGGCGCCGGCGCGCCGTTCTTCGGCGCGCTGGACGGCTGGTCGAAGCTCGACCTGGTGGAGACGCGGACGTTTCCCGGCGGCGTGACCCTGAGCAGGTACGCAACGAGGCGGTAGCGACTTCCGGCGGCGTCTGAGGTCAGGCTCCAGCGCCTCCAGCCGGGTGCCGAGCCGGCGGCGTCAGGAGTCCAGTGCCGCTCCCAGATCGCAGAGCCTGGCGCCCGAACCGAGCAGTTCGAGCCGGGCCTTCAGGTCGGCCACGCGCTGCTCGGCCTCGGTGACGATGTGCTCGGCGACCCGACCCCAATCCTCGGGTCCCGGGTCGGCGGGAAGCGCGGAGAACAACTCGGCGATCTCGCGCACCGTCAACCCGACCCGCTGAGCGAGCTTGGCGACATGGATGCGGCAGGCCGCGGACTCGTCGAACCGGCGCTGGTTGCCTGCGGTACGCACCGCGTTGATCACGCCGTGCTTCTCGTAGAACCGCACCGCCGAGGGCGCCACTCCACTGTCGGCGGCGACCTCGCTGACGGTCGCGTATGCCACGACCGGGTTCGTGAGCGTCATGCCCTCACCGTACGCCGCGAGGGGTTGCTTCCCCCCGACGATGCGCGTCGATCCGGCTTGACTTCAACATATGTTCAACCCGCAGCGTGGTGGACATGACCGCTCCGACAGCACATGCCAATCACCACTCCACCACCGCCGCGCAGACCACGACGCGAGTCGCGGTGATCGCCTCCAGCCTTCGCAACGGGCGGATGAGCCCGACCATCGCCGAGTGGGTCGTCGCCGCGCTCCAGCAGAGCAGTGGCGTCAACGTCGACCTGATCGACCTCGCCGGGATCACCCTGCCCGACGACACCCGGCTTTCTCCCGGCGGCGGCCCGAGGACCGAGGTCGCCGACCGGATCGAAGCCGCCGACGCGTTCGTGTTTGTCACCCCGGAGTACAACCACTCCTACCCCGCATCGCTGAAGCGGCTCATCGACTGGCACTACGCCGCCTGGATGCTGAAGCCGGCCACCGTCGTCGCCTACGGAGTCCAGGGCGGGTACGCGGCGATCGAACACCTGCGCGGTGTCCTGGCCGAACTGAACATGGTCACCACGCGACGCTGCCTCGGACTGGCTGCCCCGTGGGAAGCCCTGGACGACAGCAACCACTTCACACCCGCCGACGGCACGAACAAGGCGCTGGCCAGCGCGCTGGCCGAACTGGCCTGGTGGACCGCCGTCCTCACCGACGCACGCGTCAACCGTCCGTTCCCGGCCTGAGGTCCTCGAACCCCGAACTTCTTCCTTGCAAAGCCCTTGGCTTGGACGACGACCTGCCACAACTGGCGATCGAAGCACTTGACCGGGTCCTCGGCGACGACTCCGAGTGGCGGAGCCTATGGGGTGAGGCGGGAGCGAGTGAGTTCCCGCCGATCAAGAGGTCCTTGTCTTTCCGCATCTATCTGCGCCGTGGTCCGCGCCTCTCGCCGGCGCCTACCAATGAACCCATGCTTCACCCGAAACCTGACACCTTGCGTCATATTTCTTCAACCAGCCGGCCCCGCAAGGTGACCACGGCGTGAGGCGGTCAACGCAGAAGACGACCCCTGTGAAAGCCTGTCGCGATGTCGCGTGCCCGCCTAGCGCTGACCGCCGGGGTTCTCCTGCTCATCGCCTCGTGCCTGCTGCCGTGCCTGCCGTTCCTGGATCTGTCCGGGATCTCGATGCCCTACCAGGACCCCACTCCCGAGATGCTGGAGAAGCAAGCCGCCGACATCACCGCAGCCGAACACAGACTCGCCGTCCACGCAGCCATCGCCGGCGCACTCGCCGTAATCGGCCTGGCAGCATTCATCTACGCCTGGAAGCACAGGCGGGCCCGCAAGGCCGACCACGGAATCTAGGCCAAACGTAAAGCATGTGCTGGGACGGATTCGTCAAGCATGTGGTGGGAGGTCAGGAGACTCCATATGCGGCAGACGGCCGTCACCTAGTAGGCGAGGGAGCGTCACCCGGCCGCGGGGGCGATAACACCATCGTCTGCCAGTTGCGGAACACGAAGCGGTGCACCGACTTCAACCCGACCCATAACGCCGGATAGAGCACGGCGCGGCCGAACCCGCGGACTGTCACCGTCGTGGTCCGGGTGACGTGCGTGCCACGGCCAGCAGGGGCCATCTCGAATAGATCCCCGAGATAGTCAACGTAGCGGTGGAAACCGAGATCCGTCGACTCCATGTGGAACGCCAGCCGGGCTGGTGGCTCCCATACGGTGATGCGCTGCCGCACCACCCCTTGCTCCGAGACACACTGCCGGGCCGCGTCTACCTCGCCTGGGCCATCGGGCAACCGGCACATCGTCGGTCGAGGCGTACCCAGGTAGAACACCGGGCACCGGGGCTGCAGTTCGAGGCGTGAGTCGCAGAGTGCCGGCCACAGCACCTCAGGCGGGTGGGGGATCGTCCAGCGCGTACGCACGATCACGCCTCCGACGGTAGTCCCACCGTCAACGGTGCAAGAGCGTCTAGCCGGACGTGTCACGGGCCCTGACCTGGCCAGATGATGTGGTGGAGCCCAGGGGACTCGAACCCCTAACCCCTGCCTTGCAAAGGTGGCTCGATGCGGCGAACCTCAGTCAGCCAGGGTCGGTGAGTGGCGTCCATGTCGCTGACTCTGTCGTCCTGCACCAGCAGCTCTCGCTTCTTGTCGGAAGTCTCGCTGACTTTCTGCTGACGGCGGCCTCCCCAGCCTCCCGCAGGAACCGTCGCGAGCCAGTCGACTGAGCAGCCGATGCAGTTGGGCAGCCGATCGGCCCGCCAGCGTCCACCGACGTGTCCGTTCGTTGCTCCCGCGATCGTCAATCAGTGAGCCACCTGGCGGGGCGGCGGGGGCGATGGAAAGTCCTCATCGAGGTAGCCCCTTTGGCGTGCCATTGCTCGTCGATGCCGCCGCGCCCACTCGACCGTCGCCGGTTCGAATGCGATCCGAGTCGCAGGGCAGGTGTGGCCGGCATGCTCTGCTGCCTGATGAAGCCTGTCAGCCAAAGCGCCTCTACTGCCAAGTGCTGACGCGACCCGCTCATCTGCGGAATCCGCCAGTGCCTTGGCCTTTGATTCGCTCGCTCGGCAGGCAGTCAGGCGCTCTCGCAGCATCTCCTCGTGAGCCTCGGCCCGTTGGGCGCGACGCTCAGGCAGCTTGCCCTGATGTTGGTTACAGACATCGCAGAGTGTCGGAGGTGCGCCGTCGCGGTCTTTCACACGCTGCGGCAGCTGACAGCACGTGCAATTAATTCGGATTGCACCGAAGGGCGTCTTCTCGTTCATTAACTACGTTCTACCTCGCATGTCAAGTTGATCTCCTTTTGTTCGTCGAGGGGGATCCTTGACATGCCCTGGCGGTGGTTCGTCAGACACCGACTGACGACGCCTCTTGTCCATCTTGCCTGCCATCAGGTGGCAGCGCCGCGTCGCTGGGGCGCGGCGCTGCCGGCCTTGCGGCGACACCCGCCGAGGTGAGCCCACGGGCGTGAAACCCCTAGCACACAAAGCACGCGTTCCATAGCCCCAGGTTGTGCATGATGAAGATCAGAATTCTCCTCCCCTCCGGTTGTCCACACAATCCACAGTGCACCCACGTACCTGTCCAGCGCTGTCCACAGGTTGTCCCGAGGCTTGTCCACCGGTGCTGTTGTGTGGTGTCGGCCTAAAGTGCTGTGATCGATCGCGACGGCTTACACGGCTGACGTTCAGCTCCCCGTAGCCTGCAAGTTGAGCGCAGGACGGGAGTTGTCAGACCCAAGCGCAAGCCTCCGAAGCACGGAGCGGCACCCGCCTAGGAACGGGTGCCGCATCGAACTCCGTGCCAGGTCCGCTGCCGACGTCCACTGATAGGAGATCGCGTGCCTAGGCTAACAACCCGGCTGGACCGGACCAACCGCCATAAAGATCGTTCCGCCCGGAGCCGCGGCCTTACAGAAGATCCCTCGGTCGAGGTTCAGCCTTGTCGCTGGCTAATCAAACGTTTGGTTCCGGCGTCCTTCGCCAGCCCGACGATGATGTTCGGCCGGTGGGTGCCAAATGCCTGACCGCCGTGTACTGAACGCCGTGAAGGGCTCTTTGTTTGACGTGCTTATGACGCGCGCGCTGCTCGCGGCCAACAGGGAGCCAGACTCAATGGTCCAGCAGCAACCCAATGAGGTCGTTGAGCGGGTCTTTCGCCGGTACAGCCACGAGCTCGTAGGGCTTGACTCAAATGGAATTTCTCGGTCTCAGGTCAAGGTGACGTCTATCAAAACGGACAAGTGGGTAGGCGATACCGTAGAGGAGCTGCCAGGACAGGCCGTCACGGTGAGGATTCCTTTCACCGGGTCAAAGGAACTCCTCCAATATGGCCTTCTCGCATATTCCGCATTGAAGCCGACTGTTTCCGATGATTCGGCAGTCGAATTGACGATTCAATCTCAGGGTAGACTAACAGCATCGACAATCAACTCAAGGGTAGCCGAATTCATTAGCGACGTCAGTGGCTGCGTTACGAAGGCCAACGCTGACGCTGCCCAATTCAACGCCCAGTTGCGGAGTGCTCTTCGGTCCAAGGTATACGACCGTAAAGACCTGCTCGACGACACAGCAGACCTCGATGCAGCGCTGACAATACCCCTCACAAGCATTGCGACCCAAGCGAGGGTGGAGGTCCCAGTTCAGCGCAAAATCGTCCGGGTGCAAGAGTCCAAGTCCAGTTCTTCTCCGACCGAGCCTCATGTCTCTCGGCAAATCTATGAGGACGTGATCCGCACGCTTAGCAGCTTCGGACGAGCCATGGAACGCCTTCCAGACACAGCTAGGGGTCTCGGCGAGGAGGCGATCCGTGATCTAGCGTTGTTCGTTTTGAACGCTAACTACGAGGGCGCAGCCACCGGTGAAGCCTTCAACGGAGCGGGCAAGACGGATATCCTCCTCAACTATCAAAACAGAAGCGCCTTCATTGGCGAATTCAAGTTCTGGGGCGGTCCGAAGGCTTTCTCCAGCGCAATCAACCAACTCTGCAGCTACACGACGTGGCGCGATACCAAAGCGGCGCTGATCCTCCTAGTAAAAGATGTTCGAGCAACCACGGCCATTGAAGGGGCCGACCAGGCGATCCGCTCGCACCCTCAGTTTCGCGAAGCGCGACCAAGCGACCGACCTATGGAGCGACGAGACTACGTCCTGACATCCAACACTGACTCCGAGCGGTTGATCTCAGTAGCGCTGCTGCCTGTGGTAATACCTGATCCTCGCAGTAAAGTAGTCGAGATCCCGGGCGCTACACCTATTGCCGCATCTTTCCCTAGCCCTCCTTCCGCTGTCGACGTCCGTCGGGTCTGGCCAGATGTGATCGCTCGGGTTTCCCGAAACTCTAAGCGAATTGCAGCGGTTTATCGCGACGGCGTCATCAATAGCGTCGAGGGTGACGTCCTGGTGGTGAGCTTCAGAAGCGCGGTGATTTCCAGCCTTGCGGCAGATCACCCGCAGCCAGTAGTAGACGCATTGTATGAAGAGCTCGGGGTCCGCTTCGCCGTCACTTGCCAAGTGGTGCCGCGTTCCTCGCAGGACTCATGACAGGCGGCTGCGCCGAGCACGAGTTCTTCAGCCATCCCGTCTGCCATCGACCCGCCCACCGGGGAGCGGGCCCCCGCTCGGCACGCCACGTCAAGACGGCCTTGACGCAGGTTCGGACGCTGGCGGGTCGGGCGGGGGTCTGCTCGGCTTGCCCGGGTCGATGGCAGGCGGGATGGTCTACCGCAACCACCCACGGACCGTGACCCGCCGGCGAAGCCCTGGCCATCCTGGAGCCGGAGCGCCCCCGCCGGAGGCGCAGTAACCGCCACCCCGCGACCGCCGCCAGCTCGCCGACGCGGCCGGCGTGCGCTTCCCTACGCCGCGCGGGCTCGTGGCCGCGCGGCCCGGCCGGCTGCCGGCCCACCCCCACCCGGTCAATACCCCTGTCGTTCTGCGGCGGCCCCTTGGGCTTCACGCTTCCGCGCCAGCCGCCGGGCGTGTTGCGTGGCCGGAGTCGGAGCGCCAGCGGAGCGACGGACGCGCGCCCAGGCGGCGGCGCGTGCGGCCCGTTCAGGGCCGCCTTGAAGACGTACAGAAACTTTGAACCACATTGCCGGCAGCCGGGCTGTCGTACTCGGGTTGGTGCGTTACATCGTGGCTTCACTTGATGCATGGCGCTCCGTCGAGTCACTACCCTCGCTGGGATGAGCGATCAAGACTGGTTGGCTGACACCCGCATCTCCTATGACACAGTCGCCGTCGGCTACGCCGACCAGGTGCGCGACGCTCTCGCTAGCGAGCCCTACCTACGAGTGAGTCTGGCGTTGTTCGCCGACATGGTCCAGGCCGCCGTCGACGGGCCGGTGGCGGACGTGGGTTGCGGACCAGGACACGTCACCGCCCACCTGAGCAAGCTTGGCGTCGACGCCTTCGGCATCGACCTTTCACCCAAGATGATCGACGTTGCTCGGCGGGATAACCCTGGCCTGCGATTCGAGGTGGGCTCGATGACGGATCTGAGTCTCGGCGACGCCTCGGTTGCCGGCCTGGTTGCCTTCTGGTCGCTGATCCACGTCCCCGACGACGCGGTACCCACGGTCTTCGGCCACTTCCGGCGGGTGTTGCGTCCCGGCGGACCGCTGTTACTCGGCTTTCACGTGGGCGACGGATCGCGGCTGAAAACACAGGGCTACGGTGGCCACCCGATGAGGGTCTACGTTCACCGACGCCAACCTGACCAAGTAACGGCTTGGCTGCGCGATGCCGGATTCACGGTCGAGGCCCAGTTGATGCTCAATCTGGACCAGCCTTTCCCAGGGGCCGTCCTCTTCGCGCGCCGCCAGCCCTAGCAGCTTCTGGGCAGTGTTGGGCTTGCACGAAATCGTCTAGCCGGACGTGTCACCCGTCATCCGACATCGATCCGTCACGCATCAAGTGGAGCCCGACATTGCCGGCAGCCGGCCGACCTGGCTTGACCTGGCCGAAGCCGCGGACTTCCGAATCAGGCACGTGCAGCGGGAAAGGACGACTGCAAAGCGGTAGCTCGCGACTCGATGAGCTGCATGCGGAGCTGCCACTCTTCGTTCGCGCTCCAGTCGCTTTGAGCGGTGATCTGGTCCGGATGCTTGCGGTACAACAGTCCAGGTTCCGCAACGAAGTACCCGTCGGTGACAACCGATGCGGCGATCAGCAGGCCGGTGTCTTCCCCGCCGGGCAGTGCCATCCATCCGCCGAGGGCAAGCGCGAGGTCACGCCGGATGCACAGCGTGGCTGGGTGGATCGGAAGCCGGTACTGGTTGGTCCGGAAGTACGTCAGGACGTCGCCCCGGGGGAGAGTGCCGCCCGGAGGGTCGGCGTGCTGCCACCCGATGGTTGACCCGTCCGGCATGAGGTCAAGCACGCTGCATGTGGTCCAGCCGACCTCCGGTCTGCTGGCGAGTATCTCGATCTCGCGAGCGAGGGCACCCGGTGTCAGTTGGTCGTCTGCGTCCAAGACTCTCAACAGGTCCCCGCCACTGCGGGCCATGGCCATGTTGCGGGCGGTCCCTGGGCCGCCTGGCTTGCCGGTCGCGCCCATGACGCGTGGGTCGTTGGGCAAGGCGGCCTCCACCTTGCCGGTGCGCCCATCCTCCTGGACTAGCCACTCCCAGGCCCATCCGTCTGGCAGCTCCTGAGATCGCAGGGATTCGTAAGCGTCTGCCAGGTAGGGAATGCTCGGGGCGTGTACCGGAGTGATGACGGAGATCTTCACTCGGACCACCGCGCAAGCTTCGTGGTGTAGACGAACTCCGTCCGATCGCCGGGAAGTACGACGTTTGACACCTCAACGACGCAGTCTTTGGTGTCCACGGAGATCTTGCGGAGGACGAGCACCGACACACCGGGTGGCAGTTTCAGGGCTTCTGCTTCGTCTGCCGACGGTGGCCGTGCGGTGATCTCGTCAACGATTCGGTCGAGCTCGATGCCGATGGTGAAGAGCTGGTTCTGGGTTCCGCCGGGCCATGGTTCGTTGTGGTCGTCCAGCAGTGCCGGGTTCTCGGCCACTACGTCGTAGACCATGTAGGACGTGTTGAGGCTGAGTGGCACCTTCTCCTTGCGCGAGCTGGTGCGGTAGATGCGTTCAAGCATCTTGGCTCCGATGGGAACGCTGAACAGGCGGGCCAGGTCGGCGCTTGCGGGAACGGTCCGATACTGCGCCGAGAATTCAAGATCTTGCATGGTCAGACCGGTGTCGCGCTCAGTCGCGCCGGTACGGCGTCGCTGAGACTCAGGCAGTCGGGCTCGGTCCTTCTCCCACTGGTACCGCTCGGGAGACCGCCGCACTCGCTGCCGGGGTGCGCGCACGAAGGTGCCTCGACCGTGGCGACGGTCGACGAGACCTTCTGCTTCGAGCGCGTCGAGCGCTTGTCGAACGACGGGCAAGCTGACTTCGTAGTCGGCCTTCAACGTCTGCTCATTCGGCAGCTTCGTGTCGGGCTTGAGTTCTCCCGAATGGATCTTTTCCCGCCAGTCTGCGGCGATCCGCTCCCATTTGGCCATGTCTTCACGCTCCTTCGCGGCAGCTTCCAGTTTAGGTCTTCATGAAGTCTTGACGCGATCGGACGGCCGTCGTACGTTGTCTGCACGTCTTCATGAAGACATGAAGACAGCGGAGTGCACCGGCGAGCGGTGCCCCAGTAGACAGGAGACGGCCTTGAAGCTGTACGTGGACACCACGAGCAAGCAGGTGACGGCGTCGAAGGACCCGGAGCCGAAGAACGACCAGAACGGCAACCAGAAGTCCGAGAAGAACACGGGCCGGCCCATGTGGTCCACCCAGGTCTTCGTGCTCGACGAGACGGGCGGGGAGGTCATCACCATCACGACGGCGGGTGAGAAGCCGAACGTGAAGGTGGGGGACTTCCTGGCGGTCGAGCAGTTGGAGGCCATTCCGTGGGCGACCAACGGGCGTAACGGCGTCGCGTTCCGGGCGGTGTCGCTGAAGCCGAAGACTGGTTCTCCGGCCAAGTAGGTCTCTTCGCACGTCGTGCTGTGTGAGCCACAGGTGTCCGTGGCCTGCGAAGCGGCCTGATGGTCCGCTGATCCAACCCCATGCGGTTCCGGGAGTGTTCCTGACTCCTACGTTCCCGGTCCGGTCGTCACGACAGGTGGCGGCAAGAAAGAAATTGGCCCGGGGTCGGTACTGACTCCTACATCTGCCGACCCCGGTGCCGTCAACTCATCCGATCCCAACTGGCACTTGGGAGGACTCGTCGTGTCCAAGTCTAGCCCTCGCCGTTCCTTCGGCGGGAAGTCAACCGGAACGGTGACGGTCATTGAGGCCAGGGTTCACCGTTCCTCGGCCCGTAACGCCCGGCTGGCGTTCGTTCTGTCGGCGGTCATCGTCGGTCTTCTGTCGGCTGTGGTGGCCGCGTCCTACATGCACCCGATCCTGGCTCTGTTCCTCGGCGCGCTCGTCGGCGTGCCGGTCGGTGGGATCGCGTGGGTGCTGGTGCGGATCTGGCCGGTGCTGCGGCTGCTGTGGTGGTGGGCGATCGAGATCGTGCTCGCGGTCGCCGTGCTCACCTTCTGGGTGCAGCTCGCCGACCACACCCCGGCCGTGGTGACGCTGCTCGTGGTCGCCCTGGTCGTCGGTGTCCCGGCCGCCGTGCCGGTCTGCCGCCGCCAGGTGATCGCCTGGGCGTGGTGTCTCGTGGTGAGGCATCGGCTGCGGGTGTGCTTCTCGCAGTTCATCATCGCCAACCAGTCCGGCAGCCTGCCGCTGATCCTGTGGGCTCGTCCCACGCCGGTCGGTGAGCGGGTCTGGGTGTACCTGCGTCCTGGCCTGTCGGCCAAGGACCTGGAAGGCCGCCTCGACAAGATCGCCGTGACCTGTCACGCCTCCACCGTGCTCATCGAGCGCGCCTCGGAGCGGACCGCCGCGTATCTGCGGTTCGACATCAAGCGCCGTGAGGTGCTGACCGCCACTGTGGGTTCGCCGCTGGTCGACGTGATCGACCCGGACGCCCCGACGGTCGAGCAGGCACCGCTGACGGTGCCGACCGCCCTGGACCTGCCGGACGTCGACGTCCCGACGATCACCCTCCCGGCACAGGGCAAACCCGCAGGCAAGAAGCCGGCCACCACCACGACGGCCAACGGCAGCAAGCCCGCGGCTTCGTCCTCGACGCCCGAGGACGACGTTTCCGACTGGATCTGACCCCCAATTTCACCTGGGACGCGAGGAGCCCTGCGGGCTCGTTCGTGTGGTTCCTCGCGTCCACCAACCGCCCAAGGAGGGCACCGATGACCACGTTTCCCGCCCCCGCTGCTGCGGTGCCGGTGGGTCCTGGCCTGTCGATGTTCGACCCGATCTTCATCGGGATCGACGAGTTCGGCCAGCCCGTCTACATCACCCTCGCCTACCGCAACCTTCTCGCCGGTGGTGAGCCCGGCGGCGGTAAGTCCGGGCTGCTCAACTGCATCGCGGCCCACGCCGCGCTCAGTGTCGACTCCCGGCTCGTGCTGCTCGACGGCAAGCTCGTCGAGCTGGGCCAGTGGGAAGACTCCGCTGATGCGTTCATCGGCCCGGACATCACCGAGGCTCTGACCGTCCTCAAGCGGCTGCAACTGGTGATGAACAACCGCTACGCCTGGCTGCGCGCCCACGGGCGCCGCAAGGTGACCGCCGACGACGGCCTGTCGGTCATCACCGTCCTGGTCGACGAGATCGCTTTCTACTCCGCCACCGTCGGCAGCAAGCAGGAGCAGGAAGAGTTCGTCGCTCTCCTGCGTGACCTGGTCGCCCGGGGCCGGGCCGCCGGTATCCCGGTCGTGGCCGCGACGCAGCGGCCGTCGTTCGACATCATCCCCACCAGTCTGCGGGACCTGTTCGGCTACCGGGCCGCGTTCCGCTGCACCACCCCGAACAGCTCGAACATTGTCCTCGGCCACGGCTGGTCCGAGCAGGGCTACACGGCCACCGACATCGCCCCCACCAACCAGGGCGCGGCCTACCTCATCGCCGAAGGCGGCGTTCCACGCCGCATCAAGGTCGCCTACCTCACCGATGCCCAGATCGCGGGCATCGCCGACTACGCCGCCTGGATCCGCCGGCCACGCCGGTTACCGGACCAGGTTCCGGACCTCACCCGCGTCGACTTCGGGGTGGCGGCATGACCACCCGGGAACGCACCTACGCCAAGGCCAACAGCCAGCGGGCCGCGCAGTACACGGAACTGTGGATCGTCGGCCGTCCCGAGGACATCGCCGCCATGGTCCAGGTCGCCTCGGCCAGCGGCCGACTCGTCTACCTGTCCGCCCCGAGATCGATGGGCGGCGACGACACCCGCCAACGCCGCTACCTGCGGCTGCGCACCACCCGATAAGCGGCCGACAGGACCAGGACATCGCCTGGCAGCAGTGCTGGTCCTGCCGACCTCCACCAACAGCCCCGAAAGGACGTGGCTGCCATGAAGGCTACCCAAAACCCTGCCTCCGGAGTCCGGGTCACACCCGCTGACCTGCTCCGGTGCGCTGCCCTCTACCTGCGCCGGCACGGCTGGCACCAGGGCACCTACTACGCACCCACCACCGACATCCTCACCCCGCCGGCCTGCGCCGCCGGGGCCATCGGCATCGCCACCGCCGGACACAAGGTGGAGCACTTCTCCCAGCTCGACCCGAGCGCGCTCGCCGACTACCTCGCCGCCATGGCCACGTTCGTCGACTACCTCGACGACTTTCACCCGCTGTTCGACATCGACGAAGACGGCTTCGTCATCGACGAACACACCTCGCCCTACTCCTGGAACGACGACCCGAGCCGCACCGCCTACCAGGTAGTCACCGCCCTTGAACGGGCCGCCGAACGGTGGGACCGCCTCCACACCCAGGAAGGCGGGAACTGATGTTCACCGTCAAAGCGTCCTTGACGCGCACTCCCTCCCGCCGCAAACGGCGCGACGTCGTCGAGAACGACGCATTCGCCGCGTTCGCCCGCCGCATCATCCGCGCCCACGGCCGCCGCGTCGCCGCCGGTGACGTGGAAGCCCTCCGCGACCTCGTCGCACTGTCGGCCAACCTCGACGACGCCATCGGCGAAGCCGTCGTCGGCCTGCGGGCCTTCGGCTACTCCTGGGCCGAAATCGGCACCCGTCTCGGCATCTCCAAGCAGGCCGCCCAGCAGCGCTGGGGAGGCCAGTCATGACCACCTACACCTACGACCCGGCCAACCCCGCCGACGAATTCCCCACCTACCCCTACCGGCTCGCCCCCGACGGCCTGGCCACCCGCCGACAGCTCCGCGCCGCCGGACTCCGTCCCGGAGGACATCACGCCGTCGCGCAAATCCTGTGGCGTCGCGGTAAGCGCGTCGCCTACCTCTACCGCCTCGACCTCGCCGCCCCGAAACGGGTCGCGACCCCGGCCCAGCGGGCCGCTATCGCCAAAGCCCTGCGGGCTCGCCGCACCTGCCGCCACTGCGGCCAGACCAAGCCCTACTACATCCCCCGCCGCTACGGCTGCTGCCTCGACTGCCACGGAGGCGACCGATGACCTTCAACCTGTCCGACCCATGCCTGTGGTGCATCGAGGGCAACTCGCCCGCTGGCGTCCACGACATCCTCGGCCCCGTCTACACGCCCTGCCCCATCTGCCTCCGCCGCTGCGTCCTCTGCGAAGGCGACGGCCTCTTCCCCGCCGACTTCACCTGCCTGCCCTGCTTCCGCAACCAACTCGCCGCCCAGGGCCTGGCCCCGATCATGTGCGCCCACTGCTCCGGCGTGGTCGACCTCATCCCCCTCGACAGCATCCCGGCACCGGAGGTGACCCCTCATGTCGAGCACTGACCCGAGCACCTTCACCCAGGAGTTCGCCGCCGAGTACGCCCGCAACGCCGTGCCCGCCATGCTCAAGGCGATCGGCTCCATCAAGCGCTACAACCGCTTCGTTCTGCTCGGTGCGCTGCTGACCAGCTACCTGCACCAAGCCCACTACCTGTGGACCCAGAACGCCGGCTACTTCGCCTACCTCGTCCCCCTCATCTTCGACGCCGCGATGGTGTCGATGCTGACCGTCGTCCGCACCTCCGGCATCGCCAAGCCCGCCAAACGCGGAGCACTCGTCGTCTTCGCCTGCGCCGCCATGCTGTCGGCAACCATCAACTTCGCCAGCCCCGGCAGCCTCGGCCTACGCCTGGTCTTCGCCCTGGTCGTCGTCCTCGTCATCGGCGTGGAACTCGTCGCCGGACTCATCCGACCCGACTTCGCCGCCATCGAAGCCGAAGCCGCCGCCCTCCTGACCGCCGCCCGCGACCTCGCGGCCACCAACCGGCCCACCACCGACAACGTCGCCCAGCTCGTCGACGAGCCGCCGACCGTCGACACCCCGCCGACAGTCCCGGCCGTCGTCGAGGCACCCGTCAACCCGGTGCCGATCACCCGACCCGAGGTGCCCGCGCACCTCATCCCCACCGCCCGCTTCGTCATCGGCCGCCACGAACAGAGCACCGGCCGTCCCATCACCATCGACGAACTCGCCGGACTGCTCACCGTCACCCCGGACATCGCCCGGGAACTGCTGCACACCCTCGGCGGCCACACCACCGCCGTCAACGGCACCCCCGTCGCCGGTGGTGCCCGATGACCATCCACGTCGTCGACATCGAGCAGGTCACCCACACCTGCCCCGCCTACCCGGACGAGCCGCACCCCTACGACACCCGACGCACGGTCATCCACGTCATCCCTGGCGGCCCCTGCCGGACCCCGGTCACCATCCGCTGCGGCCAGACGACCGTCACCATTCCCTGCCACCGGCACGAACCGGCCGCCCGCCAGTGCGGAGCCTGCCGGATCATCGTCACCCAGCACTCCATCACCAACCGGCCCGAGGTGGCCGCCTGATGGCGTCGACGCTGGACCTCACCCCCCGAGCCTCGGCCCGGGGGGTGGGCTCGAACGCCGACACCACCACCCCCGTCTACGCCTACACCGCCGCCGGTTCCGCCTTCCAACGCGCCACCCGACCCGACTACTTCGGCTGGCTCGACCACGTCCGCGCCGCCGCCGGCTGCACCCGACCCATCCGCCTTGCCGGCAGCCTCTACACCGTCGAACCTGGCACCGGCCGCGTCCTCGACCAGCGGCACACCGACGCCATGCCCGACGCCGCCATCTACAAGGCGTGCGGCAACCGCCGCGCCACCGTCTGCCCCACCTGCGCGCAGACCTACCAGCGGGATGCCTTCCAGCTCCTGCGCGCGGGCCTCGTCGGCGGCAAAGGCGTCCCCGAATCGGTCGCGCAGCATCCGGCCGTGTTCGCCACCTTCACCGCGCCGTCGTTCGGCACCGTCCACGCCCGGAAGGTGAAGCGGCACACCTGCCGCAACCGCCGCCGCTGCGACTGCCGCGCCGAACCCTGCCACGCCCGCCGCGACACCGGACTCTGCCCCCACGGCCGACCCGCCGTCTGCTGGGCCCGCCACGAAACCGGGGACGCGGTCCTCGGGCATCCGCTGTGCCTGGACTGCTACGACCACGACCACCAGGTCGTCTGGAACATCTTCTCCGGCGAACTCTGGCACCGCACGAAGCAAGCCGCCGAACGCTGGCTCGCGAAACTCGCCCAGCGCCGCGGCATCCCCCGCGTGGAGATCCCGACTGCCTCCGGCAAGACGCGCAAGGTCGCTCCGGTACGGCTGTCGCCCGGGAAGGTCGCGGAGCTTCAAGCGCGGGGAGCGGTGCACTTCCACGCCATCGCCCGCCTCGACGGCGTCGACCCCACCGACCCTGACAACGTCGTGCCCCCGCCAGCTGGGTTCACCGTCGACGACCTCGTCGACGCGCTGCGCCACGCAGCCCGGCAGATCGCCTTCCACACCCCGCCCCACCCCGACCGGCCCGACGGATGGCCGATCGCCTGGGGAGAGCAGGTCGACCTGGAACCGATCGCCACCGACGGCTCCGGGGAAGTCACCGATGGCATGGTCGCGGGCTACCTTGCCAAGTACGCCACCAAAAGCACCGAGGCCACCGGGCACACCAGCACCCGCCTGACCGCCGACACGATCGGGGACTACGCCGACCCCGACGGCGACCACACCGCCCGCCTCATCGACGCCTGCTGGCGCATCGGCCGACCCACCACCACCCCGGCCCCACTCGCCGACCGGCCCCCGGAACCCCGGCCACGGCCCGGCTTCGTCGCCCGCTGGGAATGCCCCGACTGCGGCACCCACACTCGCTACCGGGCCTGCCCCGTCTGCGTCGCCCAGCGTCAAGCTGCCCTTGACGCTGGGCCGTCGAAACTGGCTAGCGGCAACCCGTACACCCGCCTACGGCGGTGGGCGCACATGCTCGGCTACGGCGGCCACTTCCTCACCAAAGCCCGCCGCTACTCGGTGACCTTCCAACTCCTGCGCGACACCCGCGTCCAGTACCGGCGCCACGAGCACCAGGACCACGAGCACCCCACCGCCAGCGGACCACCCGGTGGCCAGCTCGTCGAGGACGTCACGCTCACCGTCGGCAGTCTCACCTTCGCCGGAGTCGGCTGGCACACCACCGGTGACGCCCTGCTCGCCAACACCGCCGCCGCCCTCGCCCGCGAGCGACACGCCATCGGCCACGAAGAACTCGCCCACGAACTCGGCACCACCCCGGCCGGCACCGTGCCGGTCGCCGCCTAACCCGACCTGAGGAGGTCACTGAATGAGCACCACCGCCCGGCCGAGCCCAGTCGTCCGGCTCGTCCCTCGAAACGGCGCGACCATCGTCGAGCCGGTAACCTACACCGTCCGCGAGGTCGCAAAGCTGCTCGGTCTGTCTCTTGGAAGCACCTATGCCCTCGTCCGGGATGGGACCATCCCCGCTACCCGCCTCGGCGGTCGTTGGGTCATCCCTCGCACGCGCTTTCACGCCTGGCTTGACGCGGCCACCGAGTCCGCTGCCATCGGCACCGATGGTGGGCGGCGCTGATGGGGCACATCGTCAAGACTCCCGCTGGCACCTACCGGGCGAACTGGCGCGACGCCACCGGGCGGCAGAAGGCCAAGACCTTCCGTACCAAGCGAGAGGCGTCGGCCTTTCTCGCTGAAACTGAGGCATCGGTTTCGCGCGGCTCCTACGTTGATCCGAGCGCCGGCCGAACCAAATTCAGCACCTACGCGGACCGGTGGCTGTCGTCTCGGTCGGTAGAAGCGACCACCCTCGCGGCTTGGTCCTCTCGCCTGCGGGCACGGTTGCTGCCGTACTGGGGCGGTTGGCAGCTCGGGAAGATCGATCACCTTGCCGTCCAGGAGTGGGTGACCCAACTGGGTAAGCAGGTTGCACCCGCCACCGTCGCCTCGTGCTTCAGCCTGTTCTCCTCCATCCTGGGCTCGGCTGTCCGGAGCCGTCTGATCGCGTTCAACCCCTGCGAGGGTGTCCGACTCCCGGCCCAGCGGAAGCGGGCTGGCGGAATGCAGACCATCTCCCAATCAGAGGTAACGGATCGTCTCCTGCCTGCGGTGCCTGAGTGGCATCGCGCTCTGGTCGCTGCTGCGGCTGGCGCTGGTCTGCGATGGGGTGAGTGCCTGGGCCTGCGGTGGGGATGCGTCGATCTCACCTCGTCGACTCTCGTTGTCGAGCGGGTCGTCATCGAGGTCGACGGTCACCTGTTCGACAAGCCGTACCCGAAGTCAGCCAAGAGTCGGCGGAGCGTGCCCCTGGCTCCGTTTCTGGAACAGACGCTCCAACGCCATCGCGAGCTGGTCGCGCACAGTCCAGACGACAGGGTCTTCACCAACTACGAGGGCGGCTCGATGTTGCGCAGCAACTTCCGTCGCCAAATCTGGCGGCCGTCGCTTGTCCGTGCCGGGCTCCTCGGTCAGGTCGCCGAGGTCGCCCCGTCTAGGTTCCGGGCCACCTGGTCGGATCGTGACGGCGCGGAGTGGTCAGCGGAGTTCCCGACCGAGCGGGAAGCATCCGACTGCGTGGCAACCAAGGCGGCCGGCGGCCTGCGGTTCCACGATCTACGGCACTGCTACGCGACGTGGTTGGTGTCCAGCGGAGTTCCGGTCAACATCGTCCAGGCGGTGATGGGCCATGAGCAGGCATCCACCACGCTCAACCGCTACACGCACACCCCGGCAGACTTCCACGAGTCAGTGCGCAGGGTGTTTGGCCGGTCTGCTGACGATCCGCTGACGACCAAAGATGGCCCTCAATCCGAGGAGGAGTCAGCGGGGGAGGGAAACGGGCCGTGACCTGGCCAGATGATGTGGTGGAGCCCAGGGGACTCGAACCCCTAACCCCTGCCTTGCAAAGGCAGTGCTCTGCCAGTTGAGCTAGGGCCCCGTGTCGGCGCTCAGCGCAGGTCGGGCGCGGTGGTCGCCTCGTGCCACAGGGCGCGCTCGTCGTTCGACGCCTTGACCTTCTTGGCCACGACGGCGGCCACACCGACGATGCCGGCCAGGATCAGGAGCTTCTTGAACATGTGCTTGACCCCTCGTGCTCGACTGCCGTCGGACGATGTGCGGTGGGGCTAGCTGGAATCGAACCAGCGACCTCAGAGTTATCAGCTCTGCGCTCTAACCGACTGAGCTATAGCCCCGCGTGGCGACGAGCAAGGTTAACCCATCGCCTCCGCCGCGCCCAAATCGGGGGGTCCGTGGCGGAAGCACCCGCGCCACCCCGAACCTACCCGGACGCACGACGCCGGGGCGACCGCTTTGCGCGGCGCCCCGGCGTCGACCGAATCAGTCCCGCTCGGCGAGCGTCAGCTCGATCCCGCCGACCAGGTCGGCGCAGACGTTGTAGACGAACGCGCTGAGCGTGGCCAGCGCGGTGAACAGCACGACGTTGACCAGGCCGATCAGCGCCGACGTCAGGATCACGCCCTTGGCGGTGATCCGGAAGCCGCCGCCGCCCTGGCCGCCGCCGGCGTTCACCAGGTCGGTCAGGCTGTCGTTGACGCTCTTGAACACGCCCATCGCGTCCAGCGCGAGGTAGAGCACCGAGGTCGCCACGACGACCACGATGAAGAGCACCACGGACACCGCGAACGCGAACTTCATCACGGACCAGGGGTCGATCCGCTTCAGGTTCAGCCGGGCCCGTCGCGGCCCGCGCGACGCGGCCGAACTGACCGAGGTACGCGCGGCGCGTACCGCCTCGCCCACGCGCGCGGCGCCGACAGCGGCCGCGCCGCTGACGCCCGGCGGCAGGCCCCCGCCGTTCGCGGGCCGGGACTGGCCGGTGGCGCCGGTGGTGGTCGGACGGGCGCCGTCGGGCGACGTCTTCGGCGCGGTGCCCAGGCCGGCGCCGATACGCGGCTGGGTGCCGGTCGTACCGGTGGAGGCCCGGCCGGCCGCGGCCGGTGGCTTGATCGGCTGTGTGCTCGTGGCGTTCGCGGGCTTGGCCGCCGGAGCGGCCAGACCGTTGGCCGACGTCGGCGCGTCGACCTTTGTCTCGGCCGACGAGTCCCGGGAACCCGAGTCCTCGCCCGGCTTGTCCGGAGGCGGCGCCATGCCGGGGGCGCGGGTGAACTTCGGGGCAGGCGCGTCGGCGGGAACCGTGGCCCGGCCCACGGCCGCACGGCCGGTAGCTGGTGTACCGCCCTGCGCAGCCTCCTCCTCGGCCGGGGTGGCCGAGGTCCCCTTGTTCCCCGACTTCGCCTGTGTCTCCGTCATCAACTAGTCCTGTTCGTCAGGCTCGTCGGCATTGCGAGCAATCGCCACGATAGTCACGCCGTCCGGGAGGTCCATCAGCTTGACCCCCATTGTGTTCCGGTCACGCGTACGGCGTACAGGCTTCACCGGAGTCCGGATGACGCCGCCGTTGCTGGTGATGGCGAACAGCTCGTCCTCCGGATCGATCACTACCGCGCCGACCAGGCCACCGCGTCGCTCGGTGATCTTCGCGGTCAGCACGCCCTTACCTCCCCGGCCCTGCACCGGGTATTCCTCGATCGGGGTACGTTTCGCGTAACCCCCGTTCGTCGCGACCAGAACGTCCAGACCCTCTCGCACCACCTCGACCGCGAGCAACTCGTCCTCGCCGCTGAAGCGCATGCCGATCACACCGGACGTGGCCCGGCCCATCGGACGCAGCGCCTCGTCGGTGGCGTTGAAGCGGATCGCCTGGGCGTTCTTCGACACGAGCAGCAGGTCGTCCTCCGGAGCGGCCAGGACCGCACCGACCAGTTCGTCCTCATCGCGCAGGTTGATCGCGATGATGCCGCCGGAACGGTTGGAGTCGAACTCCTCGAGCCGCGTCTTCTTCACCAGGCCGTTCTTCGTGGCCAGTACCAGGTAGGGCGCCACCTGGTAGTTCGGGATTTCAATGATCTGCGCGATCTGCTCGTCGGGCTGGAACGCGAGCAGGTTGGCCACGTGCTGGCCCTTGGCCACCCTACTGGCCTCAGGAAGCTCGTACGCCTTCGCCCGGTAGACCCGACCCTTGTTCGTGAAGAACAGGATCCAGTCGTGGGTAGAGCATACGAAGAAGTGGCTGACGATGTCGTCCTGGCGGAGCGTCGCCCCGCTGACGCCCTTGCCGCCACGCCGCTGCGACCGGTAGAGGTCGACCTTCGTCCGCTTCGCGTACCCGGTGCGGGTGATCGTCACGACCACGTCCTCGCGGGCGATGAGGTCCTCCATCGAGACCTCGCCGTCGAACGGGACGATCTTCGTACGCCGGTCGTCGCCCCACTTCGCGACGATCTCGCCCAGTTCCTCCGAGACGATCCGCCGCTGCCGCTCCGGCTTGGCCAGGATGTCCTTGAGGTCGGCGATCTCCAGTTCGAGCTTCGCCAGGTCGTCCAGGATGCGCTGCCGCTCCAGGGCGGCCAGCCGGCGCAGCTGCATGTCCAGGATCGCGGTCGCCTGGACCTCGTCGATGTCCAGCAGCCGGATCAGGCCCTGCCGGGCGTCCTCCACCGTGGGCGAACGCCGGATCAGGGCGATCACCTCGTCCAGCGCGTCCAGCGCCTTGGACAGACCGCGCAGGATGTGCGCCCGCTCCTCGGCCTTGCGCAGCCGGAACGCGGTCCGCCGCCGGATCACCTCGATCTGGTGCTCGACGTAGTACCGGATGAACTGGGCCAGGTTGAGCGTGCGCGGCACGCCGTCGACGAGCGCCAGCATGTTGGCGCCGAACGTCTCCTGGAGCTGGGTGTGCTTGTAGAGGTTGTTCAGCACCACCTTGGCGACCGCGTCGCGCTTGAGCACGAGTACGATCCGCATGCCGGTACGCCCGGAGGACTCGTCGCGGATGTCGGCGATGCCGGCGAGCTTGCCCTCCTTGATCAGCTCGGCGATGCGCTCGGCGAGGTTGTCCGGGTTGACCTGGTACGGCAGCTCGCTGACCACGAGCGCCGGCCGGCCACGCTTGTCCTCCTCGACCTCGACCACGGCGCGCATGCGGATCGAGCCGCGCCCGGTCCGGTACGCGTCCTGGATGCCCGCCTGGCCGACGATCAGGCCGTGGGTCGGGAAGTCCGGGCCCTTGACGATCTCCAGCAGGGCTTCCAGCGTGGTGGCCTCGTCGGCCTCCGGGTGCTCCAGGCACCACTGCACCGCCGCGCCGATCTCGCGCAGGTTGTGCGGCGGGATCTTGGTGGCCATGCCGACCGCGATGCCCTCGGAGCCGTTGATCAGCAGGTTCGGGATCCGCGACGGCAGGATCGTGGGCTCCTTGGCCCGGCCGTCGTAGTTGTCCTGCAGGTCGACGGTGTCCTCGTCGATGTCCCGCAGCATCTCCATCGCCAGCGGGTCGAGCTTGCACTCGGTGTTGTGGCTGACGAAACCGTCGGAGACGAACGAGTGGTCCTCGGTGTCCACCCGGATGCTGTAGACCGGCCGCACACCGGCGTCGGTGATCTCGGTCACCTCGGCGTAGTAGAAGCGCCCGTCGACAAGCGGCTCGACCACGTCGAGGATGCCGGGCTCGGTGATCCGGGCCGCGATCTCGTCGCGGTCCCGCTCCCAGCGCTCGATCCGGTCCACGTTGTGCCGGCGCAGCCAGTCGCGTTCGGTCCAGCGGCTCGCGCCGTGCTCGCGGACGAAGTCCCCGACGAACGGCACGTGATCGCCGGAAAGCGCGGTGCTAGTCGCCGGCACCTGGGCCAGCTCGGATTCCAGCTTGGCCTGCTTGCGGCCGAGGAAGCCGACGTGAGCGGCGAAGATCCGGGCGTCCCTACGGTTGGTGACGACGACCTTGATCTCACCGCTGTCGTACCGGCACTGCCGGCTGACCACGCCGAACTCCAGCAGCAGCTGCTGCACCTCGCGGGCCAGCCGCTCGCTGCGGGTCGAGTACGAGACCTGGATCGTGTGGCGGGGCAGCAGCGACGACGAACCGTCGCCCTCGAACAGCGCCTGGAGGAAGGCCCGCTTGACCGCGGCCGGTCCGCGCCAGACGAACTCCGGCACGAACTTGCCGGCGCTCCGCGCGCCCACCATCTCGCCGAGCACGCTCGCCCGAAGCGCGGTGAGGTCCTGCACGTCGAGCTCGTGCAGCCTGCTGCCGGAGGCGATGACCCGCTCGGCGACGTACCGAGGGCCGCCGACCGCGAGGTCGTAGGCGGTGAGGACCCGGACGAAGAACTCCCGGTCCACGTTGTTGAAGCCCGCCCGATTCTCCGACACCCACCCCTCGGACACGAACGCGCCCGCGAGCACGGCCGCCTCGACGTGTTCCAGCATCGGGTAGCCGATCTCGTCCGGCACGGTGCGCTGCAGGACCACCCGGTCGCCCGGGGCGATCTCGGCGAGCAGCTTCCACAGCAGGGTCGGCACGCCGGCCACGTCCACCAGGCAGAGCACCGGGTGGTTGTGGGTGCCGGTCAGCTCGTACCCCTCACGGGTGCGCAGCCGCAGCGTCGGGTGCTCGCCGGAGTGGAAAAACTTGCTGGCGCGGACCAGGTCGCCGTTGCGGTCGCGGACCTTGAGGTCGACGTCGGTCTCGCTGCTCGCCGCAGCGTCCGGCACGACGTCGCCGATCCGGACGGAACCCTCGGCGGTACGGATGCGGGCATCGCCGACGAGGCAGTAGCGCATGGCGGCGGCCGGGTCGTTTCCGGGGGAGCCGAAGTTGCCGTTGCCGTCAACCAGCGGGTAGCGCAGCGACCACGGCTGCGCCATCCGGACCAGCGCGTCGTAGATGGCGGAGTCGCCGTGCGGGTGGAACTGGCCCATCACGTCGCCGACGACGCGGGAGCACTTCACGTACCCGCGGTCCGGCCGGTAGCCGGAGTCGAACATGGCGTAGAGGATCTTGCGGTGGACCGGCTTGAGCCCGTCCCGGACGTCCGGCAGGGCCCGCCCGACGATGACGCTCATCGCGTAGTCGAGGTACGAGCGCTGCATCTCGACCTCGAGGCCGACCGGCTCGATCCGGTCGTGCTGGACGACCGCGGCCAGTGTCTCCGGGGTCTCCGGCTCGTTCGGGGTGGACTCGGGAGTATCGGTCACTGTTAACCCTTATCAGACTCTTCAGTCATGGTCTCGCTGTGGATAACGGCTGTGGAAAGCGTTCAGACTGTGGATAACTCTGTGGACTACCGGGCCGGCCGGTGGATCACCGGCCGGCCCGGCGCGTCCGTCAGATGTCCAGGAACCGCACGTCCTTGGCGTTGCGCTGGATGAACGACCGACGTGCCTCGACGTCCTCACCCATCAGGACGCTGAACAGCTCGTCCGCGGTTGCGGCGTCGTCGAGCGTGACCTGGCGCAGCGTGCGCGTCGCCGGGTTCATCGTGGTCTCCCACAGCTCGGGGTAGTTCATCTCACCGAGACCCTTGAACCGCTGGATGTCGTCCGGGCGGGCGTTGGGCTTCTTCTGCTGGCGCAGCGCGATCAGCCCGTCGCGTTCCCGGTCCGAGTACGCGTACTGGGCGTCGTCGCCCTTCTTGTTCCACTTGATCTTGTAGAGCGGCGGGGCGGCCAGGTAGACGTGCCCCAGCTCCACCAGCGGCCGCATGAACCGGAACAGCAGCGTGAGCAGCAGCGTCTGGATGTGCTGGCCGTCGACGTCGGCGTCGGCCATCAGCACGATCTTGTGGTAGCGCAGCTTCTCGATGTCGAAGTCGTCGTGGATGCCGGTGCCCAGCGCGGTGATCAGCGCCTGCACCTCGTTGTTCTTCAGCACCCGGTCGATGCGGGCCTTCTCCACGTTGAGGATCTTGCCGCGGATCGGCAGGATCGCCTGCGTACGCGGGTCGCGGCCCTGCTTGGCCGAGCCGCCGGCCGAGTCGCCCTCGACGATGAAGACCTCGGACTCGCGCGGGTCGGTGGACTGGCAGTCGGCCAGCTTGCCGGGCATCGAGCCGGACTCCAGCAGCGACTTGCGCCGGGCGAGCTTGCGCGCCTGCTGGGCGGCGATGCGGGCCCGGGCCGCCTGGGACGCCTTCTGGATGATGATCTTCGCCTCGGCCGGGTTGCGGTCGAACCAGTCGACGAGCGACTCGTTGCAGACCCGCTGCACGAAGCCCTTGACCGGGGTGTTGCCCAGCTTGGTCTTGGTCTGACCCTCGAACTGCGGGTCGGTGAGCTTGACCGAGATGATCGCGGCCAGGCCCTCGCGGATGTCCTCACCGGAGAGGCGCTCGTCGCCCTTGAGCAGCTTCTTGTCGGCGCCGTAGCGGTTGACGACGCTCGTCAACGCGGCCCGGAAGCCCTCCTCGTGGGTGCCGCCCTCGTGGGTGTTGATGTTGTTGGCGAACGTGTAGACCGACTCGCCGTACGACTCGTTCCACTGCATGGCGATCTCGACCGACATGCCGGTCTCCTCGGCGCCGAACTCGACCACCGTCTTGTGGATCGGGCTCTTGGAGGCGTTGAGGTGGCGGACGAAGTCGGCGATGCCGCCCTCGTAGTGGAAGGTGACCTCGCGGGTCTTGCCGTCCTCGTCCTCCGGCACCCGCTCGTCGAGCAGGTGGATGGTGAGGCCCCGGGTGAGGAAGGCCATCTCCTGGAGGCGCCGGTAGATGGTGTGGAAGTCGAAGTCGACGGTCTCGAAGACGTCGGGGTCGGGCCAGAAGGAGACGGCCGAACCGGTGCGGTCGGTCTCCTCGCCCTTCTCCAGCGGCGTCGGCTTGGAGTGGTCGTAGCGCTGGCGCCAGACGAAACCGTCCTTGTGGATCTCGACCGCCATCCGGGTGGACAGCGCGTTGACCACGGAGACGCCCACGCCGTGCAGGCCACCGGAGACCGCGTACGCCTTGCCGTCGAACTTGCCGCCGGCGTGCAGCACGGTCAGCGCGACCTCGACACCCGGCTTCTTCAGCTTCGGGTGCAGATCGACCGGGAAGCCACGGCCGTTGTCGGTCACCCGGACGCCGCCGTCGGCCAGCAGCACCACGTCGATGGTGTCGCAGTGCCCGGCCAGCGCCTCGTCCACCGCGTTGTCGACGACCTCCCACACCAGGTGGTGCAGACCGCGCTCGCCGGTGGACCCGATGTACATACCGGGGCGCTTCCGGACCGCTTCCAGGCCTTCGAGAACGGTGATGGACTCGGCACCGTACTTCTTGTTGTCCTCCGCTGCCACGCTCGGCCACTTTCTCGCACCGGCCGCGCGTGGGCGCGGGGGCGCGGGTTCGGCGGACAGGACGCGACGTCGGCGCGCACGGACCGCCCCTGGGATCACCAGGCACGGATCGTGTACGCCGGGCGCCACGGTTGCCCGCGGATCGCGATCGGCTCGGACCCGAGGCGGGACTATGATCGAGGGCCCGGAGGGCCCCTGCCCGTCGCTCCGTCTCGGGTCTTTCGTCTCGCTCCCAATCTTACTGTGCGGAGCCGACCAAACCGCCACTCGGCACCCTCTCCGAGGCGGCTGAGAATGCCGTAGCCGGACGAACCGCGCCTCCCGCGACTCCCCCTACACGCCAACGGGGCACCGCCGCGCCACCGGCCACCGTGAGCCGTGACGATCATCCGACCGGTGATCGGCTGCTGTCCCGACCGGGGGTCGCGGCCGGGTCCGGCGTGCCGTAGCTTTTGCGGCGCCGCCGTTGCGGTCTTGATCTTTCGCACCCGCAACCGGGACGATCGTCGAAGATGGTCCGAAAACGCTTGGTGAGAGGTGACGCCCGATGGGGCTGGACAACGTCGCGGTGCACTGGCCGCGGACCGGCCGCTTCTACGACCCGGTCGCGCCGGCCGAGTTCGTGGACTTCGGCGAGATCGTGGACGTGCCCCGGATCTCCGCGCCGACCGCCGCGCTCGCCGAGCTGATCGCCAAGACCGGCACGGTACGGGCGACCGCGTACACCGAACTGGTCGACCTGATCCTCGGGCTGGAAAATGTGCTCTACGCCACGGAGAACTCGGCCGAGGACGAGGACCCGGTGATCGACCCGGACGGCTGCTCGTGGATCGCCGAGGGCCTGGAGAAGTTCGTCGCCCGGCACCGGCCGTACGGCGAGGCGGTCACGTTCGAGTCGGTGAGCGAGGTGCTGCGCGCGTTGCTGGGTGACGGGCGGCTCGCCGAGCAGCAGCTCCGCTGGCTGGACAGCCGGCTGGACCGGCTGCGCGACGACAGCGGCGACCCGCCGCAGTGGAACTTCACCTGCGCCGAGCTGAGCGTGCTGGCGGCCTTCTACCGGCGCTGCGCGGAGCGCGGCTTCGCGGTCTACGCCGACGCCTGACCGGGCGCCGCAGCGCCGGAAGCAGACGTGGCCCGGTTGGCGGCCGCGATCACCTCGGTCAGCGCCGTGTGCAGGTGCCGCAGGTCGGCCAGCGGCAGACCCAGGCGCTGCACGATGGCCGGCGGGATCCGCTCGGCCTGCGTCCGCAGCGCCTGCCCCTCGGCGGTGAGCGAGACGGCCAGGCTGCGCTCGTCGGCGGCGTCGCGTTCCCGCCGGATGTAGCCGGCCGCCTCCAGCCGCTTGAGCAGCGGTGACAGCGTGCCCGGATCGAGCTGGAGCAGCCGGCTCAGATCCCGCCCGGACAGCGGCGCGTGCTGCCAGAGCGCCAGCATGACCAGGTACTGCGGGTGGGTGAGCCCCATCGGCTCCAGCAGCGGGCGGTAGACCGCGACGACGCTCCGGGCGGCGACCGACAGCGCGAAGCAGACCTGCTGCTCCAGCGCCAGGGGGTCCTCCTCGATCGGGTCGGTCACCTCGTCCTCCTCGTCGTCGTTGCGATCCTAGCAACGATTGGTGTACCAATGGTTTGCACACAAAACAGGGAGGGCGGCGGGATGAGCGACGACGAGCAGGTGGGCGACGCCTCCGGCAAGGGTGGCCGCCTGTTGGGCTGGGTGTTCCAGAACCTCGCCGGCCCCTCCCAGGTCCAGGGCGCGGTGCAGGGCGGCTCCCGGCTGGCCCGCGAAGCCTGGAAGCAGGACCTGGAACGCCGCAAGCAGTGGAGCCGCGAGCAGCGCGAACTCAAGCGCGCCCGGCGGGAGGCCCAGCGCTCGGGCGGCGACGGTCAGCCGTAGGTGTCGCGGGGCCCGCGCCCGCGTACCCGCCGGGGGCCGCGCGACCACGACGGCGCAGCCGGGCCGTGAATGTGCAGCTTGCGCACCACGTTGTGGCCGACCTCGCGGGCGATCTGCTGCAACAGCGAGCCCGCCAGCAGACGCAACTGCGTCGCCCACGCCGTCGAGCGCGCCTCCACCGTCAGCTCGCCGTCCTCCAGCTTCACCGGGCGGCTGTGCTGGGCGACCTCCGGGCCGACCACCTTCTCCCACGCGCCGAACACCGTCGCCTCGGCCGCCGGCTGCTGCCAGCCCCGCGCCTTGACCAGCTTGTCCAGCACCGCACCCAGCGGCTGCGGGTCGCGCGGATCCGGCCCCGGGCCGGAGTAGCCGCGCAGCCGCTTCTCGCCGTCGCCGCGGACCGCGCCGCGCCGCCGGGGAGCCGCCGCCTGCCGCCGGGCCTTCGCCGCGTCGAGCACCGCCCGCGCCAGTTCCGGCCCGGTCGCGCCCTCCGGCAGGTTCGCGCCCGGCTCGCCGTCCGCGGGCTTTCCCGGGGTACGCGCGTCGCGTCCCGGCCCGAGCCGCGCGGGCGGTAGCCGCACCTCGTCGTCAGACACGTCGCACCGTCCCGTCGCCCACCGCGTACCGGGTGCCGCGCAGGGTCGCCGGCACGTCGTCGTCCACAGCGCAGGTGACGAGCAGCTGGCTCGCGCCGCCCACCAGCTCGGCCAGCCGGTCCCGCCGGCCGGTGTCCAGCTCGGCGAAGACGTCGTCGAGCACCAGCACCGGCTCGATCCCGTCGGCGCGCAGCAGGTCGTACCCGGCCAGCCGCAGCGCCAGCGCGTAGGACCACGACTCGCCGTGGCTCGCGTACCCCTTGGCGGGCAGCGGGCCGAGGGTGAGCGCCAGGTCGTCGCGGTGCGGGCCGACGAGCGTGGTGCCGCGCTCGATCTCGGCGGCGCGGTTCGCGGTCAGCGCGGCGGCCAGCGCCTCCGCCAGCGCCGCGCGGTCGGCGCCGGGTTCGGGCAGCTCGACCGAGGGCCGGTACGCGATGCCAGCCGCGCCGCGGCCGGCCGCCACCGCGTCGTACGCCTTCGCCACGTGCGGGGTGAGCGCGGCGACCAGTTCCAGGCGGCCGGCGAGCAGGTCCGCGCCGTGCTGGGCCAGATGCGCGTCCCACACGGCCAGCGTCGACAGGTCACCGCCGCGTGTGCCACCGGTCTTGCGAGCGAGGTACGAGGTACGCAGCAGCGCGTTGCGTTGCTTCACCACGCGCTCGTAGTCGGCGCGTACCCCGGCGAAGCGGGGCTGGCGGGTGACCAGCAGGTCGTCCAGGTAGCGGCGACGTTCCGAGGGGTCCCCGCGGACCAGTTCCAGGTCCTCCGGCGCGAACAGCACCAGGCGCAGCGCGCCGAGCACGTCCCGGGCGCGCCGGGCCGGGGACCGGCCGAGGCGGGCCCGGTTGGCCTTGCCCGGCACGATCTCCAGCTCGACAAGCAGTTCCCGGCCCTCGTGCACCACCGCGCAGCGGATCACCGCCGAGGTGGCGCCCATCCGGACCAGCGGGGCGTCCGTGGCGACCCGGTGCGAATCCAGGGTCGCCACGTAGCCGAGCGCCTCGACCAGGTTCGTCTTGCCGACGCCGTTGGCGCCGACGAGCACGTTCGGCCCCGGCTCCAGGTCCACGCCGACGCGCTCGTACGAGCGGAAGTCGACCAGTTCGAGCCGGCGGACGTACACAGGCTGTGGATACCGGTCAGCGCTTGTGGACGGCGTGGCCGCCGAACTGCTGGCGCAGCGCGGCGACGGCCTTCATGGCGGGCGAGTCGTCCTGCCGGGACGCGAACCGGGCGAACAGCGACGCGGTGATGACGTTGAGCGGCACGGCGAGCCGTACCGCCTCGTCCACGGTCCAACGGCCCTCGCCGGTGTCCTCCGTGTAGCCGCTCAGCTCGGCCAGCTCCGGGTCCTCGTCGAGCGCCCGGTCCAGCAGGTCGAGCAGCCAGGACCGGACCACGGTGCCCTCGCGCCACGACTTGAACACGCCGGGAACGTTCGTGACCAGCTCGGAGGCGGTCAGCAGCTCGTAGCCCTCGGCGTAGGCGTGCATCAGGCCGTACTCGATGCCGTTGTGCACCATCTTGGCGTAGTGGCCGGCGCCGACCGGGCCGGCGTGCACGAAGCCGAACTCGCCCTCGGGCTTGAGCGCCTCGAAGATCGGCATCAGGCGCTCGACGTGCTCCTGCGCGCCGCCGACCATCAGCCCGTACCCGTTCTGCCGGCCCCAGACGCCGCCGGAGACGCCGACGTCGATGTAGCCGATGCCCTGCTCGTTCAGCCGCTCGGCACGCGGGGCGTCGTCGCTGAACCGGGAGTTGCCGCCGTCGATGATGATGTCGCCCTCGCCGAGCACCTCGGCGAGCTCGTCGATGGTGGCGTCGGTGACGCCGGCGGGAACCATGACCCAGACCGCGCGGGGCGACTGGAGCTTCTCGGCCAGCTCAGTGAGGCTCGCGGCGTCGCTGATCTCCGGGTTGTGGTCGAAGCCGACCACCTCGTGCCCGGCGGCGCGCAGCCGCTCCCGCATGTTGCCGCCCATCCGGCCGAGTCCTACCAGGCCGAGCTGCATCTGCTCCTACCTCCGTACGTCAGGGTCGTGCTGCCTGCGATCAGCGGGACACGCGGATCGGCATGATGAGGTACCGGTACCCCGGTATGACCTCGCCATCCTCGCCGGCCGGGGAAATGACCGCGGGCTTGAACGCGTCGACGAACCGGAGCAGGGCGTGCTGGGCGCCGAGGTTGGACAGGCCGTCGATGAGGTACTGCGGGTTGAAGCCGATGGTGAGCGGCTCACCGGTGAAGGTGGCCTCCATCGCCTCGCTGGCCCGGGCCTCCTCGGTGCCGCCCGCCTCCACCACGAGGCCGTCGGCGCTGAAGCTGAGCAGCACGGGGGTGGTGCGCTCGGCGACGAGAGCGACCCGCTTGACCACCTCGATGAGCGTGGCGACGGCGACGCGGGCCTCGGCGTTGTGGTCGGCCGGGAACAGCGAACGCACCGGCGGGTAGTTGGCGCCGTCGAGCAGGCGGCTGGTGGTCCGGCGGGTGCCACCGGAGAAGCCGATCATGCCTTCGCCGGCGCCGCCGGAGGAGAGCGCCATGGTGACGTGGCCGCCGAGCGGGCCGAGCGCCTTGGCGGTGTCGTGCAGCGTACGGGCCGGCACCAGCGCGTTGAGGCTGATCTCCGGGTCGTCCGGGTTCCACTCCATCTCGCGCAGCGCGAGGCGGTATCGGTCGGTCGCCAGCATGGCCATCGTGCCGCCGCTCAGCTCGAGGCGTACACCGGTCATCATCGGCAGCGTCTCGTCGCGGCCGGCGGCCACCGCAACCTGGGCCACGGCCGTGGCGAAGGCGGCGGCGTCGACGGTGCCCGCGCTCTCCGGCATCTCCGGCAGCGTCGGGTAGTCCTCCACCGGCATGGTGGGCAGCGTGAAGCGGGCGCTGCCGCAGACCAGCTCCAGGTGGGCGCCGACGGCGGCGATGTCCACCGGCTTGGCCGGCAGGGCCTTGGTGATCTCGGCGAGCAGGCGGCCGGAGACCAGGGCGGCGCCGTCCGCGTCACCCTGCACCTCGACCGTCACCTGGCTGGAGACCTCGTAGTCGAAGCCGGAGACCTGCAGGTTGCCGTCGGTGACGCGGAGCATCACCCCGGCCAGCACCGGTACGGAGGGCCGGTTGGGCAGGCTCTTGGCGGTCCACGCGACCGCCTCGGCGAGCGCGTCGCGCTCCACTCGGAACTTCATCAATGCCTCCGCGTCGACGTCAGCGACAACTCTCTCATGCCGACCGCTGCCACCCGTCCCGCCCGACCGTGCGGGTACCCATCGCACCTTAGGGCGCGCGGGCATCGGCTGTGCGCCCGACCCCGTGGATCCAGGTGCCCGGGGTGACTGCCGACGGCAGCGCTCCGGCCCGATCCACAGGAAGTCCAACGGTGATGATTGGTTTTTGTTGTTTAGAAGAGATAACTCATCGTCTTCATCGCACCTGTGCAAACTGTGGAGAACCAACGTCTGCGCAGGTCAGACACGTTATCCACCGGTGGTTTGGCTGTGGAGAACCGGGGGTAAAACTCGTGTCCCGGTCCACAGCCCCCGCCAGCCGCCGGGTTTTCCACGGCTGTCCACCGGTTGTCCACCGCTAATCCACCGGTTTTCTCCCCAGCGCTGTGGACAGCGCCGACAGCGTCGACCGCCTTAATCCCCAGAACCTTCAACAGCTCGCCCACAGGCGACCTGTCATCTGGGGACAACGTGATCGTCATCCCCAGGCGTCCACAGCCTCGTCCCCAGGAGTTGTCCACAGTCTGTGGGTAACCGGCCGGGTGCGGACGGTGGTTGTCCACTGCCTGTGACACAGGGGCTGTGGACAAGAGGTACGAGCTGTGGACGAACACAGCCCGATCCTGGGCCCTCCACCGGGTCGAGGGTCAACGAACCCGTGCTGTCGGCTTGCCGTCAGCCGCCTGTCGGGCGTCCGCTGGTCACCTTCATCACGTCAACAGGGCGTCGACGCGAGCCTTCCTCGGCGCGCCGCCCCCGTCCCCGCCCGCCCTCCGGCTCCCGCCCCGCACGTGTCGACCATGAAGTTGGCGGCAGTTGGCGCCCGGTTTGTCGCCGTCAACCTCATGATCGACGCAAAGTTTCGGTGGGGCTCGGGGCCCCGGGCGACTCGTGCGAGGCCAAAGCCCCGGCTCCGCAGAGATCTTTGGAAGGCGAGGGCCCCTGTGGCGGCCGTTTCCTTCCAAGATCTGCGGTCGGGGTCCGTGCAGACGCTGGGCGAGGCGCTCGGGTCGGCGGACTCCTGCGCAGCAGCCCCGCCCTGTTGACCAAGGAGTTCGGGGCAGGAATGACGTGTCTTCCCGACACAAACTCCTTGATCACCGCCGGAGCCGCCGGACGGGCAGCGCGCGGGCGGCGTGGGAGAGATGGGGTCAGGTGTTCTGCTTGATGCGGTTGGTCAGCTCGGCGATCTGGTTGTAGAGCGAGCGCCGCTCCGCCATCTGCTGGCGGATCTTGCGGTCCGCGTGCATCACTGTGGTGTGGTCCCGGCCGCCGAACGCCTGCCCGATCCGGGGCAGCGACAGGTCGGTCAGCTCGCGGCACAGGTACATGGCCACCTGGCGGGCGTTGACGAGCACCCGGGACCGGGAGTGGCCGCGCAGGTCCTCCAGGCTCACCCCGAAGTAGTCGGCGGTCGACACCATGATCTGGTCCGCGGTGATCTCCGGGCCGGCGCCGTCCGGGATGAAGTCCCGCAGCACCTCCTCGGCCAGCGACAGTTCGACCGAGGAACGGGTGAGGCTGGCGAAGGCGGTGACCCGGATCAGGGCCCCCTCCAGTTCGCGGATCGAGTTCGACACCCGGGAGGCGATGAACTCCAGCACGTCCGGCGGTGCGAACAGCCGCTCCTGGGCGGCCTTCTTCTGCAGGATCGCGATCCGCGTCTCCAGGTCCGGCGGCTGGATGTCGGCGAGCAGGCCCCACTCGAAGCGCGTACGCAGCCGGTCCTCCAGCGTCGCGAGCTGCTTCGGCGAGCGGTCGGACGTGATCACGATCTGCTTGTTGGCGTTGTGCAGCGTGTTGAAGGTGTGGAAGAACTCCTCCTGCGTCCGTTCCCGGTTCTCCAGGAACTGGATGTCGTCGATCAGGAGGATGTCCACGTCCCGGTAGCGGCGCTGGAACGCGCTGGTCTTGTCGTCGCGCAGCGAGTTGATGAAGTCGTTCGTGAATTCCTCGGTCGAGACGTACCGGACCGAGCGGGCGTTGCCGAGCGTCGTCGCGTAGTGCCCGATGGCGTGCAGCAGGTGGGTCTTGCCCAGTCCCGAGCTGCCGTAGATGAACAGCGGGTTGTACGCCTTGGCCGGCGACTCGGCCACCGCCACGCTCGCCGCGTGCGCGAACCGGTTGGACGAGCCGATGACGAACGTCTCGAACATGTACTTCGGGTTGAGCCGGTTGCCGCCGCTCTCCGTACCGCCGGGGAGCCTGCGGTCGGCCTGGCCGCCGCCACCCGGACGGTGGTGGTCGGCGCCACCCCGGCCGGGGCCGTTGTCGGTGGCGCCGTCGCGGGGCAGGCCGCGCATCGGCCCCGGGTCGGCGGCCGGGTTCTCCCGGTAGCGCGGCTCGTAACCCCCGGCGTCGGGAGCGGACGGCTCGATGCGCGTGCGCTCGTCGAAGGCGCGGCGCTCGGGCGCGGCGCGCAGCGGCTCGGCGAACGCGGCGCTGAAGAGCGTGTCCTGCGCGTCCCGGCCGGCGGGGATCAGGTGGGGCCGGCCGCCGTCCGCGGTCCGCTGCCGGGGCGCCGGTTCGTCCACCTGCTGTTCCGGGCGGGACTCGGCGTAACCGGGCTCGGGGCGGGAGTCGGCGTAGCCGGGCTCCGGGCGGGGCGACGGGAAGGTCGGGGCGGCCTGGTCGAAGCCGGGCAGCGGAGCGGCGCCGTCGTGCTCGGGGAGCGGTTCCGGGCTGCTGCGGTAGACGGTGCCGGCCGGGCGGGCGCCCGGGTCCTCGGTGACCCGTACGGTGACGGCCACCTGTATCGGCCGTCCGAGCCGGCGGCTCAGCGCCTCGGTGATGGCCGGGCGGAGCCGTGACTCGATCACGTCGCGGGTGAAGGCGTCCGGCACCGAGAGCAACGCGGTGTCCTCGACGATCGCCCGCAGCCGGGTGAGCCGGAGGTACGCCCGTTGCTGCGCGGAGATGATCTCGTCGGCGAGTTCGTCGGTGGTCGCCGTCCACACCGCGGCCAGGTCGGTCGCTCCGGTCACCGTCGTGCCACCCCCTCGCCTGCTCCTCACGCCCGCCCGGACGGCTGACCGGTCGTCATCCACAAGTTATCCACAGCCTGTGTACCGACCGATTGTGACCGCCCACCGGACGCGGGTCGGACCTGCCCCCCCTCGATCCACGGAGGCGCTGAAGCGGGTTCACCGTGCCGAACGATTCAACAGCGTGTCCGGTCTTGCCGATCGGCGACAAACCCCGGACCCCCGACGCCGACCGCAATCGGGCACGCTAACAGCGCGGACCCCACGCCATCAACCGGCGACACCCTGACGACGTTGGCAACATCAGTGAAAACCGCCCCTTCGGTCGTCGTTCCGACGCAGGTCGGACGCCCGAGTGTGACGTTTGACGGTCATTGCGCCCCTGCGTAGGCTGGAGCGGCTGCTCTCTCGCCCTCTGCTAGGGTGATTGATGCTTGCTGTCCGTGGCTGTCACCTCGCATCGCCGGGGAGCGCGTCACGGCAGCGCCGATCGGAGGTCACCGACAAGGTGGCCTGGACCAGCACACGACCCCGGGCGATCCGCCGCGCGGGGCGTACGACAACGGAGAGCCTGACGTGAGCAAGCGCACCTACCAGCCGAACAACCGCCGGCGCGCGAAGACCCACGGCTTCCGGCTGCGCATGCGCACCCGTGCCGGCCGCGCCATCATCGCTACCCGTCGTTCCAAGGGCCGCGCCCGCCTGTCGGCCTGAGGCCGACAGGTCCGGTCCGGGGACGTGGGCAGTCGTGCTGGCCGCCGCGCAACGACTGCGGCGCAGTAGCGACTTCGCCGCAGCGGTTCGCGGTGGCCGACGCGTCGGCCGTGGCGCCGTCGTGGTCCACCTGACCATCCCCGAGCCGATCGGCACCACCGCGACACCTTCGCCGGAGCCGGCGCGGACCAGCGGTGCGGAGACCTCCGCACCGAGCCGCGCCGGCTTCGTCGTGTCCAAGGCCGTCGGCGGCGCGGTGGTCCGGAACAAGGTCCGCCGCCGACTCCGGCACCTGGTTCGCGAGCGGCTGGCCGAGCTGCCCGCCGGCACGACCCTCGTGGTACGCGCGCTGCCGGCAGCCGCCGACGCCACGTACACCCGGCTCGGGGCCGACCTCGACGCCGCTCTCGCCGCCGCGCGTTCCCCCCGGGGACGGCGGTCGCGGTGACCGGCCCGACCGCGACTCCGTCGCCCACAAGCGGTGCCCGCATGCTGCTGGCGCCTATCATCGCGTACCGTCGGTGGATAAGTCCGGCTCTGCCGGCCCGCTGCCGGTTCTACCCGTCGTGCAGTGCCTACGCCGTGGAGGCGGTGTCCCGGCACGGTGCGCTGCGGGGCGCCTGGCTGACGGTCCGTCGGCTGTCGCGCTGCCATCCCTTCCACCCAGGTGGACACGACCCGGTTCCGGAGCCGGGCGACCGCCGCCGTGCCGACGTGACTGGAGCCTGAGTGTTTAGTCTCGACTGGATCTACTACGCGATCTCGTGGATCCTGCTGACCTGGCACTCGGCCTGGGACGCCATCGGAGTTCCGGTCGGGGCCGTGATCGGTACGAACTGGGCCTGGATCCTCGCCATCATCTTCCTGGTGGTGACGGTCCGGGTGATCCTGTTCCCGGTCTTCGTCAAGCAGATCAAGTCGCAGCGTGCCATGCAGGCGCTCCAGCCGAAGGTGAAGGAGCTCCAGGAGAAGCACAAGGGTGACCGGGAGACGCTCCAGAAAGAGATGATGGAGCTCTACCGGAAGGAAAAGGCCAACCCGCTCATGGGCTGCCTTCCGATGTTCCTCCAGATCCCGGTCTTCCTGGGCCTGTTCCACACGCTGCGCCGCCTCAGCCCGGACAACCAGGGCAAGACCCTGTACGGCTGGACTGTCGACCAGTTCAACAGCGCCTCGAACGCGACGCTCTTCACCGCGCCGATCTCCGGCAAGTTCGGCTCCACCGCGGAGGAGCTCAGCCGGCTGGGCGCGAACACCGGCACCGTCAAGGTCGTCGCCGGCATCCTGGTGATCATCATGATCGCCACCACCTACCTGACCAGCCGTCAGATGATCCTCAAGACCGGCTGGGCCGAGGACCCGCAGCAGCGCATGGTGCAGCGCCTGATGCTCTACGGCATCCCGCTGTCGCTGCTGATCTCGGGCGCGATCTTCCCGATCGGTGTGATCATCTACTGGGTCACCAACAACCTCTTCACGCTCGGCCAGCAGCAGTGGGTGCTGCGGAAGTTCCCGCCGCCGCCCACCGCGAAGAGCACCACCGCCGCCAAGAACACCGGCGGCAAGGGCCCGGTGCAGCCGGCCAAGACCGGTGGCCTGTTCGGCCGCAAGGCGGCCCAGCCGGCGGCGAAGGCCCCGGCCGCGGCGCCGAAGGTGGCCGGGCCGAAGCCGGGCGCCAAGCCGGTCAACCCGAAGAAGGGCGGCAGCCGGCCCGCCAAGCGACAGGGCTGAGTTCCACCGGGCCACCGCCGCGACACCGGCGGTGGCCCGTTCCGGTCACGTGCTGCCATCCGAGGAGTCGGCGCCGGGCCGGAATCGCCGCGCGACGCGCGGCCGCGGGCGAAACTGGCCCGTACAGACGTGCCCGAGGGCAACCGGCGAACCTCCCGCCGGCCCCGGGAGACCAGCGGACCCCCGAACGGTCCGGCCGAGCGAGTACGGAGATGAGACCCGTGACCGAGACCAGCATCCCCAGCGCCGACCAGTCCCTGGACGAGGAGACCCCCGTTACCGCCGCCACCGAGACCGAGGACGCCTCGGGCGAGGCCCGGGAGAAGAAGGCCCCGGCCGACAGCGACCTGTTCCGGCAGAGTGAGATCGCCGCCGACTACGTCGAGGGTCTGCTGGACATCCTCGACTACGACGGCGACATCGACGAGCTGGTCTCCGGCGGCCGTCCGGTCGTCGAGGTCGTCGGCGGACGGCTGCAGAACCTGGTCGGCCAGCGCGGCGCGACCCTGGAGGCGCTCCAGGAACTGGCCCGGCTGGCCGTGTTCCGCCAGACCGGCACGCCGAGCCGCCTGCTGCTGGACGTCGGCGGTTACCGGGCCGCCCGGCGCAAGGAACTGGCCGCCGTGGCGAAGAACGCGGTCGAGAAGGTCAAGGAGCACGGTGAGCCGGTGCGCCTGGAGCCGATGTCCGCGTTCGAGCGCAAGTGCGTGCACGACGTGGTGAACGCGATGAGCGGCGTGGAGAGCGAGTCCGAGGGCGTCGAGCCCAACCGCCGCATCGTCGTCCGTCCGGTGACGGACTGAGGTCCGTGATCTCCGACGAGACGACGGCAGGCGCCGTGGCCGGCCCGGGTGGTACGCCGCCCGGGCCGTCGGCTGTGCGCCCCGATCCCACAGTCGACCCGGTCTTCTCCGACGACGACGGGCCGGCCGACCCGGCGTACCCGGAAAGGGCCGCGACCGACCCCGGCGAGCCCGCCTTCTCGGCCGAGCCGGCGGTGGTGACCGGGGTCGAGCCCGCCGACCCGGCGATGGACGTGATGCCCGCGTTCTCCGGCGAGCCGGCGGCGGACGTGGCACCGGTGGCCGCGGCTGCGGCGGCCGACCCGGTGTTCGCGGAGCCGGCGGAGGACACGCCATCCCCTGTGGACGGTGCGGAGTCGACGGCCGTCCCCGATCCGGCGTCCGCGACGCTGCCGCCGGAACTGGCGGAGGCGGCCCGCGCGCTCTTCGGCGACCGGCTCGACCTCGCCGCCGCGTACGCGGAACTGCTTGCCACCGACGGCGTCGTGCGCGGTCTGATCGGCCCCCGCGAGACGCCGCGGCTCTGGGACCGGCACCTGCTCAACTGCGCGGTGGTGGCCGAGCGGATCCCGGAGGGGGCGAGCGTGATCGACGTCGGCTCCGGCGCCGGACTGCCCGGCCTGGTGCTGGCGATCGCGCGTCCCGATCTCACAGTGACGCTCGTGGAGCCGCTCGCGCGGCGTACCTCCTTCCTGATCGAGGCGGTGCAACGCCTCGGCCTGACCCGCGACGTCCGCGTCTTCCGCGGGCGGGCCGAGGAGGCGGCGGCCGGGTCGCGGGACCGGGAGCCGCTCTCCGCCGACATCGTGACCGCCCGCGCGGTGGCGCCGCTGGACCGGCTCGCCGGTTGGTGCCTACCGCTGCTGGTCTCCGGCGGCCGCCTGGTGGCGCTCAAGGGCGCCTCGGCCGCCGAGGAGATCGCCGAGCACACCGAAGCGGTGGTACGCCTCGGCGGCGGCACGCCCGAGCTGCACCGGTGCGGCGACGGGGTGATCGAGCCCCCGGCGACCGTGATCGAGGTGGTCCGTGAGCGCGTGGTGAACCCGCGCCGGGCCAAGAAGCCGAAGCGGTCGCGTGGCGGCCGCCGTCGTGGCGACCGCTGACCGAAACGGCTGTCCGGACGCCCACCCGGTCGTTGGACCGGGTGGGCGTGACGCGATCGATCACAACCCGACATGGACCCACCGCGCCCGTCGGCCGTAGGCTGACCGCGCGTCGATAGTGTGGAACGGCGGTGCCGGGCGGCACCCGAACCCGATGGTTCCCGCCGAGCCGACCACGCCGGGCGAGGGCCCGGTATTCGATTCGACGGGTGCGGACCGACCATCCGGAGCGGGTAGGGATGACAGGTGCATGACGACGGCAGGTACGACGATCCACGCTTGACCGGGCCCGGAGGGAAATCCCCCGGCCCCGTTTCACGTGAAACCAACTACCGGGAGTGGACGGTGAACGAGCCCCGCGATCCGTCCGCCTCTTACCCGCCGGCCGAGCCGCCGCCGCAGCGGCGGGACACGCCGCACGCCGGTTCCGTACGGCCCGTCTCGTCGGCGCCGGCGAACGTCCCGCCGGCCCGTGACCCGCTCGACCCGGCAGACGGCCCGGCGAACGCGCCGACGCCGCGGCCACCCGCGGTGCGGGCGAACGTCGCGGTGCCCGCTCGCTTCGAACCCCAGCCGCCCGTCTCGGCCGTGCCGCACCAGGCCGCTCCCGAGGTCACCGTGACGCCGTCCGACACGCCACAGGCGAGCGGGTACGGCGACGAGGTAGACGCCAGCACGTACGTTTCACGTGAAACCCCGACGCGCGAAGAGGATGATCCACCGTTGGCTATGGAGGCGATGCGCGCCGTGCAGATCCTGAATCCCAGTGGCGAGGTCACCATGCCCCGCCCGGACCGGACCCGGGTGATGTGCGTCGCCAACCAGAAGGGCGGCGTGGGTAAGACGACCACCACCGTGAACCTGGCCGTGGCGCTCGCGCTGCACGGCAACCGGGTGCTCGTGGTCGACCTTGATCCCCAGGGCAACGCCTCCACCGGTCTGAACGTCCCGCACCACACCGGCGTGCCCGACGTCTACGACTGCCTGATCGACAGCGTGCCGCTCGAAGAGGTGGCGCAGGCCGTCGAGGGCATCCCCAACTTGTGGTGCGTACCGGCCACGATCGACCTGGCGGGCGCCGAGATCGAACTGGTCTCCGTGGTGGCCCGGGAGTCGCGCCTGGCGCGGGCGATCGCCGCGTACCCGGGGCACTTCGACTACGTCTTCATAGACTGCCCCCCGTCGCTCGGCCTGCTGACCGTCAACGCGCTCGTCGCCGCGCAGGAGGTGCTGATCCCGATTCAGTGCGAGTACTACGCGCTGGAAGGGCTCAACCAGTTGATCAACAACATCAACCTGGTGCGCCAGCACCTCAACCCGAAGCTCGAGGTCTCCACCATCCTGCTCACCATGTACGACAGGCGCACCCGGCTGGCGGACGCGGTGGAGCAGGACGTCCGGAACCACTTCGGCGACAAGGTGCTCCAGGCCGTCATCCCGCGCAACGTGCGTGTCTCCGAGGCACCGAGCTACGGCCAGTCGGTGATGACCTACGATCCCGGTTCGCGGGGAGCCACGAGTTACTTCGAGGCCGCCCAGGAGATCGCGGAACGAGGCGTCAAGGAGCCGGTGAGCCGGAATGCGTAGTGCGGAGATGTCGCTGGGAGGCGTCGCATGAAGAACCGTCCCCGCGGCGGACTGGGCCGAGGGCTCGGCGCCCTCATCCCCACCGGACCGGTACCGGGCGCCGAACCGGCGGCCACCGAACCGGAGTCGTCGGCAGTTGCCGCGTCGCCCTCGGCTCCGGTCGCAGGCGCGACCGCCGCCATCACCGGCGGTGTCGGAAGCACCCCGTCGCCGGCCGTCGAGCCCGAGTCGCACCTGAGCCCGGTGCCCGGCGCACGCTTCGCCGAGATCCCGGTCGACGCCATCGTGCCGAACCCGAAGCAGCCCCGGCACGTCTTCGACGAGGAGGCGCTGGAGGAGCTGAAGACCTCGATCCAGGAGGTCGGCTTCCTCCAGCCGATCGTGGTCCGCCAGCTCGACACCGAGAAGTACGAACTCGTCATGGGTGAGCGGCGCTGGCGCGCCGCCCAGGCGGTCGGCCGGGAGACCATCCCCGCGATCGTCCGGGACACCAAGGACGACGCGATGCTCCGGGACGCGTTGCTGGAGAACATCCACCGCGCCAACCTGAACCCGCTGGAAGAGGCGGCGGCCTACCAGCAGCTGCTGGAGGAGTTCGGCGCCACCCACGAGGAGCTGGCCCGGCGGATCGGCCGCAGCCGCCCGCAGATCTCCAACACCATCCGGCTGATGAACCTGCCGGCCGCTGTGCAGCGCCGGGTCGCCGCCGGAGTGCTCTCCGCCGGTCACGCCCGGGCACTGCTCAGCCTCGACGACGCCGAGGCGCAGGAGCAGCTCGCCAAGCGGATCGTCGCCGAGGGCATCTCCGTACGCGGTGCCGAGGAACTGGTGCACCTGGCGCTCGCCGAGGAGCCGGCGAAGACGGCTGCCGCGAAGCGCCGGCCGAAGCCGCACGCCCCGGCGCTCACCGATCTCGCGGACCGGCTCTCCGACCGGTTCGACACCCGGGTGAAGGTCGACATCGGCCGGAGCAAGGGCAAGATCACGATCGAGTTCGCCACCGTTGACGACCTGGAGCGGATCGTCGGGATCATCGGCATGGACGGTGAGGAGCAGCCCGAGGCGTAGCCGTCAGAGGTTGTCCGGCCGGCCGCATCGCCCGCGAGGGGGTGCGGCCGGTTCTCTTTCTTCAGGACGCCGTTTCGGTTGCGAACCGTCTGCTGCTGCCCGCGCGAGGGCTTGGCCAGCTCGGCGTCCTTCCCGCTGGTTTCACGTGAAACGAGAATGCCGGTGCCCGGTGCCCGGTGCCCGGTGCGCGGTGGCGCGGTGGCGCGGTGGCGCGGTGGCGCGTGGCGAGGGGGCGCGGGTGACGCGGTGGCGTCGTGGCGCGGGTGACGCGGTGGCGCCGTAATGCGGGTGGCGGGGGTAGCGGTGGTAGCGCGGTGGCGATGTGCCGAGGCGACGCGGTCGCGCGGCGGCGGGATAGGCCGGGTGGCTAAGGCGACTGGCGGAACCTGGGCGGCTGGTTCGCTTCTGCCCCGGGTTGGGGTGCCGAACTCGCGGACTACTCGCCTCAGAAGGAGGGCAAGGACCGGGTGCAGCCCGGTCGGTAGGCGGCGGCGTTTCACGTGAAACGGGTAGGCCCGCGTGAGGCCGCTGAGCACTCCCGCCGCCCCGCCGATGCGGCGCGCGACGCTACTGGTCGAAGCTGTACATCGAACTGCCCACGAAGCGGCGGCCGCTGCCCGAACAAGAACGTCCGCTCGGGCATGGGCAAAGGGCAACCACGTGGGTTGCCGACCTGGGCTCGTCGCCTTTGGGTCACCGTGGCCCGCCCTTCGGGCCCAGTCCCATGCCGGCCGCTACTGGCCACCCGGCCAAACGATGACGCACGTCCATCGCGTCGATGCTGACATCGCGTCGCTGATGCGGCCGTCTCGCCGATGCCCCGCGCCGGTGGCCGTCGGTGCAGCCGCCGCCGCTGCGCACTCACCGCCCCGACACCCACCGCCCCGCACGCTGCCATCCCGCCAGAGCGGCAGCTGGACCGAGTGGAACACCATGGGTGTCAAAACGCCTCGGAGACACCCATGGTGTTCCACCGCACCCGGGGCGGCTGGCGTTGGCGAGCCCGGACCGAAGTGGTCCCGTCTGGGGGCGCGCGTTTCCCAAGATGTCCCCGTCGCCCCGGCCGATGACCACCCTGTCAGCAACGCCTCCAGACCACCCGCACAGGAGCCGGATGAGTTGTCGCTAGCCGCTGATCCCTCGCAGGTTCGAAGCGGGGGCGCGAGAATGCTCGCCGGAGCGACCGAGCGACCGAGCGACCGAGCGACCGAGCGACCGAGCGACCGAGCGACCGAGCGACCGAGCGACCGAGCGACCGAGCGACCGAGCGACCGAGCGACCGAGCGACCGAGCGACCGAGCGACCGGAGCGACCGAGCGGCCGGAGCGGCCGGAGCGGCCGGAGCGGCCGGAGCGGGCCGGAGCGGGCTGTCCGGCCGGGGCGGCCAAAGCGGCGGGGCGGCCGGGAACGGCAGGAGCCCGGTGACCCGGCTGGCCCCGGTGGCTCGGGGTGAGCCGCGGTGCGCCGCTGAGCCGAGGTGGCTCGGATGCCGCTTCGTGGGCCGGCCTGGCGGACGCTGCCGTCCCGGCTGCTTGGCACTCGGCGGGTGTCCGGCCGGGCTGTGCCCTCATGTCGCAGACCGGTTGGTCGACTCGACGGGCGGCGGACCGGTCGAGAGTCACCGTGGATCAGCCGGCCATCGAGAACCCCGGCCCAGCGAACCCCCGCGCCGGGCTGACGTAGGACGCAGCCTCCGGCGTACCGAGGACCGGCGTGGAACCACGGACGATCCGACCGCCGTCGTTTCACGTGAAACCGACCGCAAGAAGCCCTTCCCGAACCCGGTACGGATCGCGCGCCCGATCGTTGGAAGAACGGATCCACACGCCCTCCAGTTATCCACAGCAGTTGTCCACAGGCTCGTCTCGTTTCACGTGAAACGAAGCGCGGAAACCCTTGCTGAGCAGTGGATGACGCACCGTACTGGTGATCTCGGCACCCTGTGGACAACGTGGTGGACAACCTGTGCGCGGCCAGTGGAACGGGTAGGGACAGGCGTCGCCAACTCGGTTAGGGTCAGCGTCGTGCCGGACACCCCTCCCTCAGTTCCAGACTTCACCCAGTGGCCGTCCTTTCCCTTCGAGGGCGATCTCCGCGTCAAGCAGCTCGACGAGCCCGTACCGTTCGAACCTCCCCGCCGCGGCGAGGCGGACCGGGAGTGCACCGCCTGCAATGCGCCCGACGAGGCGTACATCTGGGTCGGTGAGCGGTGGCGGGTCCGTGCCATGGACCGGCCCACCGGTCTGCCGATGGTCCTGATCCTGGAGTCCCGGTCCCACCTGGATCTGGGCGACCTGCCGAATCTGCTCGCCGCCGAGCTGGGCGTGATGACCGTGCGCCTGGAGCGGGCCGTCCGGTCGCTCGACGGCGTGGCCCGGGTCCACGTGAATCGTTGGGGCGACGGTTCCGCGCACCTGCACCTGTGGTTCCTGGCCCGGCCGTACGGGCGGCTGCAACTGCGCGGCACGTTCCTGTCGCTGTGGGACTCGATCCTGCCTCCCATCTCCGAGGACAAGTGGCGGGAGAATCTGGCCCTGGTGGCCGCGTGGCTCGCCGAGTTCGGTGGCCGGCCGCTCGCCGAGCCGCCGCGCATCCAGTGGCAGGCCCCGTCGAGCTTTGCCCCGGCCTCGGCCGCGGACGCCGCTGAGGAGCCCGAGGACGAGCCCGCATCAGTGATCGAGGCTGCGGACGAGATCCCGGAGTCCGAGGCGGCAGGGGGCGTCTCAGACCCCTCCGCGGGCCCGTCGGTCGACGACCCGGAGCCGGAGGACGGATCCGAGGCGGCCGAGGAGCAGGAGACCGGGGACGCCCCGACTGCTGGCGAGGCCGAGGACATGGTCGAGGACGACCAGCCGCGGGCGGGGCGTACCCGGGAGGGCTGACCTCAGCGGCGGGCGGCGGCCCGGGTCACGAGCGTGCCGAGCACCCGGCCGAAGTCCAGCCCGGCCGCCTGGATCGCCAGCGGCAGCAGCGACGTCTCGGTCATGCCCGGAGAGACGTTCACCTCCAGCACGTGCGGGTCACCGCCGGCGTCGACGATCAGGTCGACCCGGGACACGTCGCGCAGGCCGAGCGCGGTGTGCGCGGCGAGCGCCACCTCGGTCACCCGGGCTGTCGTCGCGGCGTCGAGCCGGGCGGGCGCGTGCCAGGTGGTACGGCCGGCGGTGTAGCGGGCCGCGTAGTCGTAGACGCCGTTGCGCGGCACGATCTCGACCGGGGGCAGGGCCTGCGGGCCCTTGCCGAGGTCGAGCACGGAGACCGCCACGTCCATTCCGGGCACGTAGCGCTCCACGAGTGCGGTCTGGTCGTACGCGAAACAACCCACCATGGCGGCCGGCAGCGACGCCGCCTCCCGGACCACGGCGGCGCCCAGTCCGGAGCCGCCCTGCGCCGGTTTGACCATCAGCGGCAGCCCGAGCCGGTCGACGATCCGGTCCAGGACGGCGACCGCGCCCAGCTCGGAGAAACGGTCGTGCGGCAACGCCACCCAGTCGGGCGTCGGGATGCCCGCCTCGCGCAGCACCGCCTTCGCCGACGGCTTGTCCCAGGCGAGCCGGGACGACCGGGCGTCGCAGCCGACGTAGGGCACGTCCCAGAGGTCGAGCACGCCGCGCAGCGAGCCGTCCTCGCCGGTGGCGCCGTGCAGGGCGATCACCACCGCGTCCGGCGGGTCGGCGGTCAGCGCGGGCAGCAACGCCACGTCGGCGTCGCGCAGCTCCGCCTGCACGCCGACCGCGCGCAGCGCGTCGAGCACCCGGCGGCCCGACCGCAGCGAGACGTCCCGCTCGTAGGAGAGGCCACCGGCGAGTACGAGCACGTGCAGCTCGTCGACGGCGGATCCGGTCACGGGAGGCGGTGCGGCAGGGCTGTCGGACATGCGGGCATCATGCCAAGTCGGGACCGGGCGCGTCCGAGCCGCCCTGGCGTCGGCGGGGTCCGGCACCGCCGACCGCGCCGAAGACCTTCCGCATCGCGATCTCCTGCTCCATCACCCCGGCCAGCCGGCGGACACCCTCGCGGATCCGCTCCGGCGTCGGGAAGGAGAAGTTCAGCCGCATGTTCCCGGCGCCGGTGCCGTCGGCGTAGAAGCCGGTCCCCGGCACGTACGCGACGCGGGCGGCCACTGCCCGCGGCATCATCGCCTTGGAGTCGAGCCCGTCGGGCAGCGTCGCCCAGACGAACAGGCCGCCCTGCGGCCTGGTCCAGGTGGTGCCCTCCGGCATCAGGTCGGCCATCGCGTCGAGCAGCGCGTCCCGGCGCTCGCGGTAGATCTCGCGGTAGACCTTGAGCTGCTGCCGCCAGGGCATGGTGCCGAGGTACGTCGAGACGGCCGACTGGGCGTAGGCGCTCGGGCAGAGGATCTGCGCCTCACTGGCGATGACCAGCTTGTCGCGGACCGCGTGCGGGGCCAGGATCCAGCCCACCCGCAGGCCCGGCGCGAACGTCTTGGAGAACGTGCTCAGGTAGAAGACCCCCTCGCGCCGCCGGGCCCGCAGCGGCCGGGGCGCCTCGCCCTCAAAGCCGAGCTGACCGTACGGGTCGTCCTCCACCACGAGCAGCCCGGCGCGCTCACAGATGTCGAGCACCCGTTCGCGCCGCTCCTCGCTCAGCGTCACGCCGGCGGGGTTCTGGTAGGTGGGGATGGTGTAGAGGAACTTCACCCGGCGCCCGGCCCGGGCCAGGTCGGCGATGGCCACCTCCAGCGCCTCCGGGATGAGCCCTTCGTCGTCCATCGGCACGTGGGCCACCTGGGCCTGGGCGGCCTGGAACACCCCGAGCGCGCCGACGTACGTCGGCCCCTCGGCGAGCACCACGTCACCCGGGTCCAGGAAGAGCCGGGCCACCAGGTCGAGGGCCTGCTGGCCGCCGACGGTGACGACCACGTCCTCGGGGGAGGCGCCGCACGAGGCGTCGATCCCGGAGAGGGACATCACCTCGCAGATCCGCTCGCGCAGCTCCGGGGCGCCCTGGCCGACGCCGTACTGGAGGGTGGTGGCGCCGTGCTCGGAGCCGAGCCGGCCGAGCATCTCGCCGACCGCGTCGAGCGGCAGCGCCGCGATGTAGGGTGCCCCACCGGCGAGCGAGACGACCTCCGGCCGGTTGGCCACCGCGAAGAGCGCCCGGATCTCCGAGGCGGTCATCCCGCGGACGCGCCGGGCGTACCTGTCGGTGTAGTCGTCGAGCGTCGTGCCGGTCATGACATCACCTCGATCGGGTGTCGGCGGGGCTGCCGCCCGGTGTGGTACCCGCGATGCCGACATCCATTGGCGGCGAGGGCCGGTTGGTCGATCGTAGTCCCCGGTGACGGTAGCGGCACCGGCCGTGTGGACACGTCCACATCCCGGACCCGCCACTCGGCCGTCCGGGCGGGGGTTCACGCGTTCCCTCCCGTACCGCCGGACAGGGGCGTACGATCGCTCGTCGGGAGCAGGAGGGCGCGGGAGGAACCGGCGCTCCGAGCCTATTGGTGGGGTGCGCTCATGTCGCGACGTCTGGTCAGCCTGACCCTGGACACGCTGGAGGACCTGCCTCGATCGTGCCGGCGCTGCGTCTACTGGGAGCTGGATCCGGTCTCCGCGGAGCGGGCCTGCGCAGCAGGTGACCCGGGCCTGGAGAAGGAGGCGTGGGTCTCCCAGACGCTGCTGGAGTGGGGTTCCTGCGGCAAGCTCGTCTACGTCGACGGGATGCCGGCCGGCTTCGTCATGTACGCGCCGCCGGCGTACGTCCCGCGCTCGATGGCGTTTCCCACCTCGCCGGTCTCGGCGGACGCGGCGCTGCTGATGACGGCGCACGTGGTGCCCGCCTTCGCCGACGGCGGCCTGGGCCGGATGCTGGTCCAGGGCGTGGCCCGCGACCTGACCAAGCGCGGCATCAAGGCGATCGAGGCGTTCGGGGACGCCAAGTTCGGCGACGACGCGGACGACCCGGCCCGCGCCTGCGTGGCGCCCGCCGACTTCTTCCTCTCGGTGGGCTTCAAGACGGTCCGGCCGCACCCGCGCTACCCGCGCCTGCGGTTGGAGTTGCGGACGGCGCTGAGCTGGAAGTCGGACGTCGAGTACGCGCTGGAGAAGCTGCTCGGCTCGATGAGCCCGGAGACGCTGCTGCGGCCGGTCCGCCCGGCGCCGGCCACCCGCTCGACCAGCTGAGCGGGGATCAGTCGACGACGGTGCCGGCGGCGAGTGCCGCCCGCAGTTCGGTCACGTCGATCGAGCCGGTCGGCACGTCGCGTTCGATCGGCAGGTACATCCGCTGCACCGCGGCGACGATGGCCTCGGCCACCCGGTCCCGGAACCGGGGGTCGACCAGCCGGGCCCGGTCGTCCGGCGAGGTCAGGTAGCCGACCTCGACGCGTACCGCGGGCATCCGGGTGAGCCGGAGCAGCTCCCACGCCTTGGCGTGGGTACGGCAGTCACGCAGCCCGGTGCGGGCCACGATCTCCCGCTGCACCAGCCCGGCCAGACGTTCGCCGGTCGCCGACGTGACGCCGTTGTCGGTGCCGTAGTGGTAGGTGGCGACCCCCTCGGCGGCCGGGTTGGCGTGGTGGTCGGTGTGCAGCGAGATGAACACGTCGGCGCCGAGGGAGTTGGCGAGCTGGGCCCGGTCCGCGTCGGGCAGGCAACTCGCGGGCGCGGGGCCCCGGGTCAGCTGCACCCGTACGCCGGCCGCGGCGAGCCGCCCCTCCAGCCGGCTGGCGAGGTCGTGCACGAGGTCCGCCTCGGTCCAGTGCAGCGGGCCGTCGGGCACCACCACGCCCGGGTCGGTGCCTCCGTGCCCCGGGTCGATCACCACGGTCCGCCCGACCAGTTCCGGCCCGGCCTGCCGGATGGCGTCGGACTCGCGCAGCCATTGCGGGCGTCCGCCGACCACCTTGCGGCCGAGGCGGCGCAGCGCGTTGACGGTGTGCGGCCCGCACGACCCGTCCGGTTTCAGCCCCATCTCCCGCTGGAACTGGGCCACCGCGCGGGAGGTGCGGATGCCGTAGATGGCGTCGGCGCGCCCCACGTCGTACCCCATCTCCAGGAGGCGTTCCTGGAGCGAGCGGACGTCCTCGCCGGTGATCGGCTCGGGTACGGCGTGGAAGAGCGCGCGGGCGCCGAACCGCCAGCGGGCCGCGTCCAGCGCCCGCCAGGTCTCGGCGCCGACGCGCCCGTCGACGCTGAGGCCGCGGGACTGCTGGAACGCCCGGACCGCGCGTTCGGTCTCGGCGTCGTAGTCGTCGCCTCCGCCCTCGGCGGGAAGAAGCTCCAGGCCGACGAGGACGGTCCGGATCTCGGCCACCGCCGGTCCCTGGTCACCGGGTCGGATCGGATGCACGACGACCCCCTATGCACGGACGTTGGCAGGACCGGAACTCCGACGAGATGCTTACGGAGCGTACCGTGACCGGTACCCGGCGGGTTCGTGTTCATGCAGGTCAGAAAAGCCGGAACCCCCGTCACCCGGGCGGGGTGACGGGGGTTCCGGCGCTGCCGGTACGGCTCAGAGCGCCGACTCGATGAGCTTGAGCAACTCGCCCTTCGGCTTGGCGCCGGCGATCGACTGCACGGGCTGGCCGTTCTTGAAGATCGTCAGCGTCGGCACCGACATGACCCGGTAGGCGCGCGCCGTCTCCGGGTTCTCGTCGATGTTGAGCTTGACGATGGTGACCTGGTCCTTCATCTCGCCGGCGATCTCCTCCAGCAGCGGCGAGACCTTGCGGCACGGGCCGCACCACTCCGCCCAGAAGTCCACCAGGACCGGCTTGTCGGACTGCAGCACGTCGCTGACGAAACTCGCGTCAGTGACCGCCTTGGTTGCTCCCACTATGAACTCTCCTCCTCCGAACCTTGCTCGTCGAACTCTCAGCCCTGGATGGTGGCGATGAAGCGCTCGGCGTCCAGCGCGGCGGCACAGCCGGTGCCGGCCGCCGTGATGGCCTGCCGGTAGGTGTGGTCGACCACGTCACCGGCCGCGAACACGCCCGGCACGCTGGTACGGGTGCTCGGCGCTTCGACCTTCACGTACCCCTCGTCGTCGAGCTCCACCTGGCCGCGGAACAGCTCACTGCGCGGGTCGTGCCCGATCGCCACGAACACGCCCGTGACGTCGAGCACCTTGCTCTCGCCGGTGTGCACGTTGCGCACCCGTACGCCGTTGACCTTGCCGTCGTCGCCGAGGATCTCCTCGACCACGGTGTTCCACTCGACCTTGATCTTCTCGTTGCTCAGCGCCCGGTCCGCCATGATCTTGCTGGCGCGGAACGAGTCGCGGCGGTGGAGGATCGTCACCGACTCGGCGAACCGGGTGAGGAAGCTGGCCTCCTCCATCGCCGAGTCGCCGCCGCCGACCACCACGATGTGCTGGTTGCGGAAGAAGAAGCCGTCACAGGTGGCGCAGGACGACACCCCGTGGCCGAGGTATTCCTGCTCGCCCGGCACACCGAGCGGCCGCCAGGCGGAGCCGGTGGAGAGGATGACGGCGCGGGCGCGGTACGCGGTCTCGCCCACCCACACGGTGCTGACCGCGTCGGAGCCGATCTCGCCGGTGTCCTTCAGCTCGACCCGGGTCACGTCGTCGGTGAGGAACTCGGCGCCGAAACGCTCGGCCTGCTTGCGCATGTTGTCCATCAGCTCGGGCCCGAGGATGCCGTCGGCGAAGCCGGGGAAGTTCTCCACCTCGGTGGTGGTCATCAGCGCGCCACCCGACTGCACGCCCTCGATCACCAGCGGCTTCAGGTTGGCGCGTGCGGCGTAGACCGCAGCCGTGTAGCCGGCCGGACCGGAGCCGATGATGATCAGGTTGCGGACCTCGTCCACTGCCGTCTCCCGATGTGTGTGTTCGTCACCGGCCGCACCGATGTCGATCCCGAGTGCCGACGGCTCAGCGGCGCCGGCGCCTGACTTGCAGAACGTCATCGTACGAAGCGGGGATTCCCGAGCCGGTCATCCGGTGGGTCAGGTCACGTGCGGGACACGCGTGATGACCGCGTTTTCACCCTACCCGCGTACGGAAGCGCGTGTCCGCGCCGGACCCGGGCACGCCGCACTCCGGCCCGCTCGCCCAGCCCCAGCGGGCGCCGGTCGCGTCGGCGAACGTCACCACGAGCGCCGGAGCGCCCTGGTACCGGGCGTAGTCGATCATGTCGATGGTGAGCGGGGTGGCGCCGTGCTCCGCGCCGATCGCGGTGAGGCACGCGCCGAGCGTTTCCGGCCGGGTCAGCCGGTCCAGCCCGGCGAACCCCCCGGCGCGGTACTTGTCGCTGTACAGCGGCGTCTCCGGGCCGTTCTCCCGCGCCGCGCCGGACGGAGCGGCCATGTCCTGCGGCGTCGACTTCGCCCCGGTGGGCACGCGGGCGGCGGCGAGGCGTTCCGGGGTCCAGTCGGTGCCGCTGCGCAGCGCCGGTCCGGTGGTCCGGTACGGCGCGGCGGCCATCGGCGCCGCCTCCCCGGCCGCCCGGTCGGCCGTACCGCCGTCGCCCGGGTCGGCCAGCCGGCCGACACCGAGCCCCACCGCCGCGACCGAGGCCGCGGCCAGGGCCACCGGCCCGGCGATCCGGGCCCAGCGCCGGGGACGACGACCGGGGCCGCTGTGTCGTTCGGGACGCGACGCGGCGCCGGGCGGGCGGGCCGCGCCGCCGGCCTGAGCCGGTACGACGGGCGTACCGTCGCGCAGCGCGCCCGGTCCGGCCCCGGCGAGCGCCGCCGTGATCCGGTCGGTCACCGCCACCGGCATCTCCGGCGTGGGCGCCGCCGCCCAGCCGGCCAGGTCGGCGTGCACCAGGTCGACCGCCTCGGCGAGCGTCTCGTACGCGACCCGCCATGCCGGGTCCTGCTCGACCAGCCGGGCCACTGTCGCCTGCTCGGGGGTGCCGTCCAGCGCCCCGCCGAGGTAGTCGGCGAGCAGGTCGTGGTCGACCTCGCTGAACTCCCGGGAAGTCACGGCTCCTCCTGGCTGACGGCCTGACGGGACGCTCCCGACGAGGATCCGACGCCCTCGGGGCCCCGCCGGTTCCCGGAGGTGACCCGCGGCACGTCGGCCGCGGGGGAGTCGGAACCGGTCCGCAGGTGCCCGAGCAGGACGGCGAGCCTCGCCCGGCCCCGGGCGCACCGGCTCTTCACGGTCCCCTCGGCGACGCCGAGCATCAGGGCCACCTCGGCGACCGGATAGCCCTGCACGTCCACCAGGACCAGCGCGGCCCGCTGTTCGGCCGGTAGCGCCGCGAGAGCCTGCCGGACCACGAGCGCGGTGTCGTGGTCGTGTGCCGGTGCGGCCGGTTCCCGCCCGCCGGTGTGCCGGCCCGGTTCGCCGTCGGTGTGCGTCCCGTCCGGCAGCGGGACGGTGGCGTGGGTCTGCCGCCGCCGGATCCGGTCCAGGCAGGCGTTCACCACGATCCGGTGCATCCAGGTGGTGACCGCCGAGTCGCCCCGGAACCGGGCGGCGGCGCGGTGGGCGGAGAGCATGGCGTCCTGGAGGGCGTCGGCCGCCTCCTCGCGGTCGCCGATCGTACGCAGGGCGACCGCCCAGAGCCGGTCGCGGTGCCGCTGGAACAGTTCGGTGAAGGCGTCCCGGTCGCCCGCCACGTGGGCCCGGAGCAGGTCCAGGTCGGAGCGGCCGGGCTGCGGGTCGTCGCGTTCCGCCATCACCACGTCCGGCGGAGGTGGCGCGGCGGGCGCGGCCGACGGGTCACGAGCCCTGGACCGTGATCTCCTGGACGCCGAGCTTCCAGGTGCTGCCATTGTCCTTCACCGGCAGCTTGGTGATCCAGAAGAGGAGGTACTGGTACTTCTGGTCCGGCTGGAAGGCGTCGAAGATCATCTTCGTGCCGCCGTTCTCGTTCGCCGGCCCGACCACCGTGGAGTAGGCGTTCACCAGCTGCTTGTCGCCGGCGGAGGTGGACGGGAAGTCGCCGCGGGCACCGGTACGCAGCTCGACGGTGGCGCCGGTGGCCGACAGCGTCGCCTCCAGCTGCTTGACCGAGTGCGGGGCACCCAGGTCGATCCAGACGCCCATGCCCTTCTTGAGGCCGCCGAACTTGGCGTTCGTCCGGTAGGTGTTGGTCTCCCAGCCCTCGTCGTCGTCGCCGTCGATGACCTTCTCGGCGTTGCGCACCTCCGCGCGATCGCCGTCCGGGTCGATGATCCGTACGTCCTGGATGGTGAGCTTGCGGACCTGCGCTGCGGGCTCGTCGCCACCGCCGGCGCTGGCCGGCGCGCTGTTCGACGGCTGGGCGACCGGCTCCTTGTCGCCGTCGTCGCCACCGCCGAGCGCGTTGATGCCGATGAGCAGCCCGACCAGGGCGACAGCCAGCATGCCGGCGATGCCGATGGCGACCTTGCGCCCGCCGGCCGCGGCCAGCGGCGAGGGCTCCTCGCCGGGCTCGGCGGTGAAACGCAGCGGCCCGGCCTGCTCCAGGAACTGCTCGTCGGCCGGGATGTCGAGCCGGCTCAGCTCGGCGGCCAGCACGTCCGACGCCGGCGGGTCGATCTCCCGGTCGAGCAGGTCCATGGTCAGGTCGTCGAGGTACGCCGGTACGCCGGCACGCACCTGCCGGGGCGCGGCGATGGCGCCGGCGGCGTCGCGGACCGCGTCCGGCAGGGCGGCGCGGCCGTGCCCGGCGGTGGCGCCGTGCAGCGGGGCCTCGCCGTGCGGCCAGTGCCCGGTCAGGGCGAAGTAGAGCACCCCACCGACCGCGCGCAGGTCGTTCTGCTGGCTGTCCGCCCCGTCGGTACGCGCGTCGGCGAGCACCACCCGGCCGTCGTCGCTGATCATCACCGTGCCGGGGTGCAGGTTGCCGTGCACCATGCCGGTGGCGTGTACGGCGGCGAGGGCGCTCGCGACGGCGTTGCCGATCGCCGTGGCCCGAGCCGGGTCGAGCGGCCCGTCGGCGGCGACCATCTCGCGCAGCGACTGCCCGTCCACCCACTCGCGGACCACGTAGGCGCGGTCGTCCTCGTCGATCGCGTCGTAGACGCCGACCAGGTTGGGGTGGATGACGCGGCTCGCGGCGACCGCGGCCTGAAGCATCTCGGTGGCGGAGTCGCCACCCGGGTAGCGGAGGACCACCGCGACGGGACGGCGGAGCACCACGTCGACACCGCGCCAGACCAGCCGGCCCGCGCTGTCGTTGTTGATGTGCTCGACCAGTTCGTACCGCTCGGCGAGCAGCTCACCGACCGTGGGAGCACCGAAGGTCACGACCGCAGGAGAGGTCTCCTCCGCTTCCTGACCCTCGCCGACCTGGGTCACCCGTCCTCCCTCGGTGATCGCGTCGATCGATGGACCCGTGCTGCTGGGCATGTGGCTTCCCGCTCTGCCTTCGGTGGAACGGCCGCGGTCTCGACGCCGCGTCGATCCCGGTCGTACCCGTCGAGAGCGACCTTACCCGGGATGCCCGGTTCTCCGACATGTCATCTTCCCGCTGTGACCGGCCGGAAGGCCAGTCGCCACGGGCTCCCGGCCGGGTCGCCCGCCCACCCGGCGGGCGAGCCGGACACGCACCGCCAATCTAGAGGTTGACGGCAACGAGGTGGCACAGGGGCGTACCGGTGCGGCGACAGGGAGGTTTTCCCCTTCCCGGCCTGCGCTCCCTCGTCCGTACGGTTGGTTGTCCACAGGCCGAGAGGCCCAGTGGACGGGGGAATTCCAAGTTATCCACAGCCGTATCCCCAGCCTGGTGATCCTCGTTCACCGTCGGTCACCGAGGGGGTCAACGCCCGAGGCGCCGCCGGACCATCCCGACCACCTCGGTGATCTCGCCGATCCGCAGCACCATGGCGAGCCCGAGGTAGGTGGCGCCGATCGCCGCCCCGCCGATCACCAACTGGACCGCCGCGGCGAGCCAGCTCAGGCTCGCCGGGTCGCCCGGCAGCACCGCGACCACGAGCAGGCCGACGACCGCCGCGCCGAGGGCCGCCACGACCACCCGGCCGAGCGTGCGCATGATCCCGCCCAGCCCGATCCGGCCCACCCGGGGCCGCAGCAGCATCGCCGAGATGATCGCCGCCGCCAGGTACGACACGGCGTTGCCGAGCATCATCCCGGCCGCCGCGAACGTGTTCGAGAAGATCAGGAACAGACCGACCTGGAGCAGGACGCGCAGCGCCACCACCGGAATGTTGACCAGAGCCGGGGTACGGGTGTCCGGCAGCGCGTAGAACGCGAAGGTGAAGAGCTGGCTGACCGCGAACGGCACCAGGCCGAGCGCCGCCACCAGCAGCACCGTCGAGGTGGCCACCGCGTTGTCGCCGGTGAACGCGCCGTACCGGAACACCACCACCGAGATCGGGGCGGCCAGCACCGCGTAGCAGACCGCGATGGGCGCGAGCACCGCGGTGACCATCCGGGTGCCCCGGGACAGGTCGGCGGTGACGTCGTGGAACCGGTTCTCGGCGGCGGCCGCGCTCATCCGCGGCATCAGCGCGGTGATGATCGAGACGGCGATGATGCCGTGCGCCATCATCAGCAGCAGGAAGACGTTGTTGTAGATCAGCAGGCCGGCGTTCTGGCCGTCCCCGCCGGTGGCCCGGTTGAGCAGGTTGACCACCACGAAGAGGCCGAGCTGGTTGACCGCGACGTAGCAGAACATCCAGGCGCCGAGCCGGGCCAGCTCGCGCAGCCCCAGCTCGCGGAAGTCGAACCGTGCCTTCCACCGGAAGCCGACCTTGCGCAGCGCGGGCAGCAGGCCGATCGCCTGCACCGCGACGCCCAGCAGGGTGCCGCCGCCGACCAGCAGGATCCGGTCCCAGCCCACCTCGCCGGGCGGCAGCGCCTTCGCGCTGTAGACGACGATGTACAGGCCGAACGTGCCGATGGACACGATGTTGTTGAGGATCGGCGCCCACATCGGGGCGGCGAAGTGCCCCCGGGTGTTCAGCACCGCGGCGATCAGCGCGCTGATGCCGGTGAAGAACAGCATCGGCAGCATCAGGTACGACAGCCGGGTGACCAGCGTGGTGTACGCCGGGTCGTCGCTGCCGGCCGCGTACACGGCGGTGAGCACCGGGGCCAGCACCACGGCGATCAGCGCGGTCGCGGCCAGGGCCAGCACCGCGAGGGTCAGCAGGCGCTGCGCGTACGCCTCGCCCCGGTCCGCGTCGATCTTGCGGCGGCGGACCAGCACCGGCACCAGGACGCTGGTCAGCACGCCGCCGAGCAGGAACTCGTAGACCTGGTTGGGCAGGAACTGGGCGGTGGTGAACGCGTCACCGACCATGGTGCCGAGCGCGGCGCCGATCATCAGGTTGCGGATGAAGCCCGTACCCCGGCTGACCAGGCTGCCGATGGCCATCACCGCGCTGTTCGCCGCGGCGCTGGTCTCGGCCACCACCTCCTGCGGGGGCGCGACGGCCTCGACGCCCGGCTGGTTCAGCGGCTCGGCGGAGATGAAGGTGGCGCCGTCGTCCGGCGGCAGGCCGCCGCCGTGCGCGTTCGCGCTGCGGTAGAGCCCGCCGCTCATCTGCCAGCCTCCAAGGGGTACGTCGCAACCGGGTCCGGCCGGCCCCGCCCAACCGGAACCTTAGTCAACCTCCGCCCGTTACCCGCGCCCGGCGCGGTCGATCCACCCTCGGCCCGATAGGCTGGCGATCCCATGTCCGAAGCCTCCGCCTCCCACGCCGCCGACCGCCGCGAGCTGACCGCCGCGCAGCGCAACGCCGTCGCCGAACTGCTCCGAGTCTCACCGGTCGCCGACGAGCTGGGCCGGCGCTTCGCCCAGGCCGGTCACGAACTGCACCTGGTGGGCGGATCCGTCCGCGACGCGCTGCTCGGCCGGCTCGGCAACGACCTCGACTTCTGCACCGACGCCCACCCAGACGAGACGGTCAAGGTCATCCGTGGCTGGGCGGAGTCGATCTGGGAGACCGGGCGTGAGTTCGGCACCATCGCCTGCCAGCGCGACGGCCTCAACCTGGAGATCACCACCTTCCGGGCCGAGGTCTACGACCAGGTCAGCCGTAACCCGGTGGTGCAGTACGGCACCAGCCTGGTCGAAGACCTGAAGCGCCGCGACTTCACCGTCAACGCGATGGCGGTCAGCCTGCCCGACCACCGGTTCACCGACCCGTACGGCGGGCTGGCCGACCTGGCCGCCAAGATCATCCGTACCCCCGGCACGCCGCAGGAGTCGTTCCGCGACGACCCCCTGCGGATGCTGCGCGCGGCCCGGTTCGCCGCCCAGCTCCGCTTCGCCGTTCACCCGGACGTCCGCGCCGCGATGACCGAGATGGCCGGCGACCTGGACCGGATCACCGCGGAACGGATCCGGGACGAGTTCACCAAGCTGCTCTGCGGCGCCGACCCGATCACCGGGCTGCGGCTGCTCGTCGACACCGGCCTGGCCGAGCGCTTCCTGCCCGAGCTGACCGGCCTGAAGCTCACCATCGACGAGCACGCCCAGCACAAGGACGTCTACGAGCACACGCTCACAGTGGTCAGCAACGCCATGTCACTGGAGTCCGACGGCTGCGACTTCGTGCTGCGGATGGCCGCGCTGATGCACGACGTCGGCAAGCCGGCCACCAAGGCGGTCGGCGCGGACGGCCGGGTCAGCTTCCACCACCACGAGGTGGTCGGGGCCCGGCTGACCAAGGCCCGGATGAAGGCGATGCGCTACTCCAAGGAGATCACCTCCCAGGTGGTCAAGCTGGTCGGCCTGCACCTGCGCTTCTACGGGTACGGCCGGGGCGAGTGGACCGACTCGGCGGTGCGCCGGTACGTCACCGACGCCGGCGACCTGCTGTCCCGCCTGCACAAGCTGACCCGTTCCGACTGCACCACCCGCAACCGGCGCAAGGCCGCGCAGCTCGCGGCCGACTACGACGCGCTGGAGGAGCGGATCGCCCGGATCGCCGCCGAGGAGGACCTGGCCCGGGTGCGGCCCGACCTGGACGGCAACGCGATCATGGAGTTGCTCGGCGTACCGCCGGGACCGGTGGTCGGCCGTGCCTGGCAGCACCTCAAGGAGCTGCGACTGGAGCGCGGGCCGCTGGACCGCGACGAGGCCGAGGCGGCGCTGCTGCGCTGGGCCCGCGACGAGGGCATCATCGGCTGACCTCCCCGCGCGGGGAAGCTCCACGACGATACGGCGGCGTGTCGACCGAAAGGTTGACGTGCATCGGTCGATGTCTCGCGCATGATGATGGTCATCATCAGCCACCCGGATCGACGGGTACGGCTGTCCTGATCACATCCGCCCGTCCCGAAGGGACGGCCGCTGGACACGGGGAGAGCATTCAGTGTCACGTCATGGCGCGCTGCGCCGCTCCGCGCTGGTGGGGCTTGCCCTCACCTCCGCGACCTCCATCATCTGCGCCGCCACCGGCGGCGCCGCCTCGGCCGACCCGGCCGGCCCGAAGCGTGCCCCGGTCCGGGGCGCCGACACCGCCGCGGCGGTACCCGGCCGCTACATCGTCGTCCTCAAGGACGGCAAGGCCGGTCCCGCCAAGGTGAAGTCCACCGCGTCGGCCCTCGCCGGCGAGCACGGCGGCTCCGTACGTCGGGTGTTCGGCAAGGCGCTGTCCGGCTACTCCGCCAGCATGGACCGCCGGCAGGCGGAGCGCCTCGCCGCGGACCCGGCCGTCGCCTACGTGCAGCAGGTCCAGCGCTACCAGGCCACCGGCACCCAGACCACCCCGCCGTGGGGGCTGGACCGGATCGACCAGTCCCGGACGAAGACCGACGGCCGGTACACCTACCCGGCGACCGGCGCCGGAGTGACCGCCTACGTCATCGACACCGGCATCGACATCGACCACGAGGACTTCGGCGGCCGGGCCCGCAACGGCTACGACGCGGTGGAGTCCGACGACGTGGCGCAGGACTGCGACGGCCACGGCACGCACGTGGCCGGCACGATCGGCGGCACGAAGTACGGGGTCGCCAAGGACGTCGCGCTCGTCGCCGTACGGGTGCTCGACTGCGACGGCGGCGGCAGCAGCGAACAGGTGCTCGCCGGCATCGACTGGGTCACCTCGCACGCCACCGGGCCGTCGGTGGCCAACATGAGCCTCGGCTTCGGGGGCATCGACCAGGCGGTGAACGACGCGGTCGCCCGCTCCATCGCCTCCGGCATCACCTACGCCGTCGCGGCCGGCAACAGCATGCAGGACGCCTGCGGCGAGTCACCGGCGCGGGTGCCGGCGGCCATCACCGTCGGCGCCACCGACCAGATCGACTTCCGGGCCTGGTTCTCCAACTACGGCACCTGCCTGGACACCTTCGCGCCGGGCACCGGCATCGTCTCGGCCAAGGCCGGCACCGCCACCGGCACGGAGACGATGAACGGCACGTCGATGGCCTCCCCGCACGTGGCGGGCGCCGCGGCGCTGGTGCTGGAGGCACACCCGGGCTGGACCCCGCAGCAGGTGCGCGACTCGGTCGTGGGCACGAGCGTCAGCGGCGCGGTGCACGACATCATGGGCTCGCCCGACCGGCTGCTGCACGTCGGCGACGCGGTGGTGGCGCGCGAGTCGTACGGCCTCAAGGCCCGCGGCAACGGCCTGTACGTGACGGCGGAGAGCGGCGGCAACCGGCCGCTGATCGCGCGCGGCACCGAGGTCGGCGCCTGGGAGCGGTACGACGTGGTGGACGCCGGCAACGGCTACTACGGCCTGCGTGCCGTCACGAACAACCTGTTCGTCACCGCCGAGAGCGGCGGCAACCGGCCGCTGATCGCCCGGTCCGCCGCGATCGGCGACTGGGAGAAGTTCCAGATCGTCACGAACACCGACGGCTCGGTCAGTCTGAAGGCCGTCACAAACGGCAAGTACGTCACCGCCTCGAACACCACCAACCCGCTGATCGCCAGCAAGACCACCATCGGCGCGGCGGAGAAGTTCGACTTCGACGCGGCGCCCCCGGTGGTCGGCATCAAGGCGGTGGCAAACGGCAACTACGTGACCACCGAGAGCGGCGGCACCCGGCCCCTGATCGCCCGGGCCGCGACCGTCGGGGCCTGGGAGCGGTACGAGGTCGTCAGCGTGGGCGACGGGTTCTTCGCCCTGCGCGCGCTGGCGAACAACCAGTTCGTCACGGCGGACGCCGGCGGCAACCGGGCGCTGATCGCGAAGGCCACCGTGATCGACGCCTGGGAGGTCTTCGACTTCCTCGACTACAACACCGACGGCTCGGTCTACCTGCGGGCGAACGCCAACGGCAAGGCGGTCACCGCCGGCGCGACCGGGGGCAGCCAGCTCATCGCCAGCCGCGTCATCGACTGGAACAGCGAGACCCTGGGCCTGAGCACCGGCGAGAAGTTCGTCTTCGCCGCGCTCTGACCCGCCACACCGAAACGGCGCCCGCCGGCTCCCCGAGGGGAGACCCGGCGGGCGCCGTCGTTCGTCACGCGTCGACGGTGCTGCCGTCCACAGTGCTCTTGCCGTTGTTCTGCGCGCTGCTGCCCAGCCGCGCCAGCAGCCCGGCCAGGTCGATGCCGGTGAGGTCGCTGCCCAGCTGGAGACCCTGGGCGACGTTCCCGGCCACCGACTTGGTCAGCGACGACGCGCCGTCGGTGGAGATCACCGTCATCTTGTCGATCGCGCCGATCGGGGCGCTGGCCGCGCCGACCACCTCGGGCAGCACCTTGACCAGCAGGTCCAGGACGGCCGCCTCGCCGTACGCGGCGAACGCCTCGGCCTTGCGGGCCATCGCGTCGGCCTCGGCCTGACCCTTGGCGAGGATGGCCGCCGCCTCGGCCTGGCCCTCCCGCTCGACCGCCTCGGCGATCGCGGAACGCCGGCGCTGCTCCGCCTCGCCCTCCTTGGCGCCCTCGATCGCGTTCGCCTCGGCCAGCGCGGCCCGGCGGGCCCGCTCGCCCTCACCGGTGAGGCGGGCCTGCTCGGCGGCGGCCTGCGCGGCGGCGATGGTCGCCTGCCGCTGCGCGTCGGCGTTGAGCACCGCCGCGTTGCGGTTCGCCTCGGCCTCCTGCTCCACCTTGTACCGGGCCGCGTCGGCCGGCTTGCGCACCTCGGTGTCGAGCTGGCGCTGCTTCAGCTCGGCGTTGCGCTCGGCCACCTTCTGCTGCTCGGAGAGGATCGCCTGGTCCCGCTCGGCCTGGGCGAGCGGCCCGGCCGCCGCCGACTTCGCCTTGGCCGCGTCGATCTCGGCCTGGATGCCGGCCTGCTTGAGCGCCAGGTTCCGGTTCGCCTCGGCGATCGCCTCCTCGGCGAGCAGCCGCTCCTGCTCGGCCTGCTGGCGGGCCCGCGCCTCGGCGATGGCCGCGTCCTTGAGCACCCGGGCCGCCTCCGGCCGGCCCAGGTCCTGCAGGTAGGAGCCCTCGGCCAGGATGTCCTGGAGCTGGAACGTGTCCAGCACCAGGCCCTGGTTGGTCATCGAGTGCTCGGCCTCCTCGGCGACCGCGCTGGCGAACGCCGCCCGGTCCCGGATGATCTCCTCGACGGTGAGCCGCCCGACGATCGAGCGGAGCGCGCCGGCGAGCACCTCGCGGGTGAAGTTGTCGATCTCCTCCTGCTGGTTGAGGAAGCGCTGGGCGGCGGCGCGGATCGCGTCCTCGGTGCCGCCGACCTTGACGATCGCGACGCCGTGCAGCTCGGTGCGGATGCCCTGCTTGCTCACCGCGCCGCGGATGCTGACGTCGATCCGGCGGCTGGACAGGTCGAGCGACTGGAGCTTCTGCACCACCGGCAGGACGAACACCGAGGCGCCGAGCACGACCTTCTGCCCGGACATGTCGGTGGAGCGGGCTCCGTCGGCGGTCTGGGTGGTGCGGCCCTTGCGGCCGGTGACGATGAACGCCTGGTTCGGCCCGGCCACCTTGATCCGGGACAACACGAAGAGTACGAGGACGACGGCGAGGAGGACCGCGCCGCCGATGGCGACGAGCAGGGGCATGGGCATTCCCGTCTGTTGGTGTCAGTAGGTCTCGACGTGCACGCTGGTCTCGCTCAGTGCTTCGACCACGAAGATCCGGGTGCCGACCGGGATCGGCCCGTCGGCGCGGGCGTTGAGCTTCACCGGCTGGCCGGCGAGGCGTACCCGCACCTCGCCGTAGCCGCCGCTGGGGATCGGCGTCACCACCAGGCCGATCGCGCCGGCCAGGTGGTCGCGGGTGGGGGTGGCGTCGGTGCGCATGTTGCGGGCCGCGCGACTGAGCCGGGCCGCCAGCCAGCCGGTGGGCACGGCGGCGAGCGCGCCGCCGGCCACCGCCGCCGCGATCATCCCGGGGGTACGTCCGCCGATCAACTCGTTGACGATCGCGGCGCCGAAGCCGAACGCGCCGGTGAACCCGGCGGCCGCCTCCAGCGACACCGGCCCGTCGACGTCCGGCTGGCCGAGGTGGAGCACTCCCGAGCCGAGCAGGGCGAGCGTCAGCACGCCCACACCGACCCCGCCGATGATCAGGAAGATGAGCGTCCCGGTGGCCATGACCTGCACGGTATCGACGCCGTGCAACATCCACTACGTCCAGCAGAGGTTCAGCGCCGGGTCAGCGCGGCGCGATCGTCACCTCGGCGAGGGCGAGGTCCTCCGGCAGCGGCTGACGCACGAGTTCGCGGCCGGTGGTGTCGGCGAGCACGAAGTCCCGCGACCCGTACGGCCGCCGGTAGAGCAGGCGGTCGTCGCCGACCCAGACGACGTCGGCCACCGGCAACGGGTTCACCACGCGGCCGGTCGCCGCCTCCACGAGCAGGGGCTCCTTCTGCCCCTGCACCACCACCAGCCGCCCGTCCGGTGACCACGCCCAGGGCCCGGCCGGGTCGCCCGGCAGCGGCTCGAACCGGGTGGGCCGGCCGCTGTCGGCGGCGAAGAACTGCACGCCCCGCCGGGGATGCCGGATCGCCTCGGACCGAGGCCCGTTCGGGTCGGTCTGCTGGAGCAGCACCTCCCGTCCGTCGCGCGACCAGAGGAAGAAGCACGAGTCGGTGCAGGGATAGCGGGCGGTGTCGACGGCGTGGGACCGCGTGGTGCCGGCGGCGCTCAGCACGACGAAACCGGGGTGACCGACCCGGTTACTGGTGAACAGCAGGCTGCGGCCGTCCGGCGACCAGTTCGGCGAGCCCAGCGCGCGGCCCGGCTCGTACCAGCGGGTGGTGCCCCGGACCACGTCGACCAGGCCGACCTGCCGGGGCCGGTCGTCGTCCCAGACCGCCACCAGCGAGCCGGTGGGCGCGGGCAGGACGGCGTCGTAGCGGCCGTTGCCGAAGTACCGGCCGCGTCCCCGGTCGAGCAGGTACGACGGCCCGGCGGCGCCCGCCCTCGCCTGCGTGCCGGTGACCACCCAGTCGCCGGGCAGCACCAGCGGCCCGTCCGCCCAGTCCGGTCCGGGCGCCGACCTGATGACAGGCGACGGGTCGACGGTGACCGGCGGCGCGGTCGGCGGCGGGGCGGGACGCGGCCGGAGCAGGACGAACGGCAGCACCACCGCGAGCACGGCGACGAGCGCGGCAGCGGCAGTGCCCACCCGCCGTCGGCGGCGCAGCCTGCGGCCCCGGCCGAGCGCGCGCCACGCCAGGTCCGGCGCGGGCGCGGCGCCGTCGGCGAGATCGTGTACGGCCGTCCGCAGCGTCTCGTCCAGCGACGTGCTCATCGGGTCACCTCCGTCCGGTTCGTCAGCCCGTCCAGCCCCGGCACCAGCTTCCGGAGGCGGGCCAGCGCCTTGGTGCTCTGGCTGGCCACGGTGCCGGGGCGGCAGCCGAGCAGCGCGGCTGTCTGCTCGACGCTCAGGTCCTCCAGGTAGCGCAGGGTGAGCACGGCCCGCTGGCGCGGCGGCAGTGTCCGCAGCGCGTCCCGCACCAGCAGCCGCAGGTCGCTGTCGTCGCCGGCGGCCGGTCGCTCCGGCAGTTCGGCCACCGGCACCTCCGCGCGTCGCGCCCGCCGCCGCCAGCCGGAGACCTGGTCGTGGTAGAGGATCCGTTTCACGTACGGCTCCGCGTCGCCGTGGATCCGGGGCCACCGGACGTACGCCTTGGCCAGCGCGTTCTGCAGCAGATCCTCCGCCGCGTGCTGGCTGCCGGCCAGCGCGTAGGCGACCCGCAGCAGGGCCGCTCCCCGCTCGTTGACGAACGCGGTGAACTCCCCGTCGACCTCTGCCACCGTCCACCTCCGCATCTCCAGACGCCCGGGGCGGGGAAATCTTTGCCCGTCGCGCGACAATGGGTGGCATGCGCTGGACAGTGCTCGACTCACCGATCGGGGAGTTCTCCGTCGGCACCGACGACGAGGCGGTGCGCGGCGCGCACTTCGGCCGGGTGGACGGGGCGGCCGACGAGCCCGGCGACGCGGTGGCGCGGCTGGCGGTGACGGAGCTGCGGGCGTACTTCGCCGGTGAGCTGACCGAGTTCACGGTGCCGGTGTCGGCCCCGCGCGGCTCGGAGTTCGAACGCGCGGTCTGGCGGGAGATGACAGGCATCCCGTACGGGGAGACGAAGACCTACGGCGAGGTGGCGAAGGCGGTCGGCGACCCGGGCGGCGCGCGGGCGGTCGGGGTGGCCTGCAACCGCAATCCGGTGCCGGTGATCGTGCCCTGTCACCGGATCGTCGGCGCGGGCGGCAAGCTGGTCGGCTTCGGCGGCGGGCTGCCGCGCAAGGTGACGCTGCTGGAGCTGGAGGCGGCCGTGGCGCTGCGGCGCGCCTGGTCCTGACGTACCCGAAGAAGGAAGGCCGGGTCCGCGCGGACCCGGCCTTCCTTCTTCAGCGTTTCAGCGCGTCAGCGCTCGATCTCGCCGGCGATGAACGCCTCGACGGCGGCGTGCGCGTCGTGGTCGGCGTACTGCTCCGGCGGGGACTTCATGAAGTACGAGGAGGCGGAGAGGATCGGGCCACCGATCTTCCGGTCCAGCGCGATCTTCGCGGCCCGGACGGCGTCGATGATGACACCGGCCGAGTTCGGCGAGTCCCACACCTCGAGCTTCAGCTCCGCGTTGAGCGGGGTGTCGCCGAAGGAACGGCCCTCCAGGCGGATGTACGCCCACTTGCGGTCGTCCAGCCACGGCACGTGGTCGGACGGGCCGATGTGCACGTCGCTCTTCTGCATCTCGTGCGGGATCTGGGAGGTCACCGACTGGGTCTTCGAGATCTTCTTCGAGACCAGGCGGTTGCGCTCCAGCATGTTCATGAAGTCCATGTTGCCGCCGAAGTTGAGCTGGTACGTGCGCAGCAGCTCGACCCCGCGGTCCTCGAAGAGCTTCGCCAGGGCGCGGTGGACGATCGTGGCGCCGACCTGGCTCTTGATGTCGTCGCCGACGATCGGCAGGCCGGCGTCGGTGAACTTCTTCGCCCACTCCGGGTCGGAGGCGATGAAGACCGGCAGGGCGTTCACGAACGCGCAGCCGGCGTCGATCGCGGCCTGGGCGTAGAACTTGTCGGCCTCCTCGGAGCCCACCGGGAGGTAGGAGACGACCACGTCGACCTGCGCGTCGCGCAGCGCCTGCGCCACGTCGACCGGCTTGGCGTCCGACTCCTCGACGATCTCGCGGTAGTACTGGCCGAGACCGTCGAAGGTCGGGCCGCGCTGCACGGTGACGCCGGTCGGCGGCACGTCGCACAGCTTGATCGTGTTGTTCTCGCTGGCGACGATCGCCTCCGCGAGGTCCATGCCCACCTTCTTGGCGTCCACGTCGAACGCCGCGACGAACTTCACGTCGGATACGTGGTAGTCGCCGAAGGTGACGTGCATGAGACCCGGGACGCGGTCGTTCGGGTCGGCGTTCCGGTAGTACTCCACGCCCTGGACCAGGGACGAGGCGCAGTTACCCACACCGACGATGGCGACGCGGACGGAGCCCATAGCGTCTGCCTCCTTCTTCTTCATCACGGCCGCTCTGTCCTGGACGTTCCAGGCGTGGGCGGGCTGTCGTTGTCTCGTCGGCCGTCGGCCGTCCCGGTTCGCGGGTCGGCCGGGGCCCGGCCGGAGCGCTCGTTGGCGATGAGCTCCTCCAGCCAGCGGACTTCGCGCTCACAGGCGTCGAGCCCGTGGCGTTGCAGTTCCAGGGTGTACGCGTCGAGTCGCTCGGCTGCCCGGCCGAGCACGTCACGAAGACCTTCGCGACGTTCCTCGATCTTGCGACGACGACCTTCCAGGATCCGGAGCCGGGTGGCCTGGTCGGTCCGGGCGAAGAACGCGAAGTGCACCCCGAAGCCCGTGTCGTCGTACGTCTCGGGTCCAGCCTGCGCTATCAGCTGGGCGAAGCGTTCCTTGCCCTCCGCGGTAATGGTGTAGACCACCCGACCACGTCGGCTGGTCAGCGCGGGAACCTCCTCGGCGGTCGCGGGTGTCTCAGCGGCTTCGGTGATCCATCCCGCCGCCTGCAGCCGGCGCAGGGTCGGGTAGAGCGAGCCGTAGCTGATCGCCGCCCGGATGGCGCCGAGCTTGGCGGTCAGCTCCTTGCGCAGTTCGTAGCCGTGCATCGGCGCCTCCTGCAGGAGGCCGAGGATGGCGAGCTCGAGCACGGGCCATCCCTTCTTTCCCCCTGCGCGGAGCACTAACCACCGCGATGTATCGGACCGATACATCGCACGTTAGCGGACGCCGATGTACGGGGCAAACCCTGTCTTACGCGACGCGATCATCACGCATCGTGACCATGGTCGCCTGGGTTCGTCGGAGCGCGTACCCTTTGCCGCATGCGTACGCAGCGCCAGGTCGTCGACTACTCGCTCCAGAAGCGGGCGGTGCTGCGTGAACTGCTCGCCGGGCGGATCGGCACGTACGACGTCTGCGACGCCTCGCCGTACCTGAAGAACGCTGCGCGCTTCCACGGCGAGCCGACCGATCACCGCTGCCCGATCTGCCGCAGCGAGAACCTGATCCACGTCCACTACATTTACGGTGACGAACTCAAGCAGTCGGCCGGCCAGGCGCGTACCCGGGCCGAGTTGCCCGTCCTGGCCATGACGCTGCGTGAGTTCCAGGTGTTCGTGGTGGAGGTCTGCCCCGGCTGCGACTGGAACCATCTCGTCGAGCAGTTCCTGCTCGGCCGGGACGGTCTCGTGGGCGAGGCGGAGGGCGCGGAGGATTCCGTCGCGGCCAACGGCTCCACCCCTCGGCGAAGGCGAGAGGCGCAACGGTGAACGTGGCTGTCCCGATCTCTGCCGGCCCATTCCCCGGGTGGCGGAATCGACAGCCCTTAGACGTAATTAGTCCGAATAGATCGGATTTGACGGGCAACCGCGGGCACGGCCGGCGGGTAACGTCCCGTGTTCCAGCTCACGGCAACCCGGTGGCGGCGCCCCCGCGCCCCACCGCGACCGGCAGGGTGTGAGGAATGAACTACGGCGATCCCAGTTCTTCGCGTGGGCGGGCCCAGATCCCGGGCCCGAACGGCGACCCCGGTTCCGAGTGGAACCAGGGCGGGAACGGTTGGTCCGGCTCCCCGGACGGCGGCGCCTCGGCGCGCGCCTCCGCGACACCGTACGGCTCGGGCGGCCGGGCCTCGGTCGGTGGCGCCGCTCCGGCGCCGCGCCCGGCATCGGGCTCGGCCTCGGTGGGCCGGGCCGGCGCGGGTGGCCGCGCCTCGGTGCCCGTCTCGCCGGCACCCGGCGCCTCCGGGCGCGCGGGCGCCGGACGGGCGTCGGTTCCGGTCTCCCCGGCCGCTCCGGCCGGACGTGCCGCGGTCGGCGCGGCGAGCGTGGGGGCGGCGAGCGTGGGCGGGCGCGCGAGCGTCGGCGCCCGGGCGAGCGTCGGCGCGGCGGCGGTGGGCGGCCGCGCCCGGGTGCCCGGCTCCGCCGGTGGCGGTCCCGGCGGTCCCGGCGGCCCGACCGGCCCCGGCCGGGGCGGTCGCGGCGAGGACCCGGCGCGCGCGAAGAAGCGCCGCCGGATCAACATGCTGATCGCCGGCTTCGCCGTGTTCATCATGCTCGCCGGCATCGGCGTGGTGAGCTTCACCTGGTACTCCACCAAGGTGGTGCTCCCGGAGGACACGATCCCGCCGCTGTCCACCACGATCTTGGACTCGAGCGGCAAGGCCTTCGCGCGGATCGGTGACCAGAACCGCCAGCTCGTCACCATCGACCAGATTCCGGAGCACGTCCAGCACGCGGTGGCCGCGGCGGAGGACCGGAACTTCTACAAGCACTCCGGTGTGGACTACAAGGGCATCACGCGGGCCGCGTGGAACAACCTCACCGGCGGCGACAAGCAGGGCGCCTCGACCATCACCCAGCAGTACGCGCGCAACGCGTTCGACCACCTGGACCAGGACACGTACGGCCGCAAGGTGAAGGAGGCGATCCTCGCCTCCAAGCTGAACGACAAGTACGACAAGCGCGTGATCATGCAGCACTACCTGAACGTCATCTACTTCGGCCGGGGCGCCTACGGCATCCAGTCGGCGGCGCAGACGTACTTCGCCAAGAACGTCAAGGACCTGAACGTCGCCGAGGCCGCGGTGCTCGCCGCCCTGATCAAGCAGCCGGAGCCGAGCGCCACGCACAAGGGCTACGACCCGGCGATCAACGCGCAGGCCGCTGTCGACCGGTGGAACTACGTGATCAACGGCATGATCACGGAGAAGTGGCTGGACGCGCCGAACACGCCGCAGCACCCCACCGAGTACCCGAAGAACATCCAGAAGCCGTCGAAGAGCAGCGCTGGTGGCTACGGCATCGACACCCCGTACGGCAACGTCGTCAACTACGTCTCGCAGGAACTGCGCGAGATGAAGCTCTGCACCGACAACGAGGCCGAGGTGACGGACAAGAAGCCGCTGTGCGCCAAGGCGCTCAGCCGCGGCGGCTACAGGATCACCACCACGATCAACCGGAAGATGCAGGAGGCGGCGCTCGACGCGGCCCAGCGGGCCAGGAAGAAGTCCGAACTCGCCGGCCAGCCGTCGAACCTGATGGCCGCCGTGGTGGCGATCGACCCGAAGACCGGGCGCGTGCTCGCCTACTACGGCGGCGACAACGGCACCGGCACCGACTACGCCGGCAAGAACGTCGACAACGGCGTCGTGAGCGGTGGCCACTCACCGGGTTCGAGCTTCAAGATCTACACGTTGGCGGCGGCGCTGAAGGAAGGCATCTCGCTCAAGTCCCGGTGGAAGGGATCGGCGTTCACGCCGAAGGGCACCAAGTTCAAGGTCAGCAACGCCGGCGCGGACAAGGTCTCCTGCGGTGACTCCTGCACGCTCGAACTGTCGACGCTGAAGTCGCTGAACGTGCCGTTCTACTACATCACCGAGCAGATCGGCCCGGACAAGGTGCTCGACATGGCCAAGCAGGCCGGCGTCACCACCATGTGGCAGACCGACACCAACCCGGCCAAGGCGCACGACCTGACCAAGGCCGACCCGAAGGACCTCGCACCGTCGCCGTTCTTCCACGTCCTCGGTTACGGCCAGTACCCGATCACGGTGCTCGACCACGCAAACGGTGTCGCCACGTTCGCGAACCAGGGCATGTACCACAAGGCGCACTTCATCCGGAAGGTGGAGAAGCAGAACCCGGACACGGGTAAGTGGGACCTGGTCGGCGCGGAGAAGCTCAAGGGGCAGCAGCGGATCGACAAGGACATCGTCGCGGACGTCACCTCCGTGCTGAAGCAGTACCCGGGCCAGATCAACAAGCGGCTCGACGAGGGCCGCCAGGTCGCCGAGAAGACCGGCACCTGGGAACTCGGCGACAAGACCACCCGCAACGGCGACGCCTGGATGATCGGCTACACGCCACAACTCGCCACCGCCGTCTGGGTCGGCAACGTCAAGGACCGCAAGGCGATCCAGTACAAGGACGGCCGGGACATCAGCGGCGCCCGGATGCCCGGTGACATCTTCCAGCGCTTCATGAACGACGCGCTCAAGGGCAAGGACAAGGAAGAGTTCCCGCCCGCGGCGAACGTCGGCAAGGACGACGCCGGCAACGGCGAGGCCCCGCCGCCGCCGGCGAACGAGCCGGGCCAGCCGGGCGGGCCGGGCTGCGACCCGCTGGGCCTGTTCTGCCCCGGCGGTACGCCCGGCGGCGGCAACCCCGGCGGCGGCGACCAGGGTGGTAACCCCGGCGGGGGCGGGCTACCCGGTGGCGGCGGACGCCCCGGCGGTGGTGGCGGCGGTGGCGGGCTGCTACCGAGCACGCCACCGACACGCCAGAATTGACGCGCACGACCTGACGGCGGCGGCCGGACCCGAGCGGTCCGGCGCCGCCGGCGTTTCGCGTACCGGAATTTCTCCGCGCGCGACGGGACGGCGACCCCCTGTGTACGGCAGGATGCCTCTCCATGAGCACCCAGTCGCCCGCAGGCATCGATGAGCCCGGCGCGTCCGAGGCGGCGCCGCGATCGGCAGAGACGATTGACCACCCGTCCCGCTCGGACTGGTTCGTCCGCGGCGCCTCCGGTCTGATCGGGGGGCCGCTCGGCGACCACGCCGCCGCCCTGGACCGGCCGGCCGACCGCGAGAGCCGGTTCTGGACCGCCAGCCGGATCGTGCTGGCGCTGGTCTGCCTGACGCTGGCACTGCACTGGGTGCAGAAATCCCCCTGCCAGGACGGCGCGTGGCAGAACAACATCCAGTACACCCGCATGTGCTACACCGACGTGCTGGCGCTCTACTACGCCGAAGGGCTCAACGAGGGCAAGGTGCCCTACGCCGACCACCCGGTGGAGTACCCGGTGCTGACCGGCTACTTCATGGGCGCGCTCGGCCTGCCGGTGCACGCCCTCGGCGTCGACAACCCCGCCATCAACCAGGGACAGTGGTTCTACAACCTCAACGCGCTGGTGCTCGGCGCGCTCGCCGTCGCCACCGTCGCGGTCATCCTCAGCCTGCGCCGCCGACGACCCTGGGACGCCGCGTTGTTCGCGCTCTCCCCGGCCCTGGTGCTCACCGCCACCGTCAACTGGGACCTGCTCGCCATCGGCCTGGCCGCGTTCGGCCTGCTGGCCTGGGCACGCGCCCGCCCCGACCGGTACGCGATGCTGCTGCCCGCGGTGGCGGGCGTCCTGATCGGACTCGGCGGCGCGGCCAAGATGTGGCCGCTGTTCCTCCTCGGCCCGATCCTGGTGCTCGCGCTACGGGCCGGAAAACTGGCCGCCGGGCTCGTCGCCACCGCCACCGCACTGGTGTCCCTCGTGGCGGTCAACCTGCCCGTGGCGATCCCCTACCGGGAGAACTGGGAACGCTTCTTCGACCTGAACACCACACGACCCATCGACTGGGGCACGCTCTGGTACATCGGCCGCTACCTGGACGGCCGGATCAGCCCGTCCGCACCCGGCGAACTCGGGCCGTTCGAATGGCTCAACGCCAACATCCCCACGCTCAACTGGGTGTCGTACCTGCTCTTCGGGCTGGCCTGCCTCGGCGTGGCCGGGCTGGCGCTGCTGGCGCCGCGCCGGCCCCGGCTGGCCCAGCTCGCCTTCCTGGTGGTCGCCGCGTTCCTCATCTTCAGCAAGGTCTGGTCCCAGCAGTTCGTGCTCTGGCTGCTGCCGCTCGCGGTGCTCGCCCGGCCGCGCTGGGGCGCGTTCCTCGCCTGGCAGATCGCCGAGGTCGGCTACTTCGCCGCGTTCTACGGCGAACTGCTCGGCACGGCCATGTCCCGGCCCGTCTTCCCCGAGGGCGTCTTCGTGCTGGCGTCGAGCCTGCGTCTGATCACCGTGGCGGTGCTCTGCGGATTCATCATCCGGGACATCATGCGGCCCGAACTCGACGCGGTCCGGCAGACCTACGCCGACGACCCCGACGGCGGGGTGCTCGACGGCGCGCCCGACGCGCCCTGGCACCAGCGCTGGCGGGCGCGCGCCGCCGAACAGCCCGCCGAACCCGTGCCGGTGTGACCGAGACGGTCGTGTTCCGGTCTACAGCCGGAACACGACCGCCTCGCCGACCTGCTCCCGGGCCACGCCCAGCGCGTCGACCGGCCGGTCCAGCATCCCCTCCCACGGGGTGCCCTCCAGCTCGTCGCGCAACACCACCACGTTCTTCACGCCGATCTGCCGCAGGTAGTCGACGCTCGCGTAGTCCGGGAAGCTGACAGTGGCCTCCCGGATCCGGGCCTGCGACCGGGGCGTGAAGCCGCTGCCGCCGTTGACCATCGGCTGGAACCGGTCGGTGGACCAGAGCATCACCGGCTGATCCAGGTTCTGACTGCTCGGCAGCACGAGCATCGGCCCGTCCACGGTCCGCAGCGCCGCCGGCTGCCGCGGCACCACCGGCTGCGGCGTGGCGTTCAACCCCTCCACCAGCACCAGCGCCAACGGCAGCAGCGTCGCCAGCCGCAGCCACGGACCCGGCCACGGCGGCACCCGCTCGGCGGCCAGCTCGCGTACCCGCATGCAGAACGCGGTGACCGCGCCCGCCGCGAGCAGGCCAAGCAGCAGCGTGGTCCAGAGCATCATCCGGCCCGGCGTGCGCAGCCCGCTCCAGCCCGGCAGATAGTCGAACAACGGCACGTAGGTGAACCGGCCGCCGAAGAACCGGGTGCCCATCGCCAGCGCCATCGTGACGAGCACCCCGGCGAGCAGGAAGATCCGGTGCCGGACCCGCCACACCGAGAAGAACAGGCCCCCGGCGGCGAGCGCGTAGAGCACGAAGCCCGGCAGCAACGTCATCTCCGGATGCCAGGGCAGCACGGCCCGCGCGCCCTCGTGCAGGCCACCCCAGACCCGGGACTCGGCCGGCGCGGTGAAGAACCCGCTCGCCGGCGGCGAGTAGAGCCCGATGTCGCCGATCGTGCGCTCCGCGTTCGGGTGCAGCTCGGCGACCTTGAAGTAGGGCACCGCCAGCGCCGCGCCCACCGCCGCGAAGACGAGCCCGCCCAGCACGTCGGCCAGGAACAGCCGCCGGCCGAACGGGCGCTTCACCTTGCGCCGCCGCACGAACCACAGCACCACCGAGACCAGGACCACCCCGGCCAGCATGTACGCGAACGGCAGCCCGATGCCGAAGCCGAGACTGAGCTGCCAAGCGGCCACCAGCCACCCGGCGAACGCCCAGCCCGCGTGCCGGCGGCGCGGCCGGTACCCGTACCGCAGTGACCAGCCGTGCCCCCGGGCCAGCATGGCCAGCGCCAACGGGATGCCGCCGTTGGAGATGATGTGCAGGTGGCCGGCCTGGGCCAGCAGCCACGGCGCGTAGGCGAAGCTCGCCCCGGCCACCGCGCCGCCGATCCGGCCCGCGCCGAGCTGCCGGGCCAGCGCGTACGCGCCGAACGCGGCGAGCGCGTGCGCCAGCACGAACATGATGTTGTAGCGCAGCACGGCGTGCTCCGGGCCGACCCCGATCAGGCCGGCCGGGGCGTACCCGAGGAGCGTGTCGGAGAACGCGAAGCTCCAGTTCTCCGGATAGAACGTGTTCGAGTGCCACAGCTGCGCCGGGTTCGTCCGCAGGATGTGCCCGGACCAGGCCATCTGCCACGCCTGCAGGCTCGGGTCCCAGTAGTCCTGCGGCAGCGTGTGCCGCGGATAGCGCAGCGTGGGCCAGGTCATCGCCGCCGCCAGCGCCAGCGCGGCGACGACGGCGAGCGTCCACTCGTGCACCAGGAACCGGCCCACGGCGCGGACGGCCCGGCGGGGGCGGCCGAGCACCGGCTCGGGTGCCGGACCGAACGCGGACCAGGGGTCGGCCGGCTCGTCGTCGCCCGTACCGTCCTGCTTCGCGGCGTCGCTCTTCTCCGCGGCGTCGCCGTCCTTCTTGGCGGCGTCCGCTCTGTCCCGGGCCTCGGCCTCGGTCCCGGCTTCGGTGCCGGCCTCCGCCTTGTCGGTGCCGGCACCCGCCTTGTCGGCGGTGCTCGTCTTGTCGGCGGTGCTCGCCGCGCCTGCCGCCTTCGCCGCGCCGGTGCGGCGAGCCTTGCGGGTCCGCTTCGCCTTGCCGGCACTCGTCACCGTGCCCGCGGTGTCGTCCTCGCCGGAGCTGTCCGCGCCGGACGCGCGCTCGTCGGGCGAGCCGCTCCCCGGCCCGGCCCCGGCCGCGTCGTCCGGCGGGTTCTTCGCGCCGGTCCCGTCCGCCCGGGTCTCGGCGCCGGACCGGCGGCCGGTCGTGCCGGACTTCTCGGCGGTCACTCCGCCGCACCCAACTGCCCGCGCAGGAACGCGATGTCGGCAACCTGGCCCTCGACGCCGCCGGGGGTCTCCACGATCACCGGCGCGCCTGCCGCGCGGATCACCGCCACCAGCAGCTCCGGGTCGATGGTGCCGCCGGTGAGGTTGTCGTGCCGGTCCTGACCGGAGTTGAAGGCGCCCTTCGAGTTGTTCGCGTGGATCAGGTCGATCCGGCCGGTGATCGCCTTCACCCGGTCGACCAGGCCCAGCAGCTCCTCGCCGCCCGCGTGGGCGTGGCAGGTGTCGAGGCAGAAGCCGACCTCGTGGTCGCCGAGCGCGTCCCAGAGCCGGGCCAGCGAGTCGAGGTGCCGGGCACAGGCGTTGTCACCGCCGGCGGTGTTCTCGATCAGCACCGGCAGCGGGAATCCGCCGGACTCCGCCGCGTACGCGAAGGTCTTGCGCCAGTTGTCGAAGCCGACGGCGACGTCCTGGCCGGCGTTGACGTGGCCGCCGTGCACGATCAGGCCCTTGGCGCCGACGGCCGCCGCGGCGGTGGCGTGGGCGAGCAGCAGCTTGCGGCTGGGGATGCGGATCCGGTTGTTGAGCGTGGCCACGTTGATCACGTACGGCGCGTGCACGTAGAGGTCGACGTCGGCGGCGCGCAGGCGCTCGGCGTCCTCGCGCGGCTTCGGGGCCTTCCAGCCCTGCGGGTCGGCCAGGAAGAACTGCACCGCCTCGGCCTGCCGGGCGGCCGCCTCGGCCAGCGGGTCGGTCGGATCGACGTGGGCTCCGATTCGCATGCAGGGCAGCCTACGTCGCGCCTGCGACGGTCGCCGCGCTCGCCGGAGACGCCCGGCGGGTCGGAGGCGTCACCACCCGGCCCGGCGGTCGTTGTCCGAGGTGGGATCGATGGTCGACGCTCCGCCCGGACGTGGTCCACAGCACGTACGGGTGAGGGGGCCGACGCCCGGTGACGGGACGCCCCGGCGTGCGGCCCGGCACGACGGGGCGGGATCCATCAGGAATCCGGCACACCAAATGGAAGTCCGGACTAAATCCTCAATTTACCCCAAGTGGTGACGAGAGCCATTGTATGGTCAGCACAGGTGACAACACGATAAAGCTCCGCGGGGCGTCTTCGATCCAACCTCATCGGTGTGGTCGTTCCTCCCCAGGTCCCACCCAAGGAATGCGGACGGGACGCCCCGCGGCCCCGTGGACAGGGGTCCACCTGCCGGCTCTCGAGGCCGAAGGTGGGCCCCTGTCGCCGCGTCCGGGCCGTGCCGGCCGACCGGTCCGTCCATGATCGTCCGCACCGGCTATCCTGGTCCGGTTGTCCGTGTCCAGCCGGGTTCCCCCGGAACCGGTCACGGCAACGACGCACGACCTCCTGCCACGGAAGGACCGTGGCCGCTTAGCCCACAGGAGGTGAGCACGTCTTGCGTCATTACGAAGTCATGGTGATCCTCGACCCCAGCCTCGAGGAGCGCACCGTCGCCCCGTCGCTCGACACGTACCTGAACGTGATCCGGACCGCGGGTGGCTCGGTGGAGAAGACCGACGTGTGGGGCCGCCGGCGCCTCGCGTACGAGATCAACAAGAAGGCCGAGGGCATCTACGCCGTCATCGACCTCCAGGCGACGCCGGAGGCCGTTGGCGAGCTGGACCGTCAGCTCCGACTCAACGAGTCGGTGCTGCGCACCAAGGTCATCCGTCCGGAGATGCGCTGAGCATCTAGTCCCGGCACGTCCGGATCAAGCCTCATCCACGCTGTCGTACGGCTCTGAGAGCCTGTACCGCACAAAGATGAGTGCGCGAGGAGATGGTCATGGCAGGAGACACCACCATCACGGTCATCGGCAACCTGACCGATGACCCCGAGTTGCGTTTCACCCCCTCCGGCGCGGCGGTCGCCAAGTTCCGGGTCGCTTCGACGCCCCGCTTCATGGACAAGGCCTCCGGCGAGTGGAAGGACGGCGAGCCGCTGTTCCTCTCGTGCACGGTCTGGCGCCAGGCCGCCGAGAACGTCGCCGAGTCGCTGCAGCGTGGCGCTCGGGTGATCGTGTCCGGCCGGCTGCGTCAGCGGTCGTACGAGACCCGTGAGGGTGAGAAGCGCACCGTCATCGAGCTGGAGGTCGACGAGATCGGCCCGTCGCTGCGCTACGCCACGGCGAAGGTGCAGAAGATGTCCCGCTCCGGCGGCGGTGGCGGCGGCTTCGGTGGTGGTGGCGGCCAGGGTGGCGGCGGAGGCAACTTCGACGACCCCTGGGCCTCTGCTGCCCCCGCCCCCTCCCGCGGTGGTTCGGGCGGAAACTTCGACGAGGAGCCTCCGTTCTAATGGCGCCGAGCGCCCGCGATCGCAAACCAGGAGCACGAGCAATGGCTAAGGCTGCGGCACTTCGCAAGCCGAAGAAGAAGGTGAACCCGCTCGACAAGGACGGGATCACCTACATCGACTACAAGGACACCGCGCTGCTGCGCAAGTTCATCTCCGACCGCGGCAAGATCCGCGCTCGGCGGGTGACCGGCGTGACCTCGCAGCAGCAGCGGCAGATCGCCCGTGCGGTCAAGAACGCCCGCGAGATGGCGCTCCTGCCGTACACGGCCACGGCCCGCTGAGAGGAGGCACGGACATGAAGATCATCCTCACTCAGGAGGTGTCCGGCCTCGGCTCTCCGGGCGACATCGTCGAGGTGAAGGACGGCTTCGGCCGTAACTACCTGCTGCCGCAGGGCTTCGCGATCGCCTGGACCAAGGGCGCGGAGAAGCAGGTCACGGTCATCAAGCGGGCCCGCTCGGCCCGCGAGATCCGCGACCTGGGCCACGCCACCGAGGTCAAGACCCAGATCGAGGGTCTGAAGGTCAACCTGAAGGCCCGCGCCGGCGACGGCGGCCGGCTCTTCGGCTCGGTCACCCCGGCCGAGATCGTCGACGCCGTCAAGGCCGCCGGCGGCCCGACCCTGGACCGCCGCCGGCTGGAGCTGCCCGGCCACATCAAGGCGCTCGGCTCCTACCCGGTCAGCATCCGGCTGCACCCCGAGGTGACCGCCAAGTTCGACCTGAACGTGGTCAAGGGCTGACACCCGTAGCACGACGCGAAGGGCCCGCACCGGACACCGGTGCGGGCCCTTCCGCATCTCCGTCACCACGGCCCCGGCCGCACCTCCGGGTCTCAGCCGAGGGGGTTGCCGGTCACCGCGCTGATCACCACGGTCGACAGACCACCGCCCACCACGGCAGCCGCCAGCGCCACCGTCGCCGCCCGCCAGGTCGTCCCGACCTGCCGTAGCAGCACTGCCACCACCAGGCTGCTCACCAACGCCAGACCGAACCGCGGCGCCGCCGACACCAGCGAATCCAGGGCATGCGTACGCGGCGAGTCGCAGCCGCCACCGGTGATGTCGGTGACGCAACCCTCCGGCGGCTGACCGCTCAGGAACAGCAGACCGACGAGTAGCAGCACGGCCGGGACCAGATAGCAGGCCATCGTGTAGACCAGAGGCCGCAGCGGACCGCCCGGATCCGGATCCAGCAGGTCGTCTTCCAGCCGCCGGCCCCACGAGCCGCCACCGATCGTCTCCACCCGCCGGCGCAGCGTCGACCCGGCCGGCGCCACCGGCCGACCGCGCGGCACGGCACGCGGACGCGGAGCCGAGTACGCCACCGCCGGTGACCTCGGCGCCGACGGCGGTGTCTCCATCCACCGCGGATCGTCCCCGGCCAGCCGGGTACCCGACCAGAACGCCTCGGCCCGCTCCGGTGACGCCCATCCCTCCCGCACCGGCGGAGCCGTGCGATCCCACGGATCGACCTCGTCGCGCACCGGCTCCAGATAACCGGTGTCGGTGAACCGGTCCCACTCGCCCGTGTGCTCCGTGCGGTCCCACCGGCGTTCCGCCTGCTCCCAGCGGCCACCGGGCGCCGACCGGCCCCAGGCGTGCACGCCCGACGCGTCCCACGGGTCGACCGCAGGCGGCGGCTCCGGCGGCTCACGGTCGGCCGCCCGACGCCGCTGCCAGGGATCCGCCGCCGGCCGGGACTGCTCCGAACCCGACGGGGCCACCGACCGCGACCAGCCCGTCTCCGAAGCCGCCGAGGACGACCAGCCCGGCTCCGAAGCCGACCGGCCCGACGACGCCGACCGCGACCAGCCCGACTCCGACTCCGACGCCGGCCGCCGCAACTCCGGCACCGCCGACGCGGGCCAGTCGGCATCCGACGCGGCCGGACGGGACCGGTCCGGGCCCGCAACCGCCGAACGCGACCAGGCGGAGTCCGACGCCACCGGCGGCGGCCAGGAAGAACCCGACGCCGAACGACGCCGCCCGCTGTCCCGCGCGGCTTCCTCGTCGCCCGAGCCCGCCGAATCCGGCAGCCCGGACCAGATCACCTGCGGACGCCGGGTCGCCGCGCGACGGGGACGACTACGCGGCGACACCCCCGACACCGGCTCGTCGTCCGAGTCGGCACGCCTGTTCCCCACATACCCCCGCTCCTGGGGGGCGTCCATCGTCCACTCGGCGGTGTGGTCCGACAACGGACCCGCACCGATCGCCCGCGGCTCCGGCCGATCGCGCCGACGGCGGCCCGCCTCCGTGCGCCGGCCACCCTCGGACGACGGCGTCTCGACCTCGATCTCGTCGTCGTCGGGCGCCGCGTGCCGCCCGCCACCGTCCGCGCGGCTCACCCCGGACTCCAGAGCCCAGCGGGGAAGGTAGGTGTCCACCGGCTCGTCCTGGCCGCGCTCGATCGCCCGCCGCCGACTCGGCGTGCGGTAGCTCTCCGGCGCGTACGAGTCGGCCCGGCGCGGCCCGGCGGGCTCGTCCCAGGAACCGCTCGGCCGTCGCTCGCGCGGGCTGTCCTCCCCGCTTCCCCAGTCCCGGTGTCTCACGGCCGGAGCGTGACCTCTCTCAACCCGAAAGTAAACCCGCTGTCCCAGGTGTCGCCGTTCGCAGCGATAGTACGGGACGAACGACGACAAAGCTCAGCCGGAAATCTTCCGTCCACAGGGTGGGGACAGTAAAAGCGCAGGTCAGAGGCGATACGCCCGGAATTCCCCATCACTTTTCCACACCCTGTGCACACCCTGCGCACATGCCGGTCCCCAGGCGTCCACAGGTTGTCCCGAGGCTCATCCACCGGCCTTGTTGAGTCGCTGACCTCGGGTTCCGTATCGTGGTCCCCCCGACCGCCGGGCGATGACCCCCGATCGACCGGAGGGGTCGGCGGAAGTTGTCACACCCCAGCGATAGAGCTGGACTCGATCCGACGCAGCAAGGGGGGCACCCGTGTCGGTCACCGACGAGGCGCGTACGGAACGGACCGGGGGGCAACCGTCGTCCGAGCCGCCGCCGCCGCGCGACGCGCCGTTCGAGAAGACACCACCGCAGGACGTGGCCGCCGAGCAGTGCGTACTCGGCGGCATGCTGCTGTCCAAGGACGCCATCGCGGACGTCGTGGAGATCCTGAAGACCAACGACTTCTACCGCCCCGTCCACGCCACCATCTTCGACGCGATCCTCGACATCTACGGACGCGGCGAACCCGCCGACCCGATCACCGTCGCCGCCGCGCTCGCCGACTCCGGCGACCTCGCCCGCATCGGCGGCGCGCCCTACCTGCACACGCTCATCGCCAGCGTGCCCACCGCCGCGAACGCCGCCTACTACGCCCGCATCGTCGGGGAACGGGCGGTGCTCCGCCGCCTGGTCGAGGCCGGCACCCGGATCGTGCAGCTCGGCTACGGCACCGGGCCGAGCGGCAGCCGCGACGTCGACGACATCGTCGACCTCGCCCAGCAGGCCGTCTACGAGATCACCGAGAAGCGCGTCAGCGAGGACTTCGCGGTCCTGGCCGACATGCTGCAGCCCACGCTCGACGAGATCGAGGCGGTCGGCGCCCAGGGCGGCGTGATGACCGGTGTGCCGACCGGCTTCACCGACCTGGACCGACTGCTCAACGGCCTGCACGCCGGCCAACTTATTATCGTGGCCGGCAGGCCTGGTTTGGGCAAATCAACCGCATCTATGGACTTTGCCCGAAATGCGGCGATCCGGGCCAACCAGGCGTCGGCGATCTTCTCGCTGGAAATGAGCAAGGTCGAGATCGTCATGCGACTGCTCTCGGCCGAGGCGCGCGTACCGCTGCACGTCCTGCGCAGCGGGCAGCTCTCCGACGACGACTGGACCAAGCTGGCCCGCTGCATGGGTGAGATCAGCGAGGCACCGCTCTTCGTCGACGACACCCCGAGCATGAACCTGATGGAGATCCGGGCGAAGGCGCGGCGGCTCAAGCAGAAGCACGACCTGAAGCTGATCGTGGTCGACTATCTCCAGCTGATGACCTCACCGAAGCGCACCGAGAGCCGGCAGCAGGAGGTCGCGGACCTGTCCCGTGGCCTGAAGCTGCTGGCCAAGGAAGTCGAGTGCCCGGTGATCGCGGTGAGTCAGCTGAACCGTGGCCCGGAACAGCGTACCGACAAGCGTCCGCAATTGTCCGACTTGCGTGAGTCGGGATCAATTGAGCAGGATGCGGACGTTGTTATCCTTTTGCACCGCGATGACTACTACGACAAGGAGTCACCGCGCGCGGGCGAGGCGGATTTTATTGTTGCCAAGCACAGGAATGGGCCGACCGACACGGTGACGGTTGCCGCGCAGTTGCACCTGTCGCGCTTCGTGGACATGGCGATCGTCTGAGCGGCGTCAGCCGAGCAGCGGGAACCAGCCGGCGGCCTCGCCCAGCTCCAGCCGGTCCCGGTCGGTCAGCGGCACCCGGCCGGCGGCCTTCAGCAGGTACTCGTGGTCGTCCCAGCCGGCCGGCCGTACCGCCTCGTCGCTGAGCAGCCCGTCCATGGTGGTCACCGCGACCCGCGTCGGGTCCGCCGCCGGCAGCGGCGCGTCCGGCAGGTCCACCACGAGGTCGAGGTGGTGGATGACCGCCTCGGTGGTCAGGGTGGCGAGCAGATGGGGTACGCGCAACACGTGACCCTGGGTGGTCACGTACCCGTCGGGGTCTATTGCGGTGGCCGCGCGGACGGCGGCGGGCGCGGTGTCGGACCAGAGCCGGACCACGCCGGTGGGCCGGTCGAAGGCGACGGCGGAGCGGCGTGCCCACCAGGCGTGCCGGGCGCTCGCGTCGTCGTCGCCGGGAGGGAACGCGCGCCAGTAGCTGACGTCGTCCACGTCGGGCGGCCCGGGTGCGGGGCTGGCCAGGGCGACGAGCGCGCGCTGGGCGTCGCAGAGCACGTGGAAGAGCAGGTCGGCGACGAGCCAGCCGCGGCACCGGGTGGGGCGTTGCAGGGCGGCGTCGTCGAGCGGGGTGACCACGGCGGTGATGCCGTCGTACGCCTGGGCCAGCGCTTCGTGCTGCCGGATCGGGCTCATGCCGTGCAGCCTGCCACGGCGCGCCACGCCCGGCACGGTGAAGAAAGACGACGACGGGCACGCCGGGTCGATGCGGCGCACCGGCCCGGCGTGGGCGACGTCGGCGGTCAGTCGAACAGTTCGCCGAGGAAGCCGTGCTTCTTCTTCCGGCGGTAGTGGCCGTGGTAGCCGTAGTGCTGCTGACCGTGGCCGTACGCGGGCTGGGCGTAGCCGTGGCCGGGCGGCGGCGGAGGCGGGGGCGGGGGGACCGCGCCGTAGCCGGGCTGGTGCGGCGCGGCGGGCGGGGGCGGCGGGTAACCGGCGCCGGACGGCGCGGGCTGGCGGGCGCCGCCGTGCTGCTGGTTCCAGTTGGCCTCGGCATCGAACAGCTTTTCCAGCTCGCCGCGGTCGAGGAAGATGCCCCGGCATTCGCCGCACTGGTCGATGACTACTCCGCTGCGCTCGTACTGGCGCATCTCTCCGCGGCACTTGGGACAGGTCATCTGCATGACAACGACGGTACCGGGTGTTTTCACGCAGCGGCGGTCAGCGCCTGCGTGACCTCGTCGTCGGTGACCTCGTGGAAGTCCTCGTAGTACGCGCCGACGGCGGCGAAGTCGGGCGGGAGTTGGCAGCTCACGACCGTGTCGGCTTCGGGCGCGAGCATCTCGTACGCCTGCTCGGAGCCGACCGGGACGGCGACGAGGACGCGGGCGGCGCCGAGGTGGCGGGCGACCTGGACGGCGGCGCGTGCGGTGGCGCCGGTGGCGAGTCCGTCGTCCACGACGACGGCGGTGCGTCCGGTCAGGTCCAGTGGCGGGCGGCCGCCGCGGTAGCGCTGTTCGCGGCGTTCCAGTTCGGCCTGTTCGCGGCGGCGGACCTGGGCGCGGTCGTTCTCGCTGATCCGGCCGGCGACCATCTCGTTGAGGATCTGCACGCCGCCGGGGCCGAGCGCGCCGTACGCGACCTCGGGCGCCCAGGGCACGCCGAGCTTGCGGACGACCAGCACGTCGAGGGGGGCGCCGAGCCGGTCGGCGATCACCCGGGCGACGGGTACGCCGCCGCGGACCAGGCCGAGCACTATGACGTCGGGTCGGCCGGCGAGGTCGGTCAGACGTTCGGCGAGTTGCCGTCCCGCCTCGGCCCGGTCGCGGTAGGTGGTCATCCCTCAGGTGTACGCCTTCCGGCCGCATCGCGCGGGGCGGTTGCCGGGAATGCCGTCGGGTCGCCTGGTCGGGTGAGCGCCAGCGCCGGGGCGAGCACGAGCAGCGCGATCGGGTAGAGCAGGTAGCCGAAGCGGGTGGAGGGCATGAGCAGGATCGCGGCGAGCAGCCCGTACCCGCAGATGATCGTGGTGGCGGCGGCGGTGCGCGGCGGGCGGCGCAGCAGCCGGACGGCGATGGCTCCTCCGGCGGCGACGAGTAGCGCGGCGGCGACCGCCCGGCCGGCCGGGAGCGTCTCGGCGATCAGGTGGCCGGGGAAGGGTGACTGGGCGGGGCTGGTGACCAGGCCGTGGCCGAGGGGGAAGCGCAGCACGTTCTCGACGAGGGCTTCGCGGTCGACGAGCAGCACCGGGATCAGTGCGAGGACTGGTAGGCCGAGGGCGCCGAGGGCGGTGCGGAGGGTGGCGCGGCGGGTGGCGGCCCAGAAGAGCAGCACGAGGGCGATCGGCCAGGCGAAGAGTTTCAGCGCGCCGGCGGCGCCGACGGCGAGACCGGCGCGGCCGGGTCGGCCGGTGGCGGCGAGTGCGAGGGCGAGCAGGCAGAGCGCGAGTACGGGCAGGTCGTCGCCGCCGGTGGCGAGGGTGAGCGCGCAGACGGGCAGGACGGTGGCGGCTTGGACGGCGCGCAGCACGGCGGCGTCGCGGCGGGGCGCGGCCGGGCCGCCGCTCGCGCGCAGTGTGGCGACGAGGGCGATCACTGTGAGCGCGGTGACGACGGCGAACCAGACGCGGGCGTCGGTCCACCAGGCGTCCACCGCGGCGCGGGGCAGCCCGAACAGGGCCATGCCGGGCTGGTAGGGGGTGTAGCCGAGGAGTTGTTCGCCGGGGGGCAGCGCGGCGATGGCGTCGGGACCGAGGTAGGGGGTGCCGTGCTCGGCGAGGCGGGCGCCGGCGTGTTCGACCACGATCACCTCCTCCTGGGCGCGGTCGGTACGCCCGCCGGCCCGTTCGAGGCTCTGCGTGACGATCGGCAGCAGCGCGGTGGTGGCCCAGGTGATTCCGGTGACCGTCCAGCGTGCGGGCAGCGCGGCCAGGGGTGTGCCGGGGGCGCGGCGGCGGGCGAGCAGTTGCGTGGTCGCGGCGAGGGTGGCGAGCGCGTACCCGATGGTGGCGACGGCGCCCCAGGCGCGGTGCGGCGGCAGTGTGGAGGTGGCGGCGGTGACCGCGGCGAAGACGGTGGCGGCGGCGTAGAGGCCCAGGTCGAGGGCGAGACCACCGGCTGCGGTGTCGAGTGCCGACCAGCGGCGGGAGACGGTGGTTGCGGGGTCGGCGTGGGCGGTCACGCGGGCCAGTCTGGCAGACCGGCGCGGTGGCCCGGCGGGGTCAGGGTTGCCGGGAGTCGCCGGCGGCGGACGGGTTGGGGCGGGTGCGGGCGCCGCCGGCGCGGCGTCCGGGGAGGCGGATCACGGCGCCCGCGTCGTGCAGTGCCGGGGCGAGCGCGCCGGTGCGGCCGCCGTGGCCGCGCTGGAGGCTGGCGAGCAGCGCGGCGGCGGGCAGTGGCCGGGCGAACAGGTGGCCCTGGCCGGCGGCGCAGCCGAGTTCCCAGAGGGCGCGGCGCTGGGGTTCGCTCTCCACGCCCTCGGCGACGACTGTGAGGTTGAGGCTGCGGCCGAGGTCGAGGGTGGAGCGGATGACGGCGGCGGCCTCGGGCGCGGTCTCCATGGCGGTGACGAAGCTGCGGTCGATCTTCAGTTCGTGTACGGGGATGCGGGAGAGCAGGGAGAGCGACGAATAGCCGGTGCCGAAGTCATCGAGCGCCAGGCGGACGCCGGAGTCGCGCAGGCGGCTGAGGACGCGGTCGACGACGTCGAGCTGGCTGAGCGTGAGCGTCTCGGTGAGTTCCAGCACGAGCCGGTCCGGCGGGAGGTCGTGGGCGCGCAGCCGGGCCAGGACCGCGCCGGGGAAGCGGGCGTCGAGCAGGCTGCGGGGTGACACGTTGACCGAGACGGGCAGGTCGAAGCCGGCGTCGCGCCAGGAGCCGGCGGCGATGAGCGCCTGGTCGAGGATCGCCTCGGCGAACGCGGGCAGCAGGCCGGAGCGTTCCACCGCTTCGAGGAAGCGCAGTGGGTCGATGAGCCCGTGGGTGGGGTGGTGCCAGCGGGCGAGGGCCTCCGCGCCGATCACCTCGCCGCCGGCGAGGTCGACGATGGGCTGGAAGTTGACTGTGAACTCGTGGTCGGCGACGGCGCGGGGCAGTTCCCCGCCGAGGGTGAGCCGGCTGAGGTCTGCGGTGTCGCGGGCGGGGGCGTAGGTGGCGAGTCGTTGGCCGGCGCGTTTGGCCTGGTACATGGCCACGTCGGCGCGGCGAAGCAGCTCGGGCATCCCGCCGGTGGCGGGGGCGACCGCGATGCCGCCGCTGGCTTCCACGCTGATCCGCATGCCGTCCACGTCGAGCGGGTCGTGCAGGGCGTTGAGCAGGGCCTCGGCGCGGTGGGAGGCGACGGCCGGGGCGGGCAGGCCGCGCAGCAGCACGGCGAACTCGTCCCCGCCGAGCCGGGCGACCAGGTCGTCGGGGCGGGCGGCGTCGCGCAGCCGCTCGGCGACCTGGATCAGCACCTGGTCACCGGCGCCGTGGCCGAGGGTGTCGTTCACTTCCTTGAAGTGGTTGAGGTCGATCAGCACCAGCGCGGTGACGCCGTCGGCGTGCCGGGTGGTGAGCTGGGCGCTGCCCTCGTCCAGCAGGTGGCGCCGGTTGGACAGGTCGGTGAGGGCGTCGTGGGTGGCGGCGTAGGCGTGGTCCTCGGCGATGCGGGCGAGTTCGGCGTACGCCTGGGCGTTGCGGACCGCGGTGCACAGGGCGGAGGCGAAGGTACGCAGGGTGTACTGCTCGCGCTCGGAGAGTTCGACCGGACCGGCGAACCGTAGCCGCAGCACGCCGAGGTCGTCGGTGCGGTTGTGGCCTTCCAGCGCGACCGGCATGACCCGGCCGTCGATGTCGCTGGGCTGGGGCGACGTTCCGTCGTACGCGATGCCTGCGGCGTTGCCGCGGACGGTGCGTCCGCCGTCGCGCAGTTCGATCTCGATCTCGTCGGCGGAGAAGAGTTCGCTGGCTTCGGTGACTGCGGTGGTCAGCACCTGGTCGAGGTCGACCACGTTGAGCGCGTCGGTGGCGCGGGCGAGTCGTTGCCACGCCTGCTGCTCGGTGCGGGTGCGGATCCGCGTGGAATAGGCCAGGTGGAGGCTGAGCACCAGTGCCGGCACGGCGAGCAGCAGCCGGGGGTCGGCCCGCAGGATGAGTACGGTGCAGGCGGCCACCAGGAAGCGGACCGCGAAGCCGGCCACCCGCAGGTCGAGGTCGGTGCGGAACTGCCGCACGATGGGCGTGCCGGACGCGAGCGCGATGACCGGCATCGCGAGTAGGTCGTCGAGCACGGCCGCGACGAGGTAGACGACTCCGAGCAGCAGAACGATCTGGAGCGGCTCGCGGGGCGGCCACGCGTTGCCGAGCAGCAGGATGACGAGAGCGCTGCCCCCGGCGACCAACGTGTGCTTCGCGACGCCGAATGCGGTCTTGATGGGCGCGAGTCGCGTGACCGAGCCGCAGGCTACGCCGATGCCGGTTGCCAGGATCAGCCAGGAGGCCGGCGCGACGGCGAGACCGACGACGATCGCAGTCTCGACCCAGGCGAAGGCCACTGTGGTCGACCGGATTCGCACCGGCGTCTTGATGACTGTGGCCAGGGCGACCGTCACCACCAGGGCCGTGACGGTGACGAGGTCACGTACGGAGTCCGGTGGCTCTGCCCAGACGGCGATCAGTGCGGCGAGCGCGACGAACGTCGCGCACACGCTCAAGACGGACACGATCACGCGCAGCATGGGCTCGACGGCTTGTCGGCCGTCCGCTGTTCGGCTCAACCGGCATCACCCGCCGCTCACCGTCGGAATGCGATGAGCGGCAGCCTACCCCTTCGCCGGAAATATGAGAACTCTCAGTTCCATTCGGTGCTACGCATTTTGCCGCCTCCTCGGATATCGAAACGGGTCGTGGTTGCTTGATGACCAAAAGGTTCGTCAGTTCCATTCGGTGCTGCGCATTGTCACGACCCTCCTCGCATATCTCTCTTGGCGCTTCGTGGCGCCCCCTGTCTTGGAAGAGCAGGTTAGAGCGTAGGTAGGGCGATAAGGAAGCATTAATGTCGGTATGCGCAATATAAGTAACTATTGCGGAGTAAATGACGTTGTGTCCACGGGGTGTATGCGGAGCGGAGCCGATCGTCTCCTTCATGTACCCGCGTAGTCGCTCAGCGCCATGGGAATGGCCTGAGGAGCCTTACGTCGCCTGTAGCGTCGTCGTGGCGGCGGAACATTACAACCGTGCTTTGGGCGGCTTTCACCGCCGGGTCGGACGAGAGTGGTGTCGGTGTGCGAGACCGCTGCCGGGGCAACGGGTTTGTGACTAATCGATTACGCTCCCGTGTGCCCGTGGACAAGAGCCGACTGGGGCCGGAACAGCAGCATGGAAATCCAAGTGGTCGGTGGTCTGGCGGTGCGGATCGGCGCCGCGGGCCTTTCGCTTGGAACCCCCAAACAGCAGCTGGTTCTGGCGCTGCTGGTCGTGCGGGCCAATCAGTTGGTCCCCATGCACGACCTGGTGGACGAGTTGTGGCCCGACGATCCGCCTCGCTCCGCGATCGCCAATGTCCGGACCTACGCCGGCAACCTGCGTCGCAGCCTCGACTCGTACGCGGATGACAGGCTCAGGATCGTCCGTGAGCCCGGTGGCTACCGACTCCTCGCCGACGAGAGCCTCATCGACCTGTACCGGCTGACCGCGCGCTGGCGCCACGCTCGGGAACTGATGCGGGCGGGAGCGCCGGCGCAGGCGGTCCCGTTGCTGGAGGATGTGGGCGCCGCGGCGGCCCCGCTGCTCGCCGGGCTGACGCTGGGGCCGGTGCTGACCGCCCGGCGAGAGGCCGCGAGCCAGGAACGCCGGGCAGCCCTGGAGTCGCTGGCGGAGGCGCATCTCATCCTGGGGCGCCCGGAATCGGCGGCGTCGCTGCTGCGTGAGGAGGTCTCGCGTCAGCCTCTGTGGGAGCGCGCGCAGTGTCTCCTGATGCGTGCCCTCACCGCGGCCGGTGACGCGGGTGGCGCGCTGGCCGTCTACCGCGCCGCGCGCGAGGCCCTCACCGGCGAACTGGGCGTGCCGCCCAGCGAGGAGATGGAGCAGTTGCGGGTCGCGGCCGCCCTCGCCCGTCGGCGGGTCCCGAACTCCGTCACCGAGGCGGAAACAATTCGGAAAAGATCCCGTACGCATGACTGGCTGCCGCGCACGGTGCCGGATTTCGTCGGCCGGAAGGAAATTGTCGATCGCTTGTTGCACGACGTGCGCGAGCGGTCCGGCGGAGTCCCGACGATCCGCCTGATCGACGGCATGGCGGGCTGCGGCAAGACGACTCTCGCCCTGCACGTGGCCTCGCGGTTGGCCGAACGCTTCCCCGACGGGCAGCTCTTCGTCGACCTGCGCGGGCACACCGAGGACACGCGGATGACGCCTACCGCAGCGCTTGACATCCTTCTTCGCCAAATGGGTGTGCCGGCCGGCCGGATACCGATGGAACTGCCCGATCGATTGGAAATGTGGCGGCGAGAACTCGCCACGAGGGCCGCGATGGTGGTGCTCGACAACGCCGCCGACAGCCGGCAGGTCGAACCGCTGCTGCCCACCTCCGGGCCGGCGGTGGTGCTCGTCACCAGCCGGCGTCGCCTGCTGGCGCTCACCGAACGGCCGCCGGTGTCCCTCGCCGTTCTCTCCGAGCCCGAGGCGCTGCAACTGCTCACGACACTTGTCGGGGACGGGCGGGTGGCAGCCGAACGGGAGGCCGCACGCCGCCTGGTCGGCATCTGCGGCTGTCTGCCCCTCGCGGTCAGGCTGGCCGGCACCCGCCTCGCTCACCGGCCGGACTGGCGGATCTCCGATCTCGTCGACAGGTTGAACGACAGATCGATGATCCTTCCCGGTCTCCGGACCGAGGCGCGGAGCGTGATCGAGGCGTTCGCCGAGTCGTACGAGCCGCTCGACGAGGCGTGCAGGAGAACCTTCCGATCCTTCGGGTTGGTCACCGGCGGTCACCTCGACACCGCCATGGTCGCCGCCCTAAACGATCTGCCGTGGCGGGAGGCGGCGGACGTCCTCGACGAACTGGTGGACCGCAACCTCGTGCAGGAGACCGCGGCGGGCCGGTACCGCCTGCACGATCTGATGAGGCGGTACGCCGCCGAGTTGGCCCGGGAGGAGGACGAGCGGCCGGCGCGCCACGCGGCGGTACAGAACCTGTTGGATCACCTGCTGCACTCGGTGGTGCGGGCCTCGGCGCAGACCGAGGACAGCGGCGTACTCGCGCTGCACCTGCGGCTCGGGGAGCCGCGCCGCGCGGACCTGCTCGTCGGACGCGAGCACGGCGATCTGGACTGGCTGGAGGACCAGCGCCTGAATCTGATCGCCTTCGCCCGCCAGGCGGCTGAGGAGGGCCATGAACCGATGGCCTGGCGGCTCGCGCGCGCCAGCTGGCGCTTCTTCTACACCCGGGGCTACTTCGACGACATCTCGGTCACCCACTCCGCGGGTCTGGCAGCGGCCCGACGGTGCGGAGATCGGCACGCCGTGGCTCTCATGCACAACTACCTCGCGTCGGCCTGTGTGCGTACCGGCGCTTTCCAGGACGCCTCCACCCACCTGCACGAGGTCGTCTCGATCCTCACCGGGCTCGGGGACGCAGCGGGCGCGCAGCGGGCGCGGTTCAACCTCGGTGTGGTGTACTGGCTCACCGGTCGACTTCAGCAGTCGCTGGAGATCAACCGCCTGACTCTGCGCAGCAACGTGCTGGACACCCTTCCCGTTCTGCCCAACCTCGGCCTCACGCTCCGCTGCCTCGGCCGGTACGACGAGTCGATGGCCGTTCACCGGCTCCACCTCTTCGTCGCGCGCACCAGGCAGGACCCGTTCCACATGTCGAACGCGCTGGGGCACCTGGGAGGCGTCAGGTACCGGCTCGGGCAGAACGCGCAGGCCGAGCGCCTGCTACGCGCCTCGCTGGCGCTCCGGGACCGCACCGGCAGCGGCTTCGCCCGCGCCGAGACGATCAGCGACCTCGCCGGGACCTACCGCCAGCTCGGCCGCTACGAGGAGGCGTTGCGGCATCATGAAGCCGCCATCGAGGCCGCCGCCGCTTCCGGTGAGCAGCAGGTCCAAGCCGAGGCGCGCAACGAGCTGGCCGTCACCCTGCGAGCCGTCGGCCGAGGCGGGGAGGCCGCCGCCGTGCTCGAGGAAGCCCTCGCCATCGCCACCCGGATCGCCCACCCGTACGAGCAGGCCCGCGCCCTCAGCGGTTTGGCGGAGCACCTGGTGGACGAGCAGCCGGTCGAGGCGCGACGGTACCGGCAACGGGCCCTGGCGATCTTCGAACGGATGGGCGCCCCGGAGCGTCACGAGTTGCGGCGGCAGCTCGCCGCGATGCCGTCACCACCGACCTGACCCGCCTTATCGATTTCTTATCGCAGCGTTCGTTAGCGTCCCGCCATCGGCCACGGGGAGGGCTCACCGCCAGGGCGGGCCAGGCCGAGCGAAGGCCCCCACCGCCAGTTCCCCCCAGCGAATCGGCGGTGGGTAGGTGAGGGAGGGGCGTCGTGGATCTGCACCCGACACGGCGCTCCTCCCCGCCGACGGCCGGGAGCACGCGCGTCGTCGTACCCGGCGGATAGGGTCGGGCCGTGACCGAACCCGCGCAGCTCACCCACGTCGACCCGGCCGGCGCGGCCCGGATGGTCGACGTCTCCGCCAAGCCGGTCTCGGGCCGGCTCGCGGTCGCCGCCGGCCGGCTCCGCACCACCGCCGAGGTGGTCGAGCTGCTGCGGCGCGACGGCCTGCCCAAGGGCGACGCGCTGGCCGTCGGCCGGCTCGCCGGCATCATGGGCGCCAAGCGCACGCCCGACCTGATCCCGCTCTGCCACCCGATCGCGCTGCACGGCGTCACCGTCGACCTCGACCTGACCGCCGACACGGTCGAGATCACCGCCACCGCGAAGACCGCCGACCGGACGGGCGTCGAGATGGAGGCGCTGACCGCGGTGGCGGTCGCCGGCCTCGCTCTCATCGACATGGTGAAGGCGGTCGACCCGGCCGCCTCGGTGGAGGCCGTCCGGGTGCTCCGCAAGGAGGGCGGCAAGACCGGCGAATGGGTCCGGCCGGAGGACCGGCCGTGATCCGGGCCCGGGTGATCGTGGCCTCCAACCGGGCCGCCGCCGGGGTGTACGAGGACACCAGCGGCCCGCTGCTCGTGACCGGCCTGCGGGAGCTGGGCTGCGAGGTCGACCCGCCGGTGGTGGTGCCGGACGGCGATCCGGTCGGTGAGGCGCTGCTCGCCGCCCGCGAGGAACGTGTGGACGTGGTGCTGACCAGCGGCGGCACGGGCATCACCCCGACCGACCGCACGCCCGAGGTGACCCGTGCGCTGCTCGACTACGAGATCCCCGGCATCGCCGAGGCGATCCGCGCGTACAGCCGCGACACCGTGCCGACCGCGGCGCTGTCCCGCGGGCTGGCCGGGGTGACCGGCCGGACGCTCGTGGTCAACCTGCCCGGCTCGCGGGGCGGCGCCCGCGACGGCCTTGCGGTGCTCGGGCCGATCCTGCGGCACGCGGTCGACCAGCTTCGCGGCGGCGACCACTGAACCCGCGGGCCACGTGCCCCGGCGCTAGGCTCGCCGGATGAGCACGGAAACCGAAGCCGCCGCGGCCGAGGCGGGCACGCCACCACCGGCCGGGTGGGAGGAGGCCCGCTCCCGGGTGTACGCGGTGGGCCTGTCCGCCGCGCTCCCCGCCGTCGCCCGCCCGCTGGCCGAGGCCGACGGGCACACCCTCGCCGAGCCGTTGACGACGCGTACCGACCTGCCGGCGTTCCCCACCTCCAGCGTGGACGGCTGGGCGGTGCGGGGCCCAGGGCCGTGGCGGGTGGTGGGCCGGGTGCTCGCCGGGCACACCGCCGCGCCGCTGGAGACCGACGGCAGCACCGTCGAGATCGCCACCGGCGCGATGGTGCCCGAGGGCACGACGGCGATCCTGCGGATCGAGGAGTCGACCCGCACGGCGGACGGCCTGGTGACCGGCACGCCCCGCCCGGCGCCGGAGTGGCGGGAACCGGGCGAGGAGGCGTACCTCGGGGAGGAGCTGTTGCCCGCCGGCACGCCGGTGGATCCGGCGGTGCTCGGCCTGGCCGCCTCCTGCGGGCACGACACGCTGCGGGTCCGCCGCCAACCCCGGGCCGCGCTGCTGGTCTTCGGCGACGAACTGCTCACCTCGGGCCCGCCGGGCGCGGGCCGGGTCCGCGACGCGCTCGGCCCGTCGGTGCCCGCCTGGCTGCGCCGTTACGGCTGCCAGGTGCGTACGGCCGACGTGGTCGGCCCGGTCGCCGACACGCTGCCCGCGCACGTGGCGGCGGTGCGGGGCGCGCTCGCCAACGCCGACCTGGTCTGCACCACCGGCGGCACCATGCACGGGCCGGTCGACCATCTGCACCCGACGCTGGAGGCGCTCGGCGCCGACTACGTGGTCAACACGGTGGCGGTGCGCCCGGGCTTCCCGATGCTGCTCGCCCGGCTGGTGGGCGACGACGGGCGGGTGCGGTTCGTGGCCGGTCTGCCGGGCAACCCGCAGTCCGCGGTGGTGGCGCTCGTGTCGCTCGTCGCGCCGCTGCTCGCCGGTCTCACCGGCCGGCCGATGCCGGTGCTGCCGCACGTGACGCTGGCCGAGCCGATTCCGGGGCGCGGCGACTACACCCATCTGGCGCTGGCCCGCTGGGACCGGGTCGCCGGCACGGCGTACCCGGTGCGGCACGTCGGGTCGGCGATGCTGCGCGGTCTCGCGGGCGCGGATGGTTTCGCGGTGATCCGGCCCGGCGCCAGCGGCGCGGCCGGCGACCGGGTGCCGCTGGTGCCGCTGCCGCTGACCCCCGGGGAGCGTGCCGGGTGAGCGCGACGAACGAGCCGACGGGAGACGTCGTGACGGTGCGGGCAGGCGTGGTGCTCGGCGCGGTGACCGACCGGCCGCTCGACCTGGCCGCGCACGAGGCGGCGGTCGCCGACCGCCGGGCCGGCGCGGTGGTCTCCTTCCAGGGCGTGGTCCGCGACCACGACCACGGGCGGGGGGTCACCCGGCTGGAGTACGAGGGCCACCCCACCGCCGAGGCGGTGCTGCGTGAGGTGGCGGCCGAGATCGCCGCCGACCCGGCGGTGTACGCGGTCGCGGTGTCGCACCGGATCGGCCCGCTGGAGATCGGCGACGTGGCGCTGGCGGCGGCGGTCAGCACCGCCCACCGGGCGGCCGCGTTCGCCGCGTGCGCGCGGCTGGTCGACGAGGTGAAGGCGCGGCTGCCGATCTGGAAGCGGCAGGTCTTCGACGACGGCACCGAGGAATGGGTGAACTGCCCCTGAGTGCTCAGCGCCGGCCGGCGAGCGCGGCCGCGCGGCTGAACCGGTCGTGGTAGAACGCGGGCTCGGCTCCCGGACGCCACGGCAGCGCCGCCACCAGCACGATCAGCGCGATGGCCAGGGAGTTCTCCATCAGCGCGCCGAACAGGCCGTCCTGGTAGTGGGACACCTCGGGGAGTTGGTGCTCGTACGGCCAGATCGGTGAGATCAGGAACAGCAGGTAGAGCCCGAGCGCGCCGACGCCGTGGCGGAGCCCGGTCAACGTCGGGTACCAGATCGGCGGGCGCAGCGCCGGCACACCGTTGGCCGAGGGGCCGCTGCCGCGCAGGGGCAGGCCACGGCTGGCGTCGCGGCGGCGTACCGCGGCGTCGGCCAGCACGATGATCGCCGGGATGACCCAGATCAGGTGGTGCGACCAGGAGATCGGGCTGATCACGTTGGCGGTGAGCCCGACGAGTGTGAACGCGGTCAGCTCGTCGCCGTCGGCGCGGGCGCTGAGCGCGCGGGACAGGCCCAGCGCCAGGAGCAGCACCGAGAAGGCGAGCCAGAGCAGGCCGGGCGTCTCGATCGAGTCGTAGAGCCGCGCCAGCAGCCCGGCGAGCGACTGGTTGGCGGTCATGTCCGCCGCGCCGACCCGCTCGGTCTGCCACAGCACGCTCGTGAAGTACGCGCGGGACTCCTCACCGACCAGGCCGAACGTCGCGATGGTCACGCCGATCGTGGTGCCGACGGCGGTGAGCGCGGCGCGCCACTGCCGGGTGAGCATCAGGTAGGCGACGAACAACGCCGGGGTGAGCTTGACGGCGGTGGCGAGCCCGATGCCGACGCCCGCCCACGCGCCGCTGTAGACGAAGCGGGCCAGCGGCGAGGCGGCGGTCTCGTGGTGGGTGCCCCGCTTGGCGCGCCAGCGCAGGCCCACCATGTCGGCCATGACGAGCGCGAACAGCAGCAGGTTGACCTGGCCGTAGCCGAGCGTCTCCCGGGACGGCTCGATGGCCACCGCGAGCGGGGTGGCGATGCCGACGGTGAACCAGAGCGGCCAGCCGAGCCGGTCCACGATGGGGCGCAGCAGCGCCGCCAGGACGACCGCGAGCGCGGCGATGCTGGCCAGGGCGTTGACGAAGCCGGCGCCGTCGACGGGCAGCCAGGACATCGGGAGCATGACCACACCGGCGAACGGTGGATAGGTGAAGCCCAGTGTCGTCGACGGCGCGACGAAGTCGTACAGCTCGTTTCCGCTGGCCCACCACACCACCGCGCCGTGGTAGATCTTCATGTCGAAGAAGTTGTACGGCCGTCCGAAGGCGCCGATGGCCAGCCACGCGGCGTACGACACGGCGGCCACGATCCCGAGGCGCACGACGGTCCGGCGGTCGACGCGGGAGGTCGGGGCGAGGCGGTTGGTCCGTCTACCGACTGACGTCGGCATGGCGTGGCCACCCCCGTACCAAGGTCGTCGTACCCGTCCAGGTCCAGAACGGAGCCTAGAACGGCGCCTCACGTTGCTGCCTCCCGCGTTACGCGACCGTGTCCGATCCCACACGTGTTTGCGACATTTCCACCGCGTTAACGGGTCTCGGACGGTTCAGGTGATTGGTGGCCTTGCGGGGGGTGGTGGCCGTACGAAAGGGGTGTCAACCAGGGATTCGGCGGGCGGCCGCCGCGGAGCGTACGGCGATCTTCGCATCGCGGCGGGCGGTGCGGACCGCGCGCGTGACCGACCGGCGCGAGTGGTCGATCCGGTGGCCGGCGCGCCAGCGCAGCCCCGGCTTGCCCTCGGTGTCGGCGGCGGCGAGGAGGAGGCCACCGAGCAGGCCGAGGTTCTTCAGGAAGTGGACCTGGTTGTTGTTGCGCGCCGCCGGGTCGTCGTTGTTCCAGAAGGCGTGACCGGCGGCGGTGGTCGGGATCAGGGAGCCGGCGAGCACCAGCGCGGCCGGACGGGTGAACCGGCCGGTGGCCAGCATCAGACCGCCGACGAGCTGGGTGGCGGCGTTGGCCCGGATGAGCGACACGGTGTCGGTGGGGATGCGCGGGTGCACGTTGCGGATCAGCGGGGCGACCTTCCCGGTGACCGGCTCCGCGGCCTGCACCAGGCGTTCCGGGTTGCGCAGGTTGCGGGCGCCGCTGACCACGAAGATGCCGCTCAACATGACTCGGGCGAGGGAGCGCACGGGCTTCATGGCTCAGTCTTACCCCGTCGAGGGCGTCGTCATCCCCGCAACACACGAAAGGTATCGGCCGACGTGGACGTCCGGACGGTATCGATTTCAGCGACCGTCGCGGATGGACCGGTCGCGTTCGGTAAGGTCGCGCGGGTGACGACGCTGCGACTACGCCCGGAGGGCCCCGCCGACGAGCCGGCGGTGGCCCGGGTGCTGGCCGCCGCCTTCGCCCGGCCCGACGTGGCCACCCCGCCGGAGGTCGGCCTGGTCGAGGAGCTGCGGCACAGCCCGGCGTGGATTCCCGAGTTGGCCATGGTCGCCGAGTACGGCGGCGAGGTGGTGGCGTACGCGCTGCTCACGCGCGTCGGCGTACGCACCGACGACGGCCGCGTGTGGCCGGCGCTGGCGCTGGGCCCGGTGGCTGTGGCACGGCACCGGCAGCGGCTCGGTCACGGCACGGCGGCGGTGCAGGCGGCGCTCGACGCCGCGACCGAGCTGGGCGAACGGCTGGTGGTGGTGCTGGGCGACCCGGCGTACTACCGGCGGTTCGGGTTCGGCCCGGCGGACCGGCTGGGCCTGACCAGCCCGTGGTCCGGGCTGGGCGAGCCGTGGCAGGCGCTGGTGCTGCCGCCGTCGGCGAGCGAGGAACCGCCACCGCCGTCCGGCGAGGTGGTCTTCCCACCACCGTGGTCGCGGGTCTGAGCGGTCGCGGCCGTCACGCGGGCTGGGTGCGCAGGTAGCGGCCGAAGTGCGGGACGGTGAACGCCACCGTCCCCCGCTCGCCGGAGTAGATCAGCCCCTTCTTGATCAGCGCGTCGCGGGCCGGGGAGAGGCTGGCCGGCTTGCGGCCGAGCGCGCGGGCGATCTCGGCGGTCGGCACCGCGGCGTCCATGTCGTCGCGGCTGCCCTCCTCGCCGTCCACCAGCGCCAGCGTCGCCATGGCGCGCATGTACTCGCGTTCGGCCGGGGTGGCCCGCTCGAACCGGGAGCCGAAGAACCCCACCGCCAGTTCCGCCTCCGCCTCGGGCGCGGCGACCCGGACGTCCGCCGCGGTGATCGGCGAGCGGGGCGCGTGGTCCCAGGTGGCCTTGCCGTACGCCTGGACGAAGTAGGGGTAGCCGCCGGACTTCTCGTAGAGCAGGTCGAGGGCCTTCTGCTCGTACTCGACCTCCTCCCGCTCGGCCGGCGCGCAGAGCGCCTGGTCGGCGGCGATCCGGTCGAGCCGGTCGATGCGCTGGTAGCGGTAGAGCCGCTCGGAGTAGGACTTGGCGGCGCTGAGCACGGCGGGCAGGTGCGGCAGGCCCGCGCCCACCACGATCAGCGGCGCGCCGAGCTGGGACAGCTCGTGGCAGGCGGCGCAGAGCGCGGAGACGTCCTCGGCGCCGACGTCCTGCATCTCGTCGATGAAGATCGCGATGCCGGTGCCGACGTCGGTGGCGACCGCTGCCGCGTCGCTGAGCAGTTCGACCAGGTCGATCTCGATGTCGCCGGAGTCGGCGCGTCCGCTGCTCGCGGGCACGTCGATGCCGGGCTGCCAGCGGTCGCGCAGCTTGGGCGCCGCGCCGCCGCGCCCGGTGGGGGCGGACCGTTGCGCGAACGCCTTGAGTACGCCGAGGAAGGCGTCGATCCGGTCCGGGGCGCGGTGCCGGGGCGCGAGTTCGCGGACCGCCATGTGCAGCGCGGCGGCGATCGGGCGGCGCAGCGACTGGTCCGGCCGCGCCTCGATCTTGCCGGTGCCCCAGAGGTGGTTGATCGCCTCGGACCGCAGCGTGTTGAGCAGGACGGTCTTGCCGACGCCGCGCAGCCCGGTGAGCATCAGGCTGCGTTCGGGCCGGCCACGCGCGATGCGTTCCAGCACCACGTCGAACACGTCCAGTTCCCGCCCCCGCCCGGCGAGTTCGGGCGGGCGCTGGCCGGCGCCCGGCGCGTACGGGTTGCGGACCGGATCCACGAATCGCACAGTATCGGCTTCTCTAGCGGCCAGGCTAGACGTGCGTAGATGCAGCTACCGCGTGTCGGTCTCGACATAAAACTAGGGCTGTCTAGCGTGAAAGCTAGACAGCCCTAGTTTTGGTTACCGACGAGCCGGGGCGTCAGTGGCGCGTCAGCGGCGCTTCAGGCAGAGCACGAAGTCGAGCGTGTCCAGCTCACTGTCGAAGAAGTACCAGTCGGTGTACCCGTCGACCTTCCCGCACTTCGCCTCCGCGTCCTTCTTGCCGCTCGTCGCGCCGTCGATGCGCCGCAGCACCTCGTACGTCTTCGGGGCGCAGTCGGCGATCACCAGCTTCGGCTGACCGCCGCCACCCTCGTTGGCGACGCACTGGCCCGCCTTCACGAAACGCGGATCGGTCGAGGAGGCCGGCGCGGGCGCGGTCGGCGTGGCCTCCGCCGGATCGCTCGGCGCCGCCTCGGTCGGATCAGCGGCCGGCGCGGTGGCCGCCGTCGTCCCGGCGGTCGGGCTCTCCTCGTCCCGGCCGAGCATCCAGTACGCCCCGGCGCCGCCGAGCAGCAGCACCGCCAGCACGACCACCACCACCAGCAGCGGGCCCTTGCCGCGCTTCGGCGGCGTCGGCTCGGCGTACTGCGGCTCCCCGCCGTACTGCGGCCCGGCGTAGGGGTCGGCCGGGTGACCCTGCCGCGGTGGGCCGGGGGACCACGCCGGCGCCGGCTCGTAGCGCTGCGTCGGCGGGCCGTACTGATCGGCCGGCGGGCCGTACCGGTCGGCGGGCCCGTACTGCTGGGCCGGCGGCCCGTACTGATCGGCCGGCGGGCCGTACGGTTGCGCGCCCGGCGGGCCGTACTGCGGGTCGTGACGCGGATCGGGCTGCGCGGCGTAGCGGGGATCGGGCTGCGGGGCGTAGCCGTCGTCGGGCCGTCCCCAGGGGTCGGGGGAGCCGCCGCCCGGTGGACCGAAGTTCGACATGAACGCCTCCTGCGTACGCCAGTGCTGAGAGGCCGGCCACCAACTGGGGACGCCGACGCCGTGGTCACCGTAGCGTGGACCCTCGATGAGCTCACGCCCCACGAGTGCGACGAACGCTGTCGATTCCGCGACGCCGCCGACACGCACCGCCCTGATCTGGACCGCACTCGTGCTGGTCTACCTGCTCTGGGGCTCGACGTACCTGGGCATCCGGGTCGCCGTCGAGTCCCTGCCGCCGCTCATCTCCGCGGCGATGCGGTTCGCCGGCGCGGCCGTGGTGCTCGCCGTGGTGCTGCGCCTGCGGCGCGGGCCCGGCGCGCTGCGGGTGCCCGTGCGCCGCGTCGGCTCCGCCGCGCTGATCGGCGTGCTGCTGCTCGCCGGCGGAAACGGACTGGTGGTGCTCGCCGAGTCGGGTCCGGCCGGCACCGCGGTTCCCTCGGGCGTGGCCGCGCTGCTGGTGGCCACCGTGCCGCTGCTGGTGGTGGTGCTGCGGACCGTGGGCGGGGACCGGCCCCGGCCGTGGACGTTCCTCGGGGTGGCGCTCGGGTTCGCCGGCCTCGTCGTGCTGGTGCTGCCCCGCGACGGCGTGGACGGCGTGCCGGTGGCCGGCGCGCTCACAGTGGTCGCGGCCGCCACCAGCTGGTCGGTCGGCTCGTACCTGTCCGGGCGGATCCGGATGCCCGCCGACCCGTTCGTGGCCACCGTCTACGAGATGCTGGCCGGCGCGGCGGTGCTCGCGCTCGTCGGCGTCGCCCGCGGCGAGCTGCGCGGATTCAGCTTCGCCGAGGTGACCGGGCGGTCCTGGGCGGCGCTGGCGTACCTGATGGTGGCCGGTTCGCTCGTCGCCTTCACCGCGTACGTCTGGCTGCTCGCGCACGCGCCGATCTCCCTGGTCTCCACGTACGCGTACGTGAACCCGGTGGTCGCGGTGGCGCTCGGCGCGTTGTTCGTCGCCGAGCCGATCACCTCGCAGGTGCTGCTGGGCGGTGCGATCATCGTGGTCGGCGTGGCGGTGGTGGTGAGCACCGAGCGACCCCGCCGGTCCCCGCCACCAGCCGTCGACGGGGCAGCCGGGGAACCCGCCGGGCGGTAGCGTCCCGCCCGTGTCGGCGCTGCTGGTGACAGGGGCCGCGCTGGTGGGCGCGTCGGCCGGGTGGGTGGCCGTACCGGTCGGCCGGTCGTTCGTCACAGTTCCCGCCGGCGACGCTCCGCGCCGGGGCGCGTTCGCGCTGGCCGGCGCCGTGGCGTTCGGCGGGCTCGCCGCCACCCGGGCCGCCGACCCGGCGCTGCCCGCGCTGCTGCTGGTCGCCGCCGTCGGGCTGGCGCTCGCGGTCACCGACGTGACAGCGCTGCGGCTGCCCGACCCGCTCGTCGGCATGGTCGCGCTCGGCGGCGGGCTCGGCCTCACCGCTGCCACGGCGGCGACCGGCGAACCGCGCCGCCTGGCCGTCGCGGTGGCCGGGGCCGCGCTCTCCTTCCTCGGGTACGCGCTGCTGGCGCTGCTGCCCCGGGCCCGGCTCGGCTTCGGCGACGTGAAGCTCGCCGCCGCGCTCGGGTTGCCGCTGGGCTGGCTCGGCTGGCCGGCGCTGCGCCTCGGGCTGCTCCTGCCGCACGTGCTCGCCGGAGTCGCGGTGCTCGTCCTGCTCGCCGCCGGCCGGGTACGCCGGGACACGCCGGTGCCGTTCGGCCCGGCGCTGCTCGGCGGCGCGTGGCTCGCCGCCGTCCTCAGCTGAGGCGTGCCCGGTCAGATCAGCCGGAGCTGGTGGTCCTTCGGGCGGCGGGGCTCGGTCGCGTCCAGGCGCTCGAACAACGCCGGGTCGATCACGTCGAGGAACGGCGACGGGCGGGTGTCGCGTTCCGCGCCGTGCCGGGCACGGCGGCCCGCGTGGCTGACGTAGAGCCGGTCCTGCGCCCGGGTCAGCCCGACGAAGAACAGCCGCCGCTCCTCGGCCACCGCGTCGTCGTCCGGCTCGCTTCCGGGCCAGCGCAGCGGCAGCAGCCCGTCCTCGGCCCCGACCAGGAACACCACCGGGAACTCCAGGCCCTTCGCGGCGTGCAGCGTCAGCAGCGTGACCGCCTCGGCGCGCGGGTCCAGCGCGTCCACCTCCGCGCCGGTGGCGAGCTGGTTGAGGAACAGTTCCAGGTCGTCGTCGCAGCGCCGGGCCAGCGGGGTGAGCAGGTCCACCGCCGTGCGGACGTCCTCGGGGCGTACCGCGCCGGAGCCGTCGAGCGTCGGCACCGCGAAGCGCTCGGCCAGGATCTGCCCGGCCTGGCGTACCCGGGCGGGGAGCGAACCGTCCAGACCGGCGTGGCGCAGCTCGCGGGCGATGGCCGGCACGCCGGGACGGTCCCGCAGCCGGTCGTGCGAGCGCTTCTGCACCGGGATGTTCGCCCGGGCCAGCGCGTCCACGATCGGCGCGGCCTGCGCGTCCGTGCGGTACAGCACCGCGATGTCGGAGAAGGACAGCGACGTGGTCCGCCCGTCGATCCGCCCCGAGTCCAGCGAGCGGTGGGACAGGCCACCGACCAGCTCGTCCACGGTACGGACCACGAAGTCGGCCTCGTCGTACGGCGAAGCCGCCGCGTACCGGCCGACCAGCGGCGCCTCCGGGTCGAGCCGGGCCGGGTCGAGGCGACGGCCCCGCACCAGCGACGACGGCGCGATGGCCTGCACCGCGGCGGCCAGGATCGGCGCCGAGGAGCGGTAGTTGCGGTTCAGCCGGACCAGCCGCGCGTCGGTGAAGTCCTGCGAGAAGCGCAGGAAGTAGCCCACGTCGGCGCCCCGGAACGAGTAGATCGCCTGGTCCGGGTCACCGATCGCGCAGAGGTTCCCGTCCGGCGGGCTGAGCAGCCGCAGCAGGTCGTACTGCACCGCGTCGACGTCCTGGTACTCGTCGACGAAAATCCACTTCCACCGCTCGCGGTACTCGCGGACCAGCTTCCGGTCCCCCTTGAGCAGCGACACCGGCAGCGTCAGCAGCTCGTCCAGGTCGACCAGGTCCCGCTTGCGCAGCAACGCCGCGTACCGCTCGTCGTCGTCACCGGCCTCCGCGCGCGCCGCCGCCCGGTCCGCGTCGTCGGCGATCCGGAAGTCCGCCGGCAGCCCCGCCGCCGCCGCGTTCTCCCGCAGCACGGTCAGGCCCAGCGAGTGGAACGTACCCACAGTGACGTCCTCGGCGACCGGGCCGAGCAGCCCGTCCAGCCGGTGCCGCAGCTCCTCGGCCGCCCGCCGGGTGAACGTGATCGCCAGGCACTGATCGGGGAAGACGTTCAACTCCGCGCACAGGTACGCGATCCGGTGGGTGAGCGTGCGGGTCTTCCCGGTGCCCGGACCGGCCACGATCAGCAGCGGACCACCGGGCGCCGACGCGGCCACCCGCTGCATCGCGTCCAGCCGGTCCAGCAGGCCGGTGCCGACCTCCTCCATCCCGGCGAGCATCGGCTCGAACGGCTCGTGCGGGGACGGCGGCGTCGCGATCGGAGGTGCGGGCGGCGGCGTCCGCTTCGGCTCCGGCCGGACCGCCGCCGGGCGCTTGGCCTTCGGCTTCGGCGCCGGCTCCGCAGGCCGCCGCTGCGCGGGCACCGGTACGTCGAACAGCGTCTCCTGCCCCGCCCCGGCACCCGGGCCGCCCAGTTCCGCCGGGTCGAACAGCGTGATCACGCCGTACTCCCCGTCGTAGCCCGGCACCCGGCGCACGTCGCCGCGGCGCAGCCGGCCGATGCCCTCCGCGAGCAGCTCGCCGCCGACCCGGCCGATCTCCTCCACCGGGGTACGGGTCAGGATCTCCAGCTCCGGGCCGAGCGCGGCGACCAGCTCGTTGAGCTTGCCCTCGACCTTCTTCGACCGCGCGCCGACCCGGTTCAGCTCGCCCAGGATCTCGGCCAGCGGCACCAGGTGGGTCACCTCGCGCGCGTGCGCCGGACGGTGCCCCTCCGGCCGGTCCGCCAGCTCCTCCACCCGGCTGAGTACGCCCACGGTGAGCGGCTTGCCGCACTCCGGGCAGCGTCCGCCCGCCGCACGGGTCCGCTGCGGCGGCCAGTTCACCCCGCACAACCGGTGCCCGTCGGCGTGGTACTTGCCCTCCTCCGGGAAGAACTCGACAGTTCCGGCGAGCCCGTTCCCGGTGCGCAGCGCCTCGCGGATCGCGAAGTAGTCACGGTCGGCGGTGAGGACCGTGGCCTCCCGGGCCAGAGCCGGCGGCGAGTGCGCGTCCGAGTTGGACACCAGCTGATAGCGGTCCAGGCTGCCGACCCGCCAGTTCATCTCCGGGTCGGACGACAGGCCGGTCTCCACCGCGAAGATGTGCTCGGCCAGATCCGCGTAGCAGTCGGCGATCGCGTCGAAGCCCGACTTCGAGCCGAGCGCGGAGAACCACGGCGTCCAGATGTGTGCCGGCACCAGATAGCCGTCCGGACTCGCCTCCAGCGTGATCTCCAGCAGGTCGCGGGAGTCCAGCCCGAGGATCGGCCGCCCGTCCGAGCCGAGGTTGCCGATCCGGCCCAGCGCGGTGTTGAACCGGGCCACCGCGTCCAGGTCCGGCAGGTAGATCAGGTGGTGCACCTTCCGGGTGCGGTCGTCGCGCTTGTAGATCGTGGAGATCTCCACGCTCAGCATGAACCGGACCGGGTCCGCCTCCGCCTCACTGGCGAGCCGGGGCGGCAGCCGCCGGGCGACGTCCCGCTCCGCCTCGGGCGCGAGGCGGTACAGGCCCGGCTCGGCCGGGTGCAGCGTCTCGCGCAGGTGGTCGTACCAGGCGGGATGGGTGAAGTCGCCGGTGCCGAGCACGCCGATGCCCTTGCGCCGGGCCCACCAGGCCAGGTTCGGCAGGGTCAGGTCGCGGCTGCACGCACGCGAGTACTTCGAGTGGATGTGCAGGTCCGCCACGTACGGCGGGAGGCCACCGGAGGGTGCGGCGCTGAACGGAGGCACGCCGCATCCTGTCACGTCCGGTCCCCCGCCCGCCCGCCGCCACGCGAACGGGTGACCTGAGCAATGCGGTGCTGGACTCGGCGGCGGGTGCGCGCTATGGGGCGCGCAGCTCCACGAGCGTCACCTGGGGAGGCGCGCCCACCCGCACCGGCGGACCCCAGAAACCGGCGCCGTTCGTGACGTAGACCTTCGTGCCGTCGATCTCGCCGAGACCGGAGACCACCGGCTGTTCGAGCTTCACCGCCAGGTTGAACGGCACCATCTGGCCGCCGTGCGTGTGCCCGGAGAGCTGGAGGTCGACGCCGAACTTCGCCGCCTCCTGCGCGGCCACCGGCTGGTGCGCCAGCAGCACGACCGGCCGACTCGGGTCACGGTCGCCGAGCGCGGCGGCGTAGTCGGCGGGCGCGGCCACCCCGGTGCCGGCGGCGCTCACGTCGTTCACCCCGGCCAGGTCCAGCACGCCGCCCCGGGCCTGGATCTCCTGCCGCTCGTTCTGCAGCACGCGCAGGCCGAGCCGGTCCACCTCGCGGACCCACTCCTCCACGCCGGAGTAGTACTCGTGGTTGCCGGTGACGAAGAAGCTGCCGTACCGGGACCGCAGGTCACGCAGCGGTTCGGCGGCCTCCCCCAGCTCGGCCACCGTGCCGTCGACCAGGTCACCGACCACGGCGACCAGGTCGGCGTCCATCCGGTTGATCATCGCGACGATCCGCTCGGTGTGCGCCCGGCCGCGCAGCGGCCCGAGGTGGATGTCGGAGACGGTGGCGATGCGCAGCCCGTCCATGCTCCGGGGCAGCTTGGCCAGCGGGATCTGCACCCGGTCGAGCTGCGGCGGACCGATGGCGGTGCGGACGCCGTACCCGGTGACGCCGGCGGCGGTGAGCCCGGCGAAGATCGCCGCCCCGCGCGCGAGCAGCAGCCGCCGGGAGGGGTCGTGGTCCGGCGCGAGGGCGCCGGCCGGTGGCGCGTCGGCGCTGTCGACCGGCGGTGGCGTCGCACCCTCCGCCGTCGCCGCGCCCACGAGTGCGGGCTCGGGCTCCGGGCCGGTGGCGACCACCGAGCGGGCGCGGCGGCGCAGCACCAGCCGGACCACTGCGGTCGGCACTTCGAGCACCAGCAGGATCACCAGCAGGTAGAACATGAGCGCGACCCAGAGGTAACCGGGCCAGGCCAGCCAGTACCAGCCGTTGCGGGTGCCCGCCAGAGTCACCGGTACGAGCACCGCCAGCGCCGCGATCGCCACCCCGCCGACCCGGCGCCACCGCCCCGGGCGCGTGGTGTCCCGGACCAGCCGCTTCCACAGGTAGAAGTGGATCAGGCCGATCACGAGCACGACGAAGCCCAGGAATGTCGCCATGGCCAGCACGTGTGCCCCCCTCAGCCGCCCGCGAAGGGCGGCAGCACGTCCACCGTCACCCCGGCCGGCAACAGCGCCCGTCGATCATGACAGGCCACGCCGTCGACCAGGAAACTCGCCGCCTTCAGCACCACCGCGAGGCGTTCGCCGTGGCGGGCGGCCAGGTCATCGAGGAGTTCGTCCAGGGACCGGCCGGCGGATGCGGTCTCCTCGGAGAGTCCGGCCGCCGCGCGGGCGCCGGCGAAGTAGCGGACGGTCAGCTCCACCCTCAGCCTCCGATCGCGGACATCGAACGCGCGGGCTGGAGGAACGTCGGATCGTCGATGCCGTGACCGGCCCGCTTGGCCCACATCGCGGCGCGCCAGCGCCGGGCCAGCTCCTCGTCGTCCGCGCCGTCGCGCAACGCGCCGCGCAGGTCCGACTCCTCCGTGGCGAACAGGCAGTTGCGCACCTGGCCGTCGGCGGTGAGCCGGGTGCGGTCGCAGTCGCCGCAGAACGGCCGGGTCACGCTGGCGATCACCCCGACCCGGGCCGGCCCGCCGTCCACCAGCCACGTCTCGGCCGGTGCCGCGCCCCGCTCGGAAGGGTCCGGCGTCAACGCGAACGCGGCCTTCAGGGAGGCCAGGATCTCGTCGGCGGTGACCATGGTCGAGCGGTCCCAGCCGTGCTGCGCGTCGAGCGGCATCTGCTCGATGAACCGCAGCTCGTAGCCGTGCGCGAGCGCGAACCGGAGCAGCGCGGGCGCCTCGTCGTCGTTCGTGCCCCGCATGAGCACCGAGTTGACCTTCACCGGGGTCAGCCCGGCTTCGGCGGCCCCGGTCAGCCCGGCGAGCACGTCGGCGAGCCGGTCGCGGCGGGTCAGCGCGGTGAACCGGTCGCGGTCCAGCGTGTCGAGCGAGACGTTGACGCGGTCCAGCCCGGCGTCGCGCAGCGCCGACGCCATGCGGGCCAGGCCGATGCCGTTCGTGGTCAGCGAGATGCGCGGCCGGGGCGTGAGCGCGGCGACCGCCGCCACGATGCCGGGCAGGCCGGGCCGGATGAGCGGCTCACCGCCGGTGAAGCGCACCTCGGTGATGCCGAGCCGGGTCACCGCGACACCCACCAGCCGGACGATCTCGTCGTCGGTGAGCAGCTGCGGACCGGACAGCCAGGGCAGGCCCTCGGCCGGCATGCAGTAGGTGCAGCGCAGGTTGCACTTGTCGGTCAGCGAGACCCGCAGGTCCCGGGCGACGCGGCCGTACCGGTCGGCGAGGACGCCGTCGGTCGTCGTCCGGGGGGCGCTCATCCGTCGACCGTAGCGCGGTCGAGGCCCCGGAGGGCGGCCCGGGCGGTGGCGGCCACCGCGTTCGCGTACGCCGCGCCGAAGATCGCGGTGTGCACGAGCAGCAGGTGCAGCTGATGCAGCGGCACCCGTTCCCGCCAGCCGTCGGCCAGCGGCCATGCCTCCCGGTAGGCGGCCAGGACGCGGTCCAGGTGAGGCGGGCCGCCGAAGAGGGCGAGCTGCGCCAGGTCGGTCTCGCGGTGCCCGCCGTGCGCGGCCGGGTCGACCAGCCAGACCCGGTCGTCGGCGCCCCAGAGCAGGTTGCCGGGCCAGAGATCGCCGTGCACCCGGGCCGGCGGCTCGTCACCGCCGAACTCGCCGATCCGGGCGACGACCTGCTCGACCAGCGCCGCCCCGGAACCGTCGAGCGCGCCGCCGTCGACCGAACTGCGTAGGTAGGGCAGGAGGCGGCGCCGGGCGAACCAGTCCGGCCAGGGACCGGGATCGGGCGTGTTGTCCTGCGGCAGCGCACCGATGAACCCGGCCCAGTCCGCGCCGAACGCGGGCGCCCCGGCCCGGTGCAGCCCGGCCAGGTCACGCCCGAACGCCTCCGCGGCCTCCGGCGTCGGCTCGCCCGGCTCCACCCAGTCGAGCGCGAGCAGATCGGGCAACGCCACGATCACCTCCGGCACCGGCACCGAACCCGCCTCGCGCAGCCAGCGCAGCCCGGCCGCCTCGGTGGCGAAGAAGCCCTCCGGCAGTGGACGCGCCGCCCGCTCCGGCCACGTCTTGGCGAACACCGAGTGCCCGTCGTCCAGCGTGAGCCGGGAAGCGGCGCAGATGTCGCCGCCGGAGACCGGGGTCTCCCGGATCCGCTGGTGGGTCAGGAAGGTCGGCAGGTGCTCCGGGTGTGCCCGCAGGTACGCCAGGTCCATGAGCGCAAGGTAGCGGGTACCCCGGACAACCGTGGGGCAAGCGACGCCACGGATCGCCCCTGACCTGGACCGATACGCTCCGTATCTGTGGACGGACCGCGTGTCGTCCACAGGGGCGGACGCGGTGGCACTCCACCGCCCACGCTCCCGGCATGAACTCCACCGAGCAACCCCGCCTCTCCGTCCGCTCGCCCGCCGACATGGTCACGGCCGTGCCCTACCTGCTCGGCTTCCACCCGGCCGACAGCGTCGTGGTGGTCGCGGTACGCGGCCGGCGCGTCGTCTTCGCCGCCCGGGGAGACCTGCCCGCGCCCGGCGCCGACCCCGGCCCGGCGGCCCGGCACCTGGCACACGTGGTGGCCCGGCAGGACGCCGACGCCGCCACAGTCGTCGGCTACGGTCCGGCCGCCCGGGTGACCGGTGCCGTGGACGCGATCGGCGACGCGCTGACCGCTGCCGGCCTGGTCGTGCTCGACGCCCTGCGGGTCACCGACGGCCGCTGGTGGTCGTACCTGTGCGCCGAGCCGTCCTGCTGCCCGCCCGAGGGCACCCCGTACGACCCGGCCGCCAGCCAGGTCAGCGCCGCGGCCGTGTTCGCCGGCCAGGTCGCCCTGCCCGACCGGGCCGCGCTGGCCGCGCAGGTGTCCCCGCTCGACGGGCCGGTACGCCTCGCCATGCGCCGGGCCACCGGCCGGGCCCGTCTGCGCCTGGCCGCGCTCACCGGCGGGACGCCCGCGCAGTCCGGCCGGAGCCCGGAGGCCGGCAGTTCCGTGCCGGGGGACGGTGATGTGCGGGCCGACGGTGGAGGTCCGGAGGATTCACCACGCGCGGTGCGGAGCGCGGGCACGGCGGCGGTGCGGGCCGCGTTCCGCAGGCAGCGGCGTGGCGAGCGGCTCGACGACGACGAGGTGGCCTGGCTGACCGTCCTGCTCACCCACATCCCGGTACGCGATCACGCCTGGTCCCGGACCGACGGCCGGGACGCCGACATCAGCCTCTGGACCGACGTGACGCGGCGTGCCGAGCCGGACCTGATCGCCGCGCCGGGCTGCCTGCTCGCGTTCTCCGCCTGGCGCTCCGGGCACGGGGCGCTGGCGGCTGTCGCCCTGGAACGGGTGCTGTCCGCCCACCCCGGCTATTCGCTCGCGCTGCTGCTCGACGAGGCGCTTCGGCGCGGGGTGGCCCCGTCCGAGCTGGACGGCTGGCCCGGTTCCGACGGAGGCCCGGTGCTGCGCCGTCGCCGTCGCCGTCCACGGCGCTGAGCCGTCAGCCGCCGATCCGGGCCGCCCCGGTGTAGACGTTCATGGTCGGCCCGCGCAGGAAGCCGACAAGCGTCATCCCGGCCTCCTCGGCCAGCTCGACGGCGAGCGTGCTGGGCGCGGACACCGCGGCGAGCAGCGGCACGCCCGCCATCCACGCCTTCTGGGTGAGTTCGAAACTGGCCCGCCCGGAGACCAGCAGCACGTGCCCGGCCAGCGGCAACCGCCCCTCCCGGGCGGCCCAGCCGATCACCTTGTCCACCGCGTTGTGCCGCCCGACGTCCTCCCGCAGCACCACCATCTCCCCGTCGGCGGTGAAGAGGCCGGCCGCGTGCAGGCCGCCGGTGCGGTCGAAGGCGCGCTGCGCGGCCCGCAGCCGGTCCGGCAGCGCGGCCAGCAACTCGGCGGTGACCACCAGCGGGTCGTCCCGCACGGCGAACCGCGAACGGGTACGCACCGACTCGATGCTCGCCTTGCCGCACACGCCGCACGAACTGGTGGTGTAGAAGTTGCGCGACGGATCGGTGACCGGCTCCGGAACACCGGGGGTGAGCGCCACGTCGACCACGTTGTAGGTGTTCGGGGTCTCCGCGCCGGCGCAGAGCTGTGCGGTGTGCACGTCCTCGGCCGACCGGATCAGTCCTTCGGTGAGCAGGAAGCCGATCGCCAGGTCCAGATCGTCGCCGGGCGTACGCATAGTCACCGCGAGCGGCCGACGCCGACCCGGCCCGGCCGCGCCCACGCGGATCTCCAGTGGCTCCTCCGCGGCCAGGGTGTCCTGGCGGCGGATCCGGCCCCGGCCCTCGCCCGTCGCGTCGAGGTCGATCCGCAGCACGCTCCGCCGGTCTGTCGCCCGTCCCATCCCGCCATCCTCCCCGGCCCCTCCACTGCCCGCACCCCACCCCACTCCTTCACGTGCCCCGCCGGCCCAGCCGATCATGATCGACACCAGATCGCCGAAGTGGCGGTATCGGACGGCCCCGGATGCCGCCACTTCGGCGAGATGGAGTTGATCAACGTCGGAAAACCGCCAGCGAAGCCGGGCACGGGCCCGGGCCTCGTGTCCGAGCCGGGATTCGACGGTCGTGGCCGTGGATAGGGTGAGGCGGTGACGGGGTACGCGGCGGTGGTCCTTGCCGGTGGCGCGGCCCGGCGGATGGGCGGCGTCGACAAACCGGCCCGTCCGGTCGGCGGCCGGCCGATGCTGCACCGGGTACTGGCCGCGGTGGCCGACGCGGACCAGCGGATCGTGGTCGGCCCGTCCGGTCCGGTGCCCGGCGGCGTCCGGACGACACGTGAGGAGCCACCCGGTGGCGGGCCGGTGGCCGCCATTGCGGCCGGGCTGGCGCTGCTCGACCCGGGTACGACAACAGTCGCCCTGCTCGCCGCCGATCTCCCGCTGCTCACCGCCGCCGCCGTGACCGAGCTGCGGCGCGCCCTCGACACCCCGGCCGCCGAGCGGGAACACGATCGGGCCGCCGAGCGGGAACGCGAACCGGCCGCCGAGCGGGCATCAACGCTCCCCCCGCGCGGACCGACCGTCGCCCTCGCCTGTTACGTGGACGGCGACGGCCGCCGCCAGCAGCTCTGCGCGGTGTGGCGGTTACCGGCCCTGCGGGCCGCCCTCGACCGGCTCGCCGCGACGCGGGGCGGCACCCTCGACGGGGCGCCGGTACGCGGACTGCTGACCGGTGTCGCCGTACGCGAGGTGTCGTGGTCCGGCTCGGGTCCTCCGCCCTGGTTCGACTGCGACACTGACGAGGACGTACGCCGGGCGGAGGAGTGGTCGAGATGACGGTGCTGGACGACTGGGTCACGGCGGTCTGCGCCGAGCTGGACCTGGACCCGGCCGGGGTGCCGGTGCCGACAGTGCTGGACGTGGCCCGGGACGTGGCGCATCAGGTGGTCCGGCCGGGGGCGCCGGTCACCGCGTACCTGTTGGGGGTGGCGGTGGGGCGCGGGGCGGACCCGGCGGCGGCGGCCGAGCGGCTCAGCGCGCTGGCCGGCTCGTGGCCGGTGGATCTGGGTGGGTCCATGCCCGCGGAATAGCGCCTTGCGCGTGATTCGGTGGCCGCCGCGCGTGGGTAGGGTGGCGGGGACGGACGGAGGCGATCATGACGGCAGACCACCCCTCGGCGCCGGTCGACAAGCCTGCCGGCAGCGCGCCGGAGCATCACGCCGCCGGCAGCGCGCCGGAACACCACGCCACCGGCAGCGCGCCGGAGCATCACGAGTCGATCCTGCTCGACGAGCCGACCACCGCTGATCTGCGGGCCAAGGTCACCGAGGCCTGGCGTGAGTTCGCGCGGGCGCTCGCCGAGCGGCTACGCGCACTGCCCGCCGGTGGTCACCTGGAGGTGACACTCGATCCGACCGCCTCCGGCACCGGGGACGCCGTCTACTCGGTGAGCGTGGACGCGGGCGAGGAGGGTCGCCTCTCGGCCCGGGCGGTCGGCAACGCCACGCTGCCCCAGGGCTACCGGTTGGACCGGGCGGCGGTGGCCGACATGGTGGCGCTCGGCTGGTCGCCGCCGGGCGTGGTGCCGGGTTCCGGTGAGCAGTTCGGGCTGGACTGCGGCACCGACGAGGCGACCCGGCTGGCCGCCGTGCTGTCCCGGACGCTGCGTGACGTCTACGGCGCCCCGCATCCCGCCTTCCTCGTCTACCTGGTGCACGACACCGAGGGTGAGCCGTTGCCGGTGGAGCCGCTCGGTACCGCCCGCAGCGAGTTCGGCCCGGACCGCGACGTCGAGGCCGACCTGGACGAGGCGTTGGCCGCGGCGGCGGCCGCGCAGTCCGGCGAGAACGACGTGCTGGCCCTGGAGGAGCGGGTCCGCACCGTCGTGTCGACCATGCTGAAGTCCGCGTCCGACCAGCTTCAGGTCGACTCCGACGGTGACATCAACATCCGGGCCGGCTCGGCCATGGTGTTCGTCCGGGTGCGCGACAACCCGCCGCTCGTGGACGTCTTCTCGCCGGTGCTGACCGAGGTCGAGCCGACCGAGCGCCTGTACGTGAAGCTGTCCGAGTTGACCAACCGGATGCCGATCGGGCGGCTCTACTGCGCCGACGACACGGTGTGGGCCTCGATTCCGGTGTTCGGCCGCAACTTCCAGCCCACCCACCTGATGCTCGCGGTGCAGGTGATGACCGGTCTTGCGGACGAGCTGGACGACCGTCTGCACGGCGAGTTCGGCGGCAAGCGCTTCTTCGGCGAGGGGGACAAGCCGGCGCGGGCCGAGGAGCACCGCACCGGCATGTACCTCTGAGCCGGGTCAGCGCACGTCGAGCAGGGTCTTGCCGACGGTCTGCCGGGCCTCGATCGCGGCGTGCGCGTCGGCGGCCCGTTCCAGCGGGAAGCGCTGCCCGATCTGCGGTCGCAGCCGGCCGGCGGCGCCCTCGGCGAGCGCCGCCTCGGTGAGGGCGCGCAGTTCGTCCGGGCCGGGCCGTGGGCTCAGCAGCGTGACGCCGCGTGCGGTGGCCGCCTCGGCCGGGATGTCCGCCCAGGCGCCGCCGGCGAGCCCGAAGCTGAGCATCCGCCCGCCCGGGTCGAGCAGGTCGAACGCCTCCCGGGCGAGCGGTCCGCCCACGCCGTCGAACACCACGTCGACCGCGCCGACGGCGTCCCGGACCCGGCCGGTCCAGCCGGGCTGCCGGTAGTCGACTGCCAGGTCGAGGCCGGCCGCGCGGAGCCCGGCCACCTTCGCCGGGCCGCCGGCGGCGGCCACCACCGTCGCCCCGGACGCCGCCGCCAACTGCGTGAGCAGCGACCCGACGCCGCCGGCCGCCGCCTCCACCAGGACCCGGTCGCCGCGCCGCAGCCCGGCCGCCCGGGCCAGCATCAGGGCGGTCCGGCCGTCGGCCATCAGCGCCACCGCCGCGTCCAGGGCCAACCCCGGGGGTACGGGGACAGGGGCGCTCCGGTCGACCACGACGCGCTCGGCGTACCCGCCGGTGCCGCCGGTGGCGGTGACCACGACGCGCCCGGCGAGCGCCGGATCGACGCCGGGTCCGAGTTCGGTGATCGTCCCGCCGACGCCGTTGCCGGGGATCAGTGGCAGTTCGGCGTCGAACGGCCCGAAGCCGGTGGCCCGGAACATCGTCTCGACGAACGTGATGTTCGCGTGTGCCACGTCGACGAGCACCTGGCCCGGTCCGGGTGCCGGATCGGGTGCCGTCCCGGGCACGAGCACCTCCGGTCCGCCGAACTCCCGCAGCCACACCGCACGCATACCGCCCCCTCGCTTCGAGCCGGTCACCAGTGCACGACATGAAGCGAGGTTGAGGTCAAGGCGTGGACGGTCCGACGCCGGGGGACTCGACCAGCCGGGAGAGCACGATGGTGCTGCGGGACGAGGTGACGAACGATTCGGCGCGGAGCCGCTCCAGCGCCTCCTCCAGGTGCGAGATGTCCGCGGCGCGCAGGTGCACGAGCGCGTCGGCCTCGCCGGAGACGGTGTACGCGCCGACCACTTCGGGGTGCCGTCGGGCGGCGGCGCCGATCTGTGCCGGGGTGGTCCGGCCGGCGCAGAACAGCTCGACGAACGCCTCGGTGGTCCAGCCGACAGCGGCCGGGTCGACGACGGCGGTGAATCCCCGGATCACCCCGGCGGACCGGAGTCGGTCGACCCGTCGCTTGACGGCGGGGGCGGAGAGTGACACCCGGGTGCCGATGTCCGCGTACGAGGCGCGGGCGTCAGCCACGAGCAACGCAATGATTCGCTGGTCTACCGCGTCTATCTGCAACGTTCTGCTCCCGGGAAGCAATGCTTGTGGCTGTTACCAAAGTTGTACCGTACCTACTCTTGGTGACCGTGAACCAGCAGCGAGTCTCGCGAAAGCGGACATATCTCATGTGCTCGCCCGAGCACTTCACGGTCGAGTACGCGATCAACCCGTGGATGGACGTGACCACGGCGGTCGACGCCGACCTGGCGGTCAAGCAGTGGGACCGGCTGCGGGAGACGCTCGTCGGGCTCGGCCACGACGTGCACCTGCTCACGCCCGAGGCGGGGCTGCCGGACATGGTCTACGCGGCGAACGGCGCGTTCGTGGTCGACGGCACCGTCTACGGCGCCCGGTTCAAGCACGAGCAGCGGACCGCCGAGGCCGCCGCGCACCGGGCGTTCTACGAGGAGCAGGGCTGGCGGTTCATCGCCCCGAACGAGACCAACGAGGGCGAGGGCGACTTCGCGTACCTGCCGGAGGCCCACGGCGGCCTGATCCTCGCCGGGCACGGCTTCCGGACCGAACCGGCCGCGCACGCCGAGGCGCAGGAGGCGCTCGGCCGCCCGGTGGTCTCGCTGCGCCTGATCGACCCGCGCTTCTACCACCTGGACGTGGCGCTCGCCTCGATCGACGACGAGAACATCGTCTACTACCCGGGCGCCTTCTCCGCCGCCAGCCAGAAGGTGCTGGCCCAGCTGTTCCCGGACGCGATCGTCGCCGACGACGAGGACGCGCTGGCGTTCGGCCTGAACCTGGTCAGCGACGGGCTCAACGTGGTGCTGAACAACGAGGCGACGCGGCTGGCCGGCAAGTTGAAGGCGGCCGGCTACCACCCGGTCCCGGTGGAGCTGTCCGAGCTGAAGAAGGGCGGTGGCAGCGTGAAGTGCTGCATCGCCGAACTGCGGCACTGAGCCACGCCTCGGCGCGAAGGGCGGCCTCCCGGTGGGGAGACCGCCCTTCGTCGCGTACGGGGGCCGGTCAGCCGAGCGTGGCCAGCTCGTTGATCACGATGTTGGACAGCAGTCGGCCGTCGGTCTGCACCCGGCGCAGGTACCACTTCTGCTGCGGGGTACGGGTCTGGTTGAACTGCCAGGGGCCGCGCGGGCTGTCCACCTGGCCGACCTTGCCGAGCGCCAGGTTGACCTGCTGCGGGGACGGGTTCGCCCCGGCCAGCCGGATCGCCTTGTCCAGCACCAGCGCGGCGTCGTAGGAGGCCATCGCGTACGTGGTCGGCGCGGAGTTGAACGTCTTCCGGTACGCCGAGGCGAAGATCCGGTTCGCGGTGTTGTTGAGATCGGCCGAGTAGTTGAGCGCGGTCTCGATGCCGTTCGCCTCGATCAGCTTGCGGTCGCGGCCCTTCTCACCGTCGTCGAGCTGGTCCAGCGCGGTGCCCTCGGTGAGGAACCCGGGGGCGTAGATCGGCCCCCGGTAGCCCAGGGCGTAGAGCTGCTTGACGAACTGGACGGCCTGGGCGCCCGAGTAGTGGCAGAAGACCGCGTCCGGCTTCCGCTCCAGCGCCTTGCGGATCGGCCCGGCGTAGAGATTCCGCGAGGGGTTGTCGGAGTCGTCGGTGTAGATCGGGTCCTCGGTGAGCCGGCGACCCCGCTCGTACGCGCGCCGCAGCCCTTCGACGACGTCCTGGCTGCCCTGGCCGCGGGTGCCGAAGATGGCGATGCGGCTCGACGCGTCGAGCTTCTGGCGCAGGTACTCCCCGAGCGCCTCGCCCGGCTCGGTCAGCACGTACGACGTGCGCCAGATGTAGACGACGCCCTGCAGCGTCGAGGGGGAGGCGTTGGAGCCGATCAGCGGCACCCGGGCCTGCTCGACCGAGTCCTTGATGCCGGTCATCACGGTGGGGCTGACCACGCCGGTGAGCGCGAGCACGCCCTCCTTGATCAGCCGCTCCACGGCGGCCTTGCCGCTGGCGGCGGTGGAGCCCTCCTCGGCCGGCACCAGCGTGACCGGATGGCCGGCGATCTGCTGGCCGCGCAGGCGGAGGTAGAGCTGGAAGCCGTTGGTGATCTCGTCGCCGATGGCCTTGTTCGCCCCGCTGCCGGGCACGATCAGCCCGATCTTGATCGGGCTGCCGGATCCGGCCTGCTCCCCGGTGTCGTCCTCCCCGGAGCCGCAACCCGCCGCCAGTCCGGTGGTGCCCAGCGCGGCCAGCAGTTGCAGAGCCCGCCTGCGGTTCATCTGTGCCACCGATTTCCTTCCCGACGGGGTGGCCATGGTGCACACCCCTTCGGCGTTCTACCTGGTCGGCGACGCTGCGTCAATGCCCGGAAGATCATCGTGAAGCGACCGCAACGCCTGTGTCACCCGGGGCCAGGCGGCCGCCTCCGGGTCGATCAGCCCGAAATGCTCGCATTCAGGCAGCTCAATCAAGGTGGAAGTGCCGCCGGCAGCCCGGTCGGCGGCCACCCAGGATCGGCTGATCGAGGTGGGAACCTGAAGATCCTGCTTGCCATGCACGACTACGGTCCGTGTTCGCATGGGTACGAAATTCGACGGATCCGCGTCCGCGTACCGGTCCGGCACGTCCTCCGGGGAGCCGCCGAGCAGCGCGGCCACCGCCCCGCCGTCCAGGTCCAGCCGGTACGCCTGCGCGAGGTCGGCCACCGGGGCCAGCGCGACCACCCCGGCGACCGTCTCCGGGGCGCGCGCGGCCACGTACAGGGCCAGGTGCCCGCCCGCGGAATGGCCGATCAGGATCGGCGGTACGGGCGCCACCCGGCCGGGCAGCGCGGCGGCGGCCAGACCGGGCAGGGCGGCGACCCCGGTGCGGACGTCGGTGAGGGTGTGCGGCCAGCCGCCGCCGGGCTGGCCGGTCCGGCGGTACTCGATCTGCGCGACCGGGTGGCCGAGCGCGGCCAGCGCCGCCGCCATCGGGCCGGTGTGGGCCCTGTCGTACTCGGCCCGCCAGAAACCGCCGTGCACCACGACCACGAGCGGCCGGGCCGGCCCGTCGCCGGCGGGCCGGCGCAGGTCGGCGAGCTGGTCCGGGTGGTCGCCGTAGGCGACTGTGGCGTCCGGCGGCGGAGACGGGCGGGTCAGCACCTCGCGTGGGTCGGAGAGCATGCGGCGACGGTAGCTCCCTCCGGTCCGGCCGCGTGCACATGGTCGGCGTGGGTAAAGATGGGTGCCATGACCGAAGCGCATTCCGGACGGGACGACGAGCAGGGCAACGATGGCATCCCCGGCACCGTGGTGGTGGTCGGGCCGGACGGCCGCCCGGTCGGCACGGTGCAGACCGACGAGGAGGGCAAGGGCGAGGACCCGACCCGCCTGGTCGAGCAGCCGGCCAAGGTGATGCGGATCGGCAGCATGATCAAGCAGCTGCTGGAGGAGGTGAAGGCGGCGCCGCTGGACGACGCCAGCCGGAACCGGATGCGGGAGATCCACGAGCGCTCGATCGTCGAGCTGAAGGAGGGCCTCGCGCCCGAGCTGCGCGAGGAGCTGGAGCGGCTCTCGCTGCCGTTCACCGAGCGGCAGACGCCGAGCGAGGGCGAGCTGCGGATCGCGCACGCCCAGCTCGTGGGCTGGCTGGAGGGCCTGTTCCACGGCATCCAGGCCGCGCTGGTGGCCCAGCAGATGGCCGCCCGTGTCCAGCTGGAGCAGATGCGCTCGGGTCGTCAGGCGCTGCCCAGCGGCCCCGGCGGCGTGATCCCGGGCATGCCCGGGATGCCCGGCGCCGGCGAGGGCCACGCGCCCGGCCAGTACCTGTGACCCGTCGGCCGGGGCGCGTCACGCGCCCCGGCCACTCAGTCCAGCTCGAAGACCTTCTCCAGGTACGCCGCCACGCCGTCCTCGGTGTTCGGCCCGGTGACCTCGTGCGCGATCTCCCGTACCGCCGGGTGGGCGTTGGCGACCGCCACCGCGCGTCCGGCCCAGGCCAGCATCGGCACGTCGTTGGGCATGTCGCCGAAGGCCAGCACGTCCCGCTCGCCGACGCCCAGCCGTTCCGCGTACCAGGCCAGGCCGGCCGCCTTCGTCACGCCGGCGGCCGAGATCTCGATCAGCCCGCTGTACGACGAGTGGGTCGCCTCGGCCAGCCCCTCCAGCGCGCCCGCCACCACCTGCACGAAGACGTCCGGGTCCTGCTCACCGGCGCGCGCCAGTAGCTTCACCGCGGGTGCGGCCAGCAGTTCCTCCGGCGACTCGACGGCCCGGATGGCGTCGAGGTCGGCGTCCCAGCGCAGCGGGTAGTGCGCCTCGTGCCGCATCTGCCGGCTGTCCACGATCTCCACCGCGAGACTGACCCCGGGCACCTCGGCCCGTAGTCGCCGGGCCACCTCCGCCAGCAGTTCCGGGGCGAGCGGGTCGGCCCGCAGCACCTGGTCGGTGACCGGGTCGTACACCACCGCGCCGTTCGCGCAGATCGCCGGCAGCGGCGCGGCGAGCTGCTCGTACACCATTTGCAGCCAGCGGATCGGACGGCCGGTGACCAGGACCACCGGCGTGCCGGCGGCGGCGATGTGGGCCAGCACGCCGGCGGTACGCGGGCTGAGCGTCCGGTCGTCGCGCAGCAGCGTGCCGTCGATGTCGGAGGCGACGAGCCGAGGTGGATCTTCCATCACCGGGACAGTAGTCGGTCCAGGTAGACGGCCACCCCGTCGTCGTCGTTGCGCAAGGTGATCTCGTCCGCCGCGGCGCGTACCTCCGGGTGGGCGTTCGCCACCGCCACCCGCGCCCACCCGGCCCAGTCGAACATCGGCAGGTCGTTCGGCTGGTCGCCGAAGACCAGCACGTCGGCCGGGTCGACGCCGAGCCGCTCGGCGATCACGCTCAGGCCGCTGGCCTTGTCGGTGCGGGGCGGGCAGATCTCGATGAAGCCGAGCCCGGCCTGGGTGAGCGTGGCCACCTCCGGCGGCACGATCGCCCGGGCGGCGGCCAGCAGCTCGTCCACGTGGTGGTCGGCGGTACGCGCGAACGCCTTGATCACGTCGCAGGACAGGCACTCCATCCGGCTGCGCGCCTCGAACCGGTCCGGGTAGGGCCAGCTCGGGTGGTAGTCGCCCCACAGCGGCGCGTCGTGCTCGTCCGACGCCTCGACCATCACGGTGAGCGGGCCGACCGCCGCCTCCAGGTCGGTGAGGATCCGGGCCAGCACCTCGCCGGGCAGCCGCTCGTCGCGCAGCACCAGCGGCCCGTCGGGGTCGCTCTGGTCCACCACCCGGCCGCCACCGGCCATCACCAGGAAGTCGGCGGCCCGGATGTCGTTACGGGTCAGCTCGGTCAGGCGCGGTCCGCGGCCGGTCGCGCCGACCACCGGAATCCCGGCGGACCGCACCCGGTCCAGCACCCGGTGGGTGTACGCGGAGACGGTCTCGTCGCTGCGGACGAGCGTGCCGTCGAGGTCGGTGGCGATCAGCTTGGGCAGTCCCGGGCGGGTCATGGTTCCTCCTTCGCCCGCGCCGTCACGCCGGCCGACCAGGTCTTCGGTGCCGCGACCACGGGACGGCGGGCAGCAACCGTATCTCGCGGAACGGGCGGCAACCACGGCTTTCCGGCGAATCGGAGGCGAAGCCGCGGTGGCCGACGTATGCGGCGTCAGCGGGACCGGTCGGGGTCCGCGAACGGCACCGTGGGCTGCACCGTCAGGTCCGCGGGGGCCGGCGGCAGGTCGTCCGTGGCGGCGCGCCCCCGCCAGGCGGGCCGGTCGTCCGGGTGGTCGTGGTCCGGTTCCTCGTCGGCGGGCGTGTCCCCGGCGCTCCGGCCGGCCAGGTGCAGCGCGGCGGCCAGCAGCGCCACGGCGAGGAACGCGGTGACCAGGCCGCGCCCGTGCTCCACGTCGAGGCGCTGGTCCCCGACGAAGAACAGGATGCGCCGGGCCAGCTGCTCGAGGGAGGCGGCGGTCGCGACCAGCACGCCGAGCACGCCCGCCGACAGGCCCAGCCCGGCGAGCGCGGCGTGCCGACGGACCGCCGGGGCGCCGCGCAGCGCCAGAGCCAGCGCCACGGACAGCCCGAGCAGGCCCACCAGGTACGCCACCCCGAACCCGCCGATCTCGGAGATGCCACTGGTCAGCCGGGTGGGCGCGTCGTCGTCCCGGGCCTCGGCCGGCACCGTGATGATCAGCCACTCGCCGATCAGCGAGGCGACAGCGGCCACCGTGGCGAGCCCGGCGAGCACTGTCGGCAGGCGGCGGTCCCGGCCCAGGGCGGCGAGCGAGCGTCCGGCCCGGCCGGGGGACTCCGGCTCGGCGTCACCCCACTCGACGACAGCGGTGTCGTCGTCCCGCACGGGGATTCGCTTCTCCTGGCGGGGGACGGGGAGATCCTGTGACATGGCCACCCTTCCCGTACGCGGGCCTGCGTCGAATCATGGCACAGCACACACCCGACGGCCCGGATCGTGGTCCACAGGTGCGGTGCGACGCGGCCCGCTTTCGCGTAGCGTCGTGCCATGCCTATCCGTACCGCATCCGCTCGCTGGCAGGGCAACCTCACCGAGGGGTCCGGCACCGTCCGCACCGGCAAGGGCGGCCTGTCCGGCAACTACTCCTTCAAGTCGCGCTTCGAGGAGGGCGAGGGCACCAACCCCGAGGAGCTGATCGGCGCCGCGCACGCCGGCTGCTTCTCGATGGCGCTGTCCAAGCAGCTCGCCGACGCCGGCGCCCAGGAAACGGCGGTGGAGACCACCGCCAAGGTGCACTTCGACAAGACCGACGCCGGCATGACAGTCACCCGGATCGACCTGGAGACCGTCGGTCAGGTTCCGGGCATCGACCAGGCCGAGTTCACCAAGCTGGCCGAGGCGGCCAAGGAGAACTGCCCGATCTCCCGGCTGCTGTCGCCGGGCGCGCAGATCACGCTGAACGCCCGCCTGGCCTGACCATCACGTACGGCACGGCGGGGGTGTCCTGCGGGCCGCCCTCGCCGTGTGACGTGCCGATTCTGGGGGAGTGACCGGGCCGCGTGGCCGTGGAGATGAGCCGGGACCGGTTCGAGGAACTGGTCGGCGAGGCACTCGACGAGGTGCCCGAGGAGCTGCTCGGGCTCATGAGCAACGTGGTCATCCTGGTCGAGGACGACCCGCCGCCGGGCGAGGACCTGCTCGGCCTGTACGAGGGGCACGCGCTCACCGATCGCGGCTGGGACTACTCCGGCGTGCTGCCCGACCGCATCCTGATCTACCGCAATCCGATCCTGGCGATCTGCGACACCGACGACGACGTCGTCGAGGAGGTCGCGGTGACCGTGGTGCACGAGATCGCCCACCATTTCGGCATCGACGACGAGCGTCTGCACGCCCTGGGCTGGGGCTGACCGGGTCCCCGCCCGGCTGATTCCGGCGGTTGCGCCGGTCCCCTAACCTCCGTGGTCAGGCACATTCTGACCCAGGAGGAAAACCCATGCGCAGCGCGCTGTTCTCCGCGGAGAACCTTGAGAAGGAGTCCCAGCAGCCGGGCATGCGGTTGCAGAACTCCAAGATGCTGAAGATCGAGCTGAACGGCGAGGCGATGGCCCGCGTCGGCTCGATGGTCGCCTACCAGGGCCAGGTGCAGTTCCAGGCCCTCGGCTCCGGCGGCATCGGCAAGTTCATCAAGCAGCGCCTCACCGGTGAGGGCGTGCCGCTGATGAAGGTCTCCGGGCGCGGCGACGTGTTCCTCGCCGACTTCGCCAAGGACGTGCACGTCATCGACCTGGAGCCGGGCGACGCGCTGTCCATCAACGGCTCCAGCGTGCTGGCCTTCGACTCGACCCTGCAGTACGACATCAAGATGGTCGGCGGCGCCGGTTTCGCGTCCTCCTCCGGCCTGTTCAACTGCGTGTTCACCGGGCACGGCCGGATCGCCATCACCACCAAGGGCACCCCGGTGGTGCTCAACGTGGACGCGCCGACGTACGTGGACCCGCAGGCGGCGGTCTGCTGGTCGGCGAACCTCCAGACCGGCTACCACCGCGCCGAGCAGCTCGGCCTCGGCACGCTGCTCGGCCGCAGCACCGGTGAGGCGTTCACGATGAGCTTCGCCGGTCAGGGTTTCGTCGTCGTCCAGCCCTCGGAGGAGCCTCCGGTGGCCGGCAGCGGCACCCAGCAGCAGGGCGGCGTGCTCGGCGGCCTGCTGCAGTGACCATCCGGTGCCCGGGGCGCCCGCCGTGGTCGCCCCGGGCCGGTCAGCTCAGCTCGCCGGACCGCAGCCGGGCCACCCAGGCCGCCGCGTCGGCGTAGTCGAGGTCGGAGGGCCCGGTGGACGCCGCCGCCGACCGGTCACCCGCCGCCGCGTTCCAGCGGTGCCGGGGGTACGACCCCAGGAACCGCACGTCGGCGCAGACCCGGCGCAGCCCCTGCAACGCCTCGCCGAGGCGTACGTCGGCGACGTGCCCGGCACAGTCCAGGAAGAACACGTACCGGCCGAGCGCCTCACCGGTGGGGCGGGACTCGATGCGGGTCATGTTCACGCCCCGCACCGCCAGTTCCATGAGCACCGCCAGCAGCGCGCCCACCCGGTCGTGCGCGATGTAGACGGCCAGCGAGGTGAGGTCGTCACCGGTCGGCGGCGGAGGCGGCCCGGGGCGGGACACCAGCGCGAAGCGGGTCACCGCGTCCGGGTGGTCGGCGATCTTGTCGGCGAGGACCGCCAGCCGGTGCCGGGTCGCGCCGATCGGGGCGCAGATGGCGGCGTCGTACTCGCCGCTCGCCGCGCCGGCCGCTGCGGCGCCGTTGGAGAGCACGTCGACAACTGTGGCGTCGGGCAGGTGCTCGCGCAGCCAGCCCCGGCACTGGGTGGACGCCTGCGGGTGGGCGGCCACGCCGCGCACGTCGGCGAGCGTGGTGCCGGGCCGGGCGGCGAGCACGAACTCCACCGGCAGGACGACCTCGCGGGTGATCACCAACGGGTCGCCCTCGGCCAGCTCGTCGAGCGTCACGCCGACGGCGCCGCCGATGGAGTTCTCCAGCGGCACCAGGGCCGCATCCGCGTCGCCGGCGCGTACCGCGTCGAGCGCCTCGCCGACGCTGCGCGCCGGTGTGCGCTCCCCGCGTTCGGCGGCGGGCACCGTTCGCAGGGCCTGTTCGGCGAAGGTGCCCTCGGGGCCCAGGTAGACGAAGCGGGTCGGCGGTGTTCCCGGCATGCCGACCAGCCTACGCACCCGGCGTGCCGTCGCAGGCCAGGGTACGGATGCCGGGCGGCGCGAGGGTCCGCACCTCGACGCCGCACACGTCCGTCCCGGCCGTCACCAGCGTCGGCGTGCCGCTGCCGCCCCGGGTGACGACCTGCAGCTCCTCGTGTCCGGCGACCGCCAGCACGGTGTACTGCCACCCTTCGGCGCAGAGCGGACCGGTGGCCACTGTGACCCGGACGTCGCGGGGCAGCACTCCGGCGGACCCGCGCAGCAGCGCGACGATCCGGTCGCCGGACGGCCGGCCCCGGCACGGCGTCGCCGTCACCGGCGTGGACGGGGAGAGCACGGGCGCGGACGGTGTGACAGGTGCCACCGTCGTGGCGCTCGGGGTGGGCGTGGCGGACGTCGACGGGACCGGCGCGGGCGTGGCGACGGCGGGCGGCGTGCGCAGCTCGGGCGGCGCGCCGCAGGCGGCGAGGGCGAGCACCGCCAGCAGCGCCAGTGGGCGGTGCCGGCGACCGGGGTGGGGGGTGCGGAGCACGGTGGGCGTCCTCGGCATCGAGGGATGTCGTCGTACGGCGGGGGCCGAGCCCATCGTAGGAGGAGGCCGGGCCCGGGTGGAAGCGTGCCGGTCAGACCGCGGAGAGGAAGGTGAGCGAGCCGGCCACCACGCCGTCGGTGAGCACCGGGGTGGAGATCGCGTCGACCGTGCGGCCGGCGTCGGAGTTGGGCCCCTGCACGCGGAGCAGACCCCGGGCGAGTCGCCCGGAGTGCAGCGCGAGCAGCGGCGGGATCTTGTCGGTCTCCTGCTCGGTCAGCTCGCTCGGGCTGGCCGTGAAGTCCACCAGGCGCAGGCCGCCCTCCAGCAGCGGCAGGCCGATCACGTCCCCCGGCGCGCCCAGGCAGAGCAGCGCGCAGCCGGACGAGGAGATCGCCACGACCGTGGTGCCGGCGTCGATCAGCAGGCACGGCTCGGCGGCTCGGGAGACCATGCCGGACCACTGCCCGAAGTTGTCGGACTCCTGCTCGGTGGAGCCCGCCGGGGGCGCGAACACGTCCGAGAGTGAGAGTTCGACGTGGGCCACCGCGCCTCCTATGTACACCGACGGTCTGTCCACGCTAGCCGGTCGGTGCGGCGGGAGCATCGGCTGCCGGGCGGCCGGCGACGACGCGGACCGACGGAACCAGTCGGGGGCGGAGCCGGGGGCCGCGTGGCGTCGCCGGAGACGTTACCGGCGGGCGGCCCGCTTGTCAGCGGCCGTTCGGCCCTCGTCGTACCACCGGTAGTCGGCGGTTGGACGGTACGTGCCGTTGAACCACGTCGACGGCGCCTGGGCCACGCGGGACAGCTTCTCGGCGGTGGCCGGGCTGATCCGGTTCCCGCCGGCCACGAGCAGGCGGTCCAGCTCCCGGTGGGTGGCCATGAGGCAGTCCTTCGGCAGCCCGTAGACGCTGATCACGCCGGAGCCGACGAACGTCAGCACCGGCGTGACCGGGATCGGCAGGCCGACCGCGTCGGAGAGGGCCTTGCTGGCCCGCTTGGCGTCCCGGCGCGCCTCCGCCACGTACGGCGGGCGCTTGCCGTTGATCTGCACGACGTCACCGGCGACGAGCACGCGCGCGCGGCCGTGGTCGGCGATGGTGACCGCGAACAGGCCGCTCGGGCCGATGGCCAGGAACCCGGCCCGGTCGTCGCGGACGCGGTCGAGCAGCATGTCGGCCGGGTCCGTCCGGGGCCACTCGATGACGTGCCAGGCGGGCCCGAGGTGGTCGAGCTGGCCGAGGGCGCGGGCCCCGGCGGCTTCCAACCGGCGGGCCCCCCGCTCCGCCCGGCGACGCCGGGCCCACTCCAGTGGAGTCGGTCGGGCCGGTTCGAGCACCGACGTGGGCTCGACCCGGGTGTGCGGCACCGTGCGGGGCGGCAGTGCCCTGCTCGGTACGGCTCGACGAGCGGGAAAGACAGTCATCGCGACCTCCGGCAAAAGGTCTCTCGAAGTTATGTCTCCACTACCCTACGTTGCGCCCCCGGGGGCTCGGCAAGCCGGGGCGCCGGAGTGAGTGTGGATGAATGCCATATTCATCCACGCTTCTTTTCCGAATGGTGCGCAAGCCTGCCCTAGGCTGCGGGGGTGACCCACTATGTGGACAGCGAAGTCGCCCGGCTCGGGACGGTGTTGCTGCACCGCCCGGGACCGGAACTCGCCCGCCTCACCCCACGCAACAACGACTCGTTGCTGTTCGACGCCATCCCGTGGGTGGGACGGGCGCAGGAGGAGCACGACGCGTTCGCGGCGGCGCTGCGGTCCCGCGGGGTCGAGGTGCTCTACCTGGCCGACCTGCTGGCCGAGACGCTCGCCGTGCCGGACGCCCGGGCCGAGCTGACCGATCAGGTGCTGCGGTCCCGCCGGCTCGGCCACACCCTGCGGCGCCGGGTCGCCGACCACCTGGCGTACCTGGACCCGGCCGGGCTGGCCGACGTGCTGATCGCCGGGCTCGCCCACGAGGAGTTGCGCATCGGCGGCGACCGCCCCGGCGGTCTCGTGTGGACTCTGATGGACCGGCACGACTTCGTCATCGATCCGCTGCCGAACCTGCTGTTCACCCGCGACTCGTCGGTGTGGATCGGGGACCGGGTCGGTGTCACCAGCCTGGCCATGCCGGCGCGACGGCGGGAGACCACGCTCACCGACGCGATCTACCGCTACCACCCCCGGTTCGTCGGCACCGAGTTCGTCTACCACCCGCGGCTGGAGCATCTGGAGGGCGGCGACGTGCTGCTGCTCGCCCCGGGGGTGCTCGCCGTCGGCGTCGGTGAACGCACCACCCCGGCCGGCGCGGAGCGGCTGGCCCGGCAGGTGTTCGCCGCCGGCCTGGCGCACACCATCCTGGTGGTCCCGATCGCGCAGGAGCGCGCCACCATGCACCTGGACACGGTCTGCACGATGGTCGACACCGACGCCGTGCTGATGTACCCGAACATCGCCAACGAGCTGTCCGCGTACACGGTGATCGTCGGCGCGGACGGCGACGACCTGCGGGTCGACGGCCCGGCGCCGTTCCTGCGCGCCGCCGCCGACGCGATGGACCTCGATCAGCTCCGGGTGATCGACACCGGCCTCGACCCGGTCACCGCCGAACGCGAGCAGTGGGACGACGGCAACAACACGCTCGCGCTCGCGCCCCGGCTCTGCGTCGGGTACGAGCGCAACGTGGAGACCAACGCGCAACTGGAACGGGCCGGCATCGAGGTGATCGCGATCGCCGGATCGGAGCTGGGCTCCGGGCGCGGCGGCCCGCGCTGCATGTCCTGCCCGCTGGTGCGGGAGAAGGGCGGGGCCGCCTGACCCGGAACGTCAGCGCAGCGTCAGCTGGCGGCCGAGCAGCCCCTGCCGCGACCGGCGGCCGGCCGCGTCCAGCGGCGCCTGCTCGGCGACCGCCTCGGCGTAACGCTTGGCGAACTCCGCCAGCGGCGCCTCCCACTCGGCGGCCGGGGTGTCCTCCGGCAGGTCCCAGACCGGCGCGAGACGCCCGTGTGCCCGGAACATGCCGGCGAACTTCGTGTCGTCGCCGAGCGTCAGCGCGCCGGCCGCGCCGAGCCGGGACAGCGCGTCCAGCGCGGCGTCCTCGTCCTCCGGCAGGACCATCCGCACGTGGGCCTTCTCCGGCACCTGGCACCAGTACGCGGCCCGCGCGGCGGCCAGCTTCACGGTCGGGTAGATGGCCGAGTTGGCCCGCTCCAGGGACGCCTGCACGTTCGGGTCGTCGGCGGCGCCCGGGTCGAGCCAGAAGTCGAACCCGTCGTGCATGGTGATCTCCAGCGGGCCGTCCACCAGGATGTCCTGGAGGCGGGGGCCGGGCCCGGGCAGCGGCGGCACGCTCACCTGGCCGCCCGGCTCGGTGCGCAGCGCGGAGATCAGCGCGTCGGCCAGGTCACGGGAGACGTCGCCGGACTGCTGGTGCCGCTGCAGGCCGACGAAGACGCGCCCGTCCGGCTTGGTCATCGCCGGGGCGGCCATCGGCAGCACGGTGGCCAGCGTGACCGGGCGGTCGCCGTACTCCTCGATCAGTTCCGGGGTGAGCCGCAGCGGCGCGGACGCGGCCGGGACCAGCTCACGCAGGGCGATCCACTCCGGCTCGTCGACCAGGCCCTCGAACGGCCGGGGCACGAAGACGTCGCGCACCTTCTCCCGCTTGGGGGTGCTCTCGCCGACCCGCTGGTTCTTCCGACGCTTGCTCATGGCGAGACAGCCTAGATGCCGGGCCGCGCGGGTGGGGGCAGGACCCGCCTGCCCGTGCGTTCAGCCGGCCGCGACCAGGCCCGGACGGTGCGCCGGGGCCGGATCGAACCGTGCCCAGACGCTCTGGCCCAGGCCGTCGCGCTCCACGCCCCAGCCGCTGGCGAGCCCGGCGACGATGTGCAGCCCGCGCCCGTCGGCGGCGTCCGGCGAGGCGGCCCGCATGCACGGGCCGGCGCCGGAACCACCGTCGGTGACCCGGAGCTGGATGCTCGGCCCCTCCTCGGTGACCCGCAGCCGCCAGGCCACCCGGACCACGCCGCCGGGCAGCGCGTCGGCGTGCCGGACCGCGTTGCCGACCAGTTCGGCGAGGACCGCGACCAGGTCGGCCAGCAGAATCGGGGGTACGACGCCGGTCAGCTCGTCGGCGAGCCGGTGCCGGGCCAGACGCGCGCCGGTCGGGTCGTGGGGCACCACCACACACCACGACCGTTCGGGCGGACCAGTCGACACGTCGTTCCTTCCCCGTCTGCGAGCGCCGGGTCAACCCCGCGGCAGCCGCACCTCTGCGACCGTACCGCCACCGGCTCTGGGCCGGAGGGATACCCATCCATTCTGCTGTTCAACGATCTGGCGGACGAGATAGAGACCGAGTCCCGCGCCCGGATACCGCCGGCGGTCACCGGACTCGCCCTGCCAGAACCGGTCGAAGGCCCGCTCCACGTGTTCCGGGCGGATGCCGATGCCCCGGTCGGCCACCCGGAACGAGACGGTCCGCTCGTTCGCCTCGGCGGTGACCTCGATCGGGGTGTCCGGCAGTGAGTACTTCCCGGCGTTCGTGCCCAGCTCGGTGAGCACTGTGGCGAGGCTGTGCCGGTCGCCGAGCGCCTTGGGCAGGTCGGCCGGCAGGTCGAGCACGACCCGGTGCCGGATGTCGGCCGGCAGGTCCGTCGCCGCCGCGCGCAGCGCGTCGACCAGGTCGAACGGCGCGGCCGGTTCCCCGCCGGGACGGTTCTCGGTGGCGGCGGTCAGCAGCCTGTCGACCAGGCGGGCCAGCTCGTTCGCGCGCTGGCCGATGATCCGCGCGGCCTGCCGGCGGTCGTCGTCGCTCAGCGAGTCCCAGTGGTCGGTGAGGGTGTCCGCGTACCCCTTGATCACGGTGACCGGGGTCCGCAGCTCGTGGCTGGTCACCGCCACGAAGAGATCGCGGTCGTGGTCGCGCCGCTGCTGGTCGGTGACGTCGCGGAAGGTGACCACGCGCAGCGCGTTCGGGCCGGGCAGCTCGCCGGAGGTGATCCGCAGCCAGCGCCCGTCCGGCATCCGGTGGTCGAGCACCTGGCCCGGCGGCGGCAGCGGGAACGGCAGCGGGCGGCTCAGCGCCTCCTCCGCCGGACGGCCGGTCACCTGGACCGCCGCCGGGTTCCAGAGCCGGATCCGCCCGTCGCGGTCCACCACGGCCAGCCCGTCGGCGAGCGCCGCCACCACCGGGCCGTCCCCGTGCACCGGCAGGCCGGTCTGGTCGCCGTACATGTGCGCGACGCACGCGGCCACGTAGCCGATCACGGCGCGTTGCGCGGCATCCGGCGGCTCGCCCAGCGGGTAGAGCGCGTGCAGGCTGCCGACGGTGAGACCGCCGATCTCGGCACGCGCCACGATCATCCGGCTGAGCCCCCGGCCGGCCACCTCGTCGGCGAGCGCGCCCGGGATCGCGTCGACCCGGACCTCCCGCACCGGCGGCCCGGCGAGCAGGCAGACGGTGGCCGGGTCGGTGGCGGGCAGCGGTCGGCCGAGCACGAACTCGGCGCGGCCGGTCGCCGCGATCACCCGTCCGCCGGCCGGGGTGAACTCCACGAAGACCAGACCGGCCGCGCCCACCGCCGGTCCGACCTCGTGGAGCAGGCGGTTGAGCACTGCGGGACCGGACTCGCCCGCGTTGATCATGTTGATCACAGTCGTGTGGCCGGCGATGAGGGCGGGGTAGTCGGTTCGCTCCGGCATGTCCCGAGTGTGCCGCGCGGCAGCCCTCCCGGACACCCCCGGCCGGTCGACCGTGGCCGATACCGATCGACCGGACTCACCGGCCCAACCGGGCCAGCGCACGGGCCGGCCGGTCCGTGATCACCCCGTCCACGCCGGCTTCCAGCACGAGTTCCAGATCCTCCGGCTCGTTGACGGTCCACACGTACACCGAGTGGCCGGCCGCGCGCAGCGAGGGAACCAGGCGCGGGCGGGCCCGGACCAGGTCCACGCCAGGACCGGCGATCCGGGCGCCGAACGGCAGCCGGCCCAGCGGCAGCAGCCGCGGCAGCACCTCCAGCAGCAGCACCGTGGGCAGCGCCGGGGCGAGTTCCCGCATCCGGCGTACGGCCAGCGGCGAGAACGACATCACAGTCACCTGGACCCGGTGGCCCGGGCGGGGCTCGTCCAGCCCGTACCGGCGCAGCAGCGTGACCAGGCGGCGCTCGACCTCGCCCCGGTAACGCGACGGGTGCTTGGTCTCGATCAGCAGCCGGACCGGCCGCCCGGCGTCGAGCACCGCGTCGAGCAGCCGCTCCAGCGTGAGCAGCCGGGTGTGCGACTCGTCCAGCGGCTCGTCGTCCTCGGCGAGCGTCGCGGCCCGGTGCCAGGAGCCGAAGTCGAGCGCGTCCAGTTCGGCGAGCGTACGCGCGCTGACCAGCCCGTGCCCGTTGCTGGTGCGGTCCAGCCGGCGGTCGTGCACGCAGACCAGGTGCCCGTCACGGGTCAGCCGGACGTCGCACTCCAGCCCGTCCGCGCCCTCCTCGATGGCACGGAGGTAGGCCGCGAGCGTGTGCTCCGGCAGGTCGTACGAGGCGCCGCGGTGGGCGAAGACCAGGGGGACGGTCATGACCGCCTCAGGCGACCCGGCCCGGCTGCCCGTCGTCGGTGACCACCGGGCGGCCGGCGGCGGCCCAGTCGCCCATCCCGCCCTCGACGTTGCGCACCTGGTCCCAGCCGTTACGCAGCAGATAGCCGACGACCTGGGCGGAGCGGCCGCCGGAGCGGCAGATCACCGCCACGTCGCGGTCCTGCGGGATCTCGGCCAGCCGGGCGGGCAGCTCGGTCATCGGCAGGTGACGGGCGGCCGGCGCGTGGCCGGCGGCCCACTCGTCGTCCTCGCGGACGTCGAGCAGGTAGACGTCGTCGGGCACGGCCGACGCGGGGACGCTTGGTAGTGAGGCTCCGAACACGGTCACCAAGCCTAGCCGCCCGGACCGCTCACAGCCGGTTGACCCAGCGCGGATTCGCGCCGGCCCACTGCGGCATCCGGGTGTCGCGCAGCGCGGTGAACAGACCGCCGCCGCCGTTGTCCAGCACCACGTACGAGACGCCGTCGATGGTCTGCGGGTACGAGGGCACCTGGACGCCGCGCAGGGCGTCCGCCGGTAGCCCGCGCAACGCGAACAGCAGCTCGTCCAGGGGTACGCCGTTGGTGTCCACGGTCAGCGCTCCGCCGGCCGCGCGCAGCACCCGGTCGAGCTTCACCGGATCGGTGCGCAGGTGGGTCTCGCCCGCCCGGTCGAGCACCGCCCGGAGCATCTGCTGCTGGTGGCGCTGCCTGTCGTAGTCGCCGCCGGGCAGGTCGTAGCGCTGGCGGACGTAGTCGAGCGTCCGGGCGCCGTCCATCTGCTGGCAGCCGGCGTCGAACTGGTGCTTCGTGTGGATCGAGCGCACCGGCGTGTCCACGCACATCCGGATGCCGCCGAGTTCGTCGATCACCTGTTTGAAACCGGAGAAGTCGACGAGCGCGGCGCCGTCGAAGCGGATGCCGGTGAGCCGGGTCAGCGTGGTGCTGAGCAGCCGTGCGCCGCCCTCGCCCCCGCCGCCGTGCTCGTACGCGGCGTTGACCTTGTCCTGGCCGCCGGGGAAGCCGGGCGCCGCCGGGAGCGCCACCAGAAGGTCGCGCGGCACGGAGATCAGGTACGCCTGCCGCATGCCGGCCGGCACGTGCACGATCAGGATGCTGTCGGAGCGCTGGTCCTCGGGGTTCGCGCCGGGCCGGTGGTCGGAGCCGATGAGAAGGTAGTTGAGCGCGCCGTCCAGGTCTGTCCGCTTGTTCCGGGCGGCCGGGTCGAGCAGTTGCTCCTTGGCGACGGTGCGGTCGTAGCGGTGGGTGAGCCAGTTCAGCCCGGCCACGCCGAGCGCGGCGAGCAGGACCAGGACGAGTCCGGTGCCGAGCAGGAACCGGGCCCAGCGGGCGGGTGCGCCCCGCCCGCGTCGGTTCCGTGCTGGCCTGGACGTGACGATCCCCCCGTAGCCGCGACATGAGACCCGCTCACGTCAGGCTACGGGGGGATCGGCCGACCGATGGCGCTTTCGCGCAGGTCAGCAGGTCATTTACGGGTGGAGAGGACGTCCGGGTTGCTCACCACGAAGTCGGCCAGCTTGTCGTTCTTGACCGCCTGGAACATGTCCATGGTCGTCTCGTTGAACGTCTCCCGGCCGTTGCTGTTGCCGGCGAACGTGCCGCCGTTGGTCCGCAGGGTGACCAGGTCGTTCCCGTTGAGGTTCTTGAGCGTGAAGATGAAGTCCGCGATCGGCACGCCGCCGGTGTCCAGGACGAACGCCTTGCCGGCGGCCTTCATCAGCGAGTTCAGCTTGATCGGGTTGGTCAGCATGCCACCCTCGGTGGCCTTCTTGGCCATCGCCTTGATCAGCTGCTGCTGGTTCTGCTGCCGGTCGTAGTCGCTGTTGGGCAGGCCGTAGCGCTGGCGGGAGTAGTCGAGCGCCTCCCAGCCCTGCATCTCCCGGCAGCCCTTCTTGTGCACCACCGCCTTGTACGGCTTGCCGGTCTTCTTCGCGTCCGCGTTCCACATCGGCTTGCCGTCGACGTACGACATGTGGTGCGACTTGACCTCGTGGCTCACGCAGATGCGTACCGAGCCGAGCGCGTCGATCACGCTCTTGAAGCCGCCGAAGTTGATGATCGCGGCGCCGTCGAAGCCGATCCCGGTCATCGACTTGATCGTCTTGGCCATCAGCTGGGCGCCGCCCTCCCAGCCGCCGCCGTTCTGGGCGCCGTGGAAGAAGGCCGCATTGATCTTGTCGGTGCCGCCCTTGTAGCCGCTCTTCTCGAACGCGGGGATACGCGCCTCGGTGTCCCGGGGGATCGAGATCAGGTACGCCTGGTCGTGGCTGGCCGGGATGTGCAGGATGATGATCGTGTCCGACCGGACGTCGTCGGCGGCCCAGCGCTCGCGGGCGTCCACCCCGAGCAGCAGCATGTCGATCGGGCCCTCGAGGCTGTTGCCGCCTTCGGCCTCGCTCTTGCCCGCGCCGCCGAGCAGGTTGCGCTGGGCGATGTTGTCGGTGGCCTGGCCGATGACCGCCTTGCTGCCGACGATGGCGACGCCACTGGTCACCATCAGCACGGCGCCGAGCACCAGCGTGAGCTTCGCCCAGAGCGGGTCCTTGCGCTTGGTGCGCTTCTTCTTGCCACCACCGGGACCGCGACCGCCGGAACCGGGTTGTGTGGGGATGACCGGAGGGACCCGCCCGGATGATCCGGGTGCCGGTGACTGCGGGCGACGGCTGGTCTGGACCGACATGCGTGCTCCAGCTCGGTGATCGGGGGCGGGACCACTTTACGTATCTGTTCCCGTATTCGCGACCTCGTAGGCTCGCAATTCCCGTCAATACCGGCCTACATCCTCGGGTTGTGGCCGAACGGGCAGGGGTAAGGAGCCGGTCGGCGGTTGGCCTCCGTGGTGGTGAGGTCCTAGCGCTCGTTCCCGGTCATGTCGTGCCGGCGTCAGCCGCCCGTGTCGTCGCCCGAACCCTTCTGGTTGGCCTGCATCCACTCGGCCATCCGGTCCGCGGCGATGGCCTTGTACATCGCCAGCGCCTTCTCCCGGTCGGAGACCACCACCGACTGGCCGTCGATGGTCTGGCCGCCCAGGTGCGGGCTGGTGACGAACGTCAGGTTCTCGCCCCGCAGGCTGCGGAACTGCACTGCCATGTCGGTCAACGAGAATCCCTGGTCGACCGTGACGGCGGCGGTCACCGCCTTGAGGAAGTCGTTCAGCTTCTTCGGGTTCGTGAGCGTCCCGGTGCTCGCCGCCTTGTCCATCAGCGCCTTCAGGAACTCCTGCTGGTGCCGCATCCGGGCGAAGTCGCCGTCCGGGAACTGCTTGCGCTGCCGGACCCAGTCCAGCGCCTCGGCGCCGTTCATGTGGTTCACGCCCTTGGTGAACGTCCGGTACGGCTTGTGGATCGACGTGATGGTCCGCTCCACCTTCAGGTCGACCCCGCCCAGGGCGTCGGTGACCTCCTTGAAGCCGCCGAAGTCGATGGCCATCACGTGGTCGATCCGTACGTCGGTGAAGCACTCCACGGTCTTCACCGCGAGCGGCAGGCCGCCGAACGCGAACGCCGCGTTGATCTTGTTGCGGGAGCCGGAGTCGCAGGACGCGCCCGCGCTCTCCGGAATCGGCACGTACAGGTCACGCGGCACCGAGACCAGGTAGGCGCGCTTGTGGTCGGCCGGGATGTGCATGACGATCACGGTGTCCGCGCGCCACTTGCCGGAGCCGTCGACCGGGGCGTCCGGATCCCGCGAGTCGCTGCCCACGAGCAGGATGTTGAACGCGCCGTCGACCTGCTTGGCCGGGCGTCCGCCGGTGATCCCGGCGAACGGGTCCGTGCGGGCCAGGTCGTCGTCGAGATTACGGGCGTAGAACCAGGCGCCGAGGCCGCCGAGCAGCGCCAGCACCAGCACCGCGACGCCGGCCACCAGGCCGATGCGTCCCCAGCGCGGTCGAGGGCCGCGCCGGCCCGGACCGCCCGGACCGCCGTCGCCCGGGCCGCCGGGTCCGGTCGGCCCCACCGGACCGCCGGTACGCCCCGAGCGGGGCGCCTCGTCGTGCGGGGGATACCAGCGGGCATCCGAGGTGCGGGCGCGCCCGGTGGCGCCCCGGCCGGAGCCGGGAACCGAAGCGCGGCCCGCGTCCCGGTTCAGGGGGTGCGGGAACGGAGAGCCGGCAGACGAGGTCGCTGACATGTAACCGAGGGTAGGTCGGCCGGGCCACCGACGCCCTCGTACGCGCGCCGATGTCAGCCGCGTCCCGGGCGGGTTCAGTACCCGAGCCGCCCGCGGAAGTACTCGATCGTGCGCCGGAGTCCGTCTTCGGGCGTGACGCTCGGCTCATATCCGAGCAGTTCGCGGGCGAGGGTCAGGTCCGGGCGGCGCATCTCCGGGTCGTCCGAAGCGCGAGTGATGTAGCTCACCTCGGACGTGCTTCCGGTGAGTGACACGATCGTCTCGGCCAGTTGCCGCATCGACATCTCGTGCTCGGTGCCGCAGTTGATCGGACCGGTCTGCGTCGAGTCGAGCAGCAGCAGGATTCCGCGCACCAGATCGTCGACGTAACAGATCGAGCGGGTCTGGTTGCCGGTGCCGTGCACGGTGATCGGCTCGCCGCGCAGCGCCTGGGAGATGAACGTCGGGATGGCCCGGCCGTCGTCCGGGCGCATCCGCGGGCCGTACGTGTTGAAGATCCGCACGATCGCGGTGTCGGTGCCCCGGCTGCGGTGGTAGGCCATGGTGGCCGCCTCGGAGAAGCGCTTCGCCTCGTCGTAGACGCTCCGGATGCCGATCGGGTTGACGTTGCCCCAGTACGTCTCCCGCTGCGGGTGCTCCTTCGGGTCGCCGTACGCCTCGGAGGTGGAGGCCATCAGGAACCGCGCGCCGTCGTCGGTGGCCCGCTCCAGCAGCGCCAGCGTGGCCACCGAGCCCACCCGGAGGATCTCCACCGGCAGCTTCTCGAAGTCGGTGGGACTGGCCGGGGACGCCATGTGCAGGATCGCGTCGAACCGTTCCGCCATCGCCGGGTGGTGCGGCAGGCCGTCGGAGATGTCCGCCTCGACCAGCGTGAAGGTCGGCTTGTCCAGCAGGTGGGCCACGTTCTCCTTGGAGCCGGTGACGAAGTTGTCCAGCACCACTACCGTGCAGCCGCGCTCGACGAGCCGGTCGACCAGGTGGGACGGGACGAAACCGGCGCCGCCGGTGACCAGGATGCGGTGTCCGCTACCGAAGCGGGGAGCGACCTTCATGGCGGTCAGCCTATACACGCGAGGCGGGGCCCCCGCGTACGGCAGGGGCCCCGCTCGACGTGCCGATCAGTGCGCGCCGGCTCCGGTGAGCGAGCGCACCTCCAGCTCCGCGTACTTCTCCTCGTCGCTCTCCTTGGACAGGATCGTGCCGAGCCAGCCGCACAGGAAGCCGAACGGGATCGAGATGATGCCCGGGTTCGACAGCGGGAACCAGTGCCAGTCGTGGTCGGGGAACATCGCCGTCGGCGCGCCGGAGACGACCGGCGAGAAGAAGACGAGCAGCACGGCGGAGAGCAGGCCGCCGTAGATCGCCCAGACCGCGCCCGAGGTGTTGAACCGCTTCCAGAACAGGCTGTAGAGGATCGCCGGCAGGTTGCCCGAGGCGGCCACCGCGAACGCCAGCGCGACCAGGAACGCCACGTTCAGGTTCTGCGCGAAGATGGACAGGACGATCGAGACCGCGCCGATCACCAGCGCGGAGATCCGGGCGACGTTCACCTCCTGCCGCTCCGACGCCTCACCCTTCTTCACCACGTTGGCGTAGAAGTCGTGCGCCAGGCTGGACGACGACGCCAACGTCAACCCGGCGACCACGGCGAGGATCGTGGCGAACGCGACCGCCGCGATGATCGCCAGCAGTGTCGCCCCGCCCAGGTTCCCGCCGAGGAAGTCCACGCCGAGCGCCTCGGCCAGCTGTGGCGCGGCCGTGTTGCCGGCCTTGTCCTGCTCGGTGATCGCCTGCCCGCCGACGATCGCCGCCGCGCCGAAGCCGAGGGCCAGGGTGAGCAGGTAGAACGCACCGATGATGCCGATCGCCCAGAGCACGCTCTTGCGGGCCGCCCGCGCGGTCGGCACGGTGTAGAAGCGGATCAGGATGTGCGGCAGGCCGGCCGTGCCGAGGACCAGCGCGATGCCCAGCGAGAGCAGGTCCATCTTGCTGTAGAACGTCTTCAGCGCGTCGCCGGGTGTCTCCACGCCGTAGCGCAGCCCGGGTTCGAGGAACGCCGCTCCCTTGCCCGAGGCGCTGGCCGCGTCGCCGAGCAGCGAGGACAGGTTGAACTTGTACTTGGCGAGCACCAGCAGCGTCATCACCAGCGCGCCGCCCATGAGCAGGAACGCCTTGACGATCTGCACGTACGTCGTGCCCTTCATGCCGCCGACCGTCACGTAGATGATCATCAGGGCGCCGACCATGATGATCGTGGCGACCTTGGCGGTGTCGGCGTCCATGCCGAGGAAGGTGGTGCCCGGCTTGATGCCGAGCAGCAGCGCGACGAGCGCGCCGGCGCCGACCATCTGGGCCAGCAGGTAGAAGATCGACACGGTGATGGTGGAGACCGCCGCCGCGGTCCGGACCGGCCGCTGCCGCATCCGGAACGCCAGCACGTCCGCCATCGTGTACCGGCCGGAGTTGCGCAGCAGTTCCGCCACCAGCAGCAACGCCACCAGCCAGGCGACCAGGAAGCCGATCGAGTAGAGGAAGCCGTCGTAGCCGTAGAGCGCGATGATGCCGGCGATGCCCAGGAAGGACGCCGCCGACATGTAGTCGCCGCCGATCGCCATGCCGTTCTGGAAACCGGAGAACGACCGGCCGCCGGCGTAGAAGTCGGTGGCGGTCTTGGTCTGCCGGCTGGCCCATACGGTGATCGCCAGCGTGATTGCCACGAAGACCAGGAACAGCGTGATGGTGAGGTTCCGGGCGGTGGTGCTGCCCGCCTCAGCCGCGAGGACCGTGTTCATGGGTCACCTCCCCGATCTCGTCGCGGATCCGGTCGGCGACCGGGTCGATCCGGCGGTTGGCGAACCGGGAGTAGAGCCAGGCGATGACGAACGTGGAGACGAACTGGAGCAGGCCGAAGACCAGGGCGACGTTGATGTTGCCGATCAGCTTCGTGCCCATGAATCCCCGCGCGTACGCGGAGAGGATGACGTAGAGCGCGTACCACAGGAAGAACGCGACGGTCATCGGGAAGATGAAGCCGCGCAGCGCGCGCCGCAACCCGGCGAACTCGTCGGACCGCTGGACGGCGAGGTACCGTTCCGCCGCCGACTCGGCGGGCGCGGACGCGGGTGTGTCCGTGGACATCTGTGGATCACCACCTTCGCAGGCGTGGGGGGAGTTTCGCGCACGGTAGAGAGCGCGCTCCCCGCCCGGGAAGGCTCCGCCGCCCGGCGGCGAACGGCTGCGCCGAACGGCGCCCCGGCTGCGCCGAGTGACCCACGTCACTCCGCTAACCGGTCACCCCGACCGCCGGGTGGGTCAGTCGGTCAGCTCGCGGTAGCGGCCGCGGTAGTGCAGCAACGGGGGGGTGTCCCGGGGCAGGTCCACCGATTCGATGGTGGCCTCGACCAGCAGGCCCCAGCCGTACTCCCGGGCGGTGTCGAGCCGGCACCCCGCCCACCCGCCGGCGTCCGCCGGCACCGGCCCGTACGGCGTCTCGTTCCAGGCGTCCAGCGCGAACAGGCCGCCGGGCGACGGGAACAGGCCGGCGAAGCGGTCGGCGAGCTGCCGGTGCTGCGGGCCCAGCGGGACCACCGCGAACCGCCCCGCCTCCTCGATGGCCGCCCACAGGTCCGACTCCGCGTCGACCAGGCCGAGTAGCCGGTCCGGCTCGCCCTCGGCGACCAGCGTGGACGAGACGGTCAGCCCGGCCGGGCCGGGTGCGGTCCAGAGCGTCACCGGGGCCGCCAGCCGGCCGCGCAGCCGGCGTGCCGGCGTGCGTTGCCCGGCCGGCGCCGCGAACGGGTCGGTGGAATGGATCTGCGCGCCCGGCTCTGGATTCACGTGAAACATTGTGCCGCCCGCTGCCGGGCGGGGTTCGACGCAACGCCATACCCTGCCGGGCATGAGTCTCATCCCCCCGCAGCAACTCGCCCAGGAACGGGTCGTCGCCGCCGACGCCGTCCTCGGCGGTCAGGTCGACCTGCGTGCCTATCCACACCGGCACCTGCTGGTCCGGGCGAACAACACCTGGGGCCGCCGGGCGTTCCAGCCGCTGATGGAAGCGGTCGAGCACCTGTCCAACTACGGCTGGGAGCTGGTCACCATGACGAGCGTCGGCGACGGCCACCACGTCTACGCGGCGATGCGCCGCACCGCGTAACCGGGATCAGCCGTCGGCGAGCAGGCGGCGGGCGGCGGCCAGCACCTCCGGGTCCGCGCATCCGGCCGCGTACCCGGCGATCCGGCGGCGGATGTCGCGCCCGAGCAGCCACACCCCGATCCGCTCGGCCACCGGGCGCAGGAACGCCGGGCGGCAGCGGAAGTTGTACCGCCAGGTCGCGATCGTGGTGCCGGCCTCGGGGCCGGGCGCGAAGCGCCAGCCGCCGCCGAACCGCTCGAAGAACCACGGCCCGCGCACCATCTTCATGCCGACGTTCGTCGGCGGTGACCAGGAGACGTACTCGCTGACCATGACCAGGCCGTGCCGGGAGCGGGTGTACGTGCGCACGCCCCGGCCGGGCGCCGTCGCGCCGTCGACGAAGTGCTGCTCACGGACGAACGGATCCCAGCGGTAGCGGACCGGCGCGACCGTCTGGGAGACCGCGAACGCCAGCTCCGGCGGGATCGGGACCGTGGTGACCGCCTCGACGACCGGCATCAGCGCCTCGGCGTGACGGTGGCCAGCAGCTCCGGCTGCCGACGGTCCAGTGTGTCCCCCGCGAGGTACGCGCCGAGCAGCGCCGCGCCCACCCCGTACGCCAGTCCGATCGGCAGCGCCAGCCACAGCCACACGTCGCCGAGCAGCGCGGCGGCCACCACGAACGGCACCGCCACCACCGCGGAGGCGACCATGGAAACCAGCGTGAGCAGGCCCTTGGTGAACCCCGCGCCGCTGTTCATGGCGAACGGGTTGCTCGACTCGGGCAGCGAGTAGGCGCCGAGCACCGACACGAACCCGTTGATCGCCAGCCCGCAGCCGTACGCGGCGGCCAACGCGCCACCCATCACGCCGAGCCATGCGGGACGCCCCAGGAAGAGCGCCAGCGCGACCGCGATCACGACGAGCATCGGCACCACGTAGATCGAGAACGCGGTCATCCGGGCCCGCAGCTCCACCCGCCCGGGCACCCCGGCGACCAGGTTCGCGGCGTACGAGCTGCCGTCGAAGCCGAACTGGTTGGCCAGCGTCAGCGACGCGAGCACCCCGACGAAGATCATGGAAAGGCTGACCAGCGCCGGTGAGGAGTCGCCGCCACCGAACTCCGCCCCGCCCTCGGTGGAGAACGAGACGCCGCCGAGGTTGACCATCACCGGTACGAACACACCGACCACGGCGACCGTGATGAGGTTGGCCCGCCGCCGCGCGTCCCGCCACCAGTAGCGGCACTCGCGGGCGACGAGCGCCCCGAACCGGTCCCGCCGCGCCCAGCCCACCGCGCGGGGGAACAACTGCGTGACCGCGCCGCCGGCCACGCCGCGCGGCGCGCGCGAAGGGCCGGCGCTCGCCGCGCCCACCATCGCCGACTCCAGCGACCGCGACCACCAGAACAGGAGTACGCCGAGCGTCGCGACCGCGATCAGCAGCTTCGCGACCGCCGCGCCGGGCCGGCCCTCGGCCACGTCGACGCCGACCGTCCACGGCGCGCCGAACGGCGTCCAGCCGACCACCCGGGCCACCCCGTCCAGCCGGTCCCAGTCGGTCTGCTGCACCGCGGCGAGCACCAGCAACTGCAACGGCCCGAGCAGGGCGGCCAGGACGGCGAGCAGCACCGCCGCCAGGTCGCGTACCCGGCGGGACCGCAGCATCGTGGCGAACGCGCTGGTCAGCGCGCGGGCCCCGGCCAGGCAGACCAGCAGTCCGGCGACCACGCCGAGCGCGCCGACCACCGCGGCTGACCAGCCGCCCAGCAGCCCGGCGGTGACCACCAGACCGGCCGCGGTGAGCGCCGTCGCCAGCGCGGGCACGCTCACCAGGGCGGCGGCGAGCAGGCCGGTGACCAGGGTGCGGCGGGACAACGGCAGCAGCGCGAACCGGGCCGGGTCGAGCGTCTCGTCCACGCCGAAGAAGACGAGCGGCAGGAGCAGCCAGCCGAGCGTGAGCAGACCACCGCCGAAGGCGGCCACCATCAGGGCGTACCGGGGCTCGTCGGCCAGGCCCGGCGTGGCGAGCAGGAAGAACCCGACGGCGGCGAACCAGAGCCCGAGCAGCAGGCCCAGCACGAACAGCGCGATCCGCCACTTCTGGCCCCGGAAGTTGTTGCCGAGCACCCGCAGCTTGAGCCGGACGAAGTGCCGGGACGACACGCGCCGGGCCGGCCGCTCGGGGGCGGTCACCGGGACAGCCACGACAGCTCCTCCCCGGTGGCGGTCCGGCCGCCCACGACCTCCACGAAGACGTCCTCCAGCGACCGGTCGCCGCGCACCTCGGTGAGCGTGCCGACCCGCTTGATCCGGCCCTCGGCCAGGATCGCCACGTGCGAGCAGAGCCGCTCGACCACCTCCATCACGTGACTGGAGAAGATCACCGTGCCGCCGCCGCTGACGTACCGGTGCAGGATGTCCCGGATCAGCGCGGCCGAGACCGGGTCGACCGCCTCGAACGGCTCGTCCAGCACCAGCAGGCGCGGGCCGTGCAGCAACGCGCAGGCCAGGCCGATCTTCTTCTTCATGCCGGCCGAGTAGTCGACGACGAGCGTGCGCCCGGCGTCGGAGAGCGCCAGCACGTCGAGCAGCTCCGCCGCCCGCTGGTCGACCACCGCCGGGTCCATGCCGCGCAACAGACCGTGGTACGCGAGCAGCTCCGCCCCGCTCAGCCGGTCGAAGAGGCGTACGCCGTCCGGCATCACGCCGAGCAGGCTCTTGGCGCGTACCGGGTCGGCCCAGACGTCGTACCCGAGCACGCGCGCCTCACCGGCGTCGGGCCGCAGCAGGCCGACGGCCATGGAGAGCGTGGTGGTCTTGCCGGCTCCGTTCGGTCCGAGCAGGCCGTAGAACGAGCCGGTCGGCACGGCGAGGTCGACGCCCGCCACCGCGATCTTGGTGTCGAAGCGCTTGGCCAGGCCACGAAGGGAGAGCGCGGGGTGCTGGTCGGTCATGGTCCGACCGTATCGGTCCCCGCCCAACGGCTGCTCGGACGGCAGGATGATCTCGCCTCATCCCTGAGAGGTACGAGTCGGATCGCCGACGGCGTGCAACCGCCCACCACGGCGGGGGGTGTCAGGCGTACGAACGGCAGCGGGGAGAGAGATGGATCCGGACAGTGGGTTCGAGGAGTTCTACCGGAACAGCAGACAACGCGTGGTGACAGTGCTGTACGCGCTCGGCGGCGACCGGAGCGAGGCGCAGGACGCCGCCCAGGAGGCGTACGCGCGGGCCTGGCAGCGTTGGTCCCAGGTCGGCACGTACGACGACCCGGAGGCGTGGGTGCGCACCGTCGGGCACCGCCTGCTGGTCAACCGGTGGCGCAAGGTCCGCAACAGCGTGGTCGCCTACCGGCGGCACGGACCACCACCTCCGGTCCGGCCACCCTCCGAGAACACTGTCGCGCTGGTCAGCGCGTTGCGGCAGTTGTCGGCGGACCAGCGGCAGGCGATCGTCCTCTACCACCTGGCCGACCTGTCGGTCGCGGAGATCGCGGCGCAGATCGGCGTGCCGAGCGGCACCGTCAAGGCCCGCCTGGCCCGGGGCCGCAAGGCTCTCGCCGCCCTGCTCGACGTGAACTTCCCGGAGGAGGTCCGCAATGCCTGACCCGATCTTCTCCGACCTCTACCAGGACACCGAGGACCTGATCTGGGCGCCCACCGAGCAGGTGCGCCGCCGAGGGCGGCAACGGGCCCGGCGTACCCAGCTCGCCGCCGGCCTGGCCGCCGCGGTCGCCGTCGCGGTCGTGGCGACCGGTGTGGTGCTGGCCCGTCCGGACGCCGCACCGCCGCCGGTGCCCCCGGCGACAGTCGAACCGATCACGCCGACGCCGGCGCCCACGCCGAGCACCACGCCGTCGGCCGAGCCGTCGGCGAGCGGGGCGCCGACGCCGAGTCGCACCGCGGGAGAGCCGGCCGCCAGCATCGGCGGCGGGCCGACCAGCCGTACGCCGAGCCGGACGATTCCGGCGGCGGCGACGCTCCAGCTCGCCGACCTGCCGACGGGCTTCACGATGCAGACGGGAAAGGTGGACGGTGACTGGTCCCTGGAGTTCATGTCCTCCTTCTGCGTGAACGAGTCGCCGACGCTGTCCGACGGGGAGGTGGCCGCCCGGTCGGTGGCGTTCAACTCGCCCACCGACTGGATCGTCCAGCGGGTGACCCGGCACTCGGGCACGTCCGCCACCACGGTGATGAAGAATCTCCGCAAGCTGGTCACGGGCTGCGAGATGGAGCAGCCAGGCGACTCGCTGTCGATCATGGCGGAGTCGCTCGGCGGTGACGACGGCGTGCTGGTGGGCAGCGACGTCGGAGGGCGGCCCGGTCGCTGGCTCGTCGTCCGGCAGGGCGATCTGGTGGCGCAGCTCCGCCTCGACTCCCAGACCACGCCCACCGAGGCCCGCCGTACCGCCCGGTCGGTGGCGAACCGGCTGTGTGCCGGCACGGACACCTGCTGACGGGTGCGCGGAGGTGAGGCGGGGCCGAGCGAGCGCGGCCCCGCCTCACAGGCGCAGCGACTCCGGGGTGTGCAGGCGGAGCATGGTGGCGCCGACGTCACGCGGGAGACGCCGCCGGCTGGCCATGGAGACGAGCACCATCACCGCGAACGCCAGCGGCACCGTCCACGCGGCCGGCTGCGTGGTGAGCGTCGCCGGCCATCCGGTCAGCGGCGGGCCGAGCACGGTGAGCAGGACCGCGCCGACCGCCGCGCCGCCGCCGACCAGCACCCCGGCGGCGGCGCCCAGGTCGGTCAGGCCGCGCCACCAGATGCCGAGCACCAGCAGCGGACAGAAACTCGACGCGGCCACCGCGAACGCCAGCCCCACCACCTGCGAGACGTCCAGCCCGGAGACGTTCAGCGAGAGCAACGCCGGCACCCCGCCGGCGATCACCGTGGCGAGCCGGAAGCCGCGTACCGAGCCGCGGCCCAGCACATCCGTGGAGATCACCCCGGCGACGCTGGTGAGCAGGCCGGACGAGGTGGACAGGAACGCCGCGAACGCGCCGGCCGCGACCAGCGCGGCGAGCAGCCGGCCGGTGGTGCCGTCGCCGAGCGCCGCCCCGGGCAGCAGCACCACCACCGCGTCGGTCTGGCCGCTGACAAGTAGTTGCGGCGTGTAGATGCGGCCCAGCACGCCGTAGACGGTGGGCAGCAGGTAGAAGACGCCGACGAGCGCCAGCACCACGAGCGTGGTGCGGCGGGCGGCGGCGCCGTCGGGGTTGGTGTAGAAGCGGACCAGCACGTGCGGCAGGCCCATGGTGCCGAGGAACGTGGCCAGGATCAGCGAGTACGTGGCGAACAGCCCTCTGTCGTTCTCCCCCGCCGTGTCCGGCAGCAGCCACTCGGCGGGGCCGGTCGCCGCGCCGGACACCTCCGGCACCGGGTCACCGGCGGCGAATTCGAGGCGGTCTCCGGGGCGTACCTCCCGGATGTCGCCGTCGGGCAGCGTGAGCGTCGCGCGGTGCTCGACCACGACTGTGGTCGCGGTCCGGAACGTCGGCCCGTCGGGCGGGGTCACCGCCGGGCGGGCGTCGGCCTGCCACTGCAACGCCAGGAAGATCGCGGGTACGGCGAGCGCGGTGAGCTTCAGCCAGTACTGGAACGCCTGCACGAAGGTGATCGCCCGCATGCCGCCCAGCGCCACGTTCGCGGTCACCACCACGGCGACCAGCAGCGCGCCGAGCGGGTACGGCGAGCCGGTGAGCGTGGCCAGGGTCAGCCCGGCGCCCTGCAACTGCGGCACCAGGTAGAGCCAGCCGATGAAGATCACGAAGACGGTGGCGAGCGTCCGCAGCCGCCGGGAGCCGAGCCGTACCTCGCAGAAGTCGGGCAGCGTGAACGCGCCGGAGCGGCGCAGCGGCGCGGCCACGAACAGCAGCAGCGCGAGGTATCCGGCGGCGAAGCCGACCGGGTACCAGAGCACGTCCACGCCGTACTTGAGGATCAGCCCGGCGACGCCGAGGAAGCTCGCGGCCGACAGGTACTCCCCGCCGATCGCGGCGGCGTTCCAGGTCGGGCTGACCGCCCGGGAGGCGACCAGGAAGTCCGACGTGGTGCGGGCCAGCCGCAGCCCGTAGAAACCGATGCCGACGGTGACCAGCGTGACGGCGACGATCGCCGGGACCACGTACCCGTTGGACATCAGCGTTCCGGCCGTCGGATCAGGTCGACGAAGTCCTGCTCGTTGCGTTCGGCCAGCCGCACGTACGCCCACCCGACCACGATCAGGAACGGGAAGGACACGACGCCGAGCAGCAGCCACGGCAGGTTGACCCCGAGCACCGTGACCCGGCCGACCGAGGGCGCGATGGCGAACAGCCACGGCAGGCCGCCGAGCCCGATCATCACCAGCAGGCTGAGCCGCAACGCGAGCGAGAGCTGGGCCCGCATCAGTCCCTGCACCAGCGTCTCGCCCACAGGGGTCTGCTGGGCCAGTTCGGAGCGGGTGCGGTCGGCCGGGCTGCCGGCCCGGGAGACCTCGGCCAGCACGATCCGGGTCCGCTGCGGGGTGGCGGCCGGCTGCGGGCTCTCCGGCTGCCGGGGGGCGGGCGCCGGCGACGCGCGCGGGCCGGGCACCGGGGCGGTCTCGACGGGCCGCCCCGGTGGATGCTGTTCCTCGGCTCCGGTCACCCCCGGCAGTCTCGCCCGCTGAGCCGAATTGTCAAGACCGCGCCGTTGCGCCCTGTGCACAACCTGTGGATAACGCTTCACCCCTGTGGATAACCCGGTGGACGGCGCGGAGTCGTTGTGGACGACCGGGCGGGGTGTCAGGGTGAGCCGGTAGAGAGGAGGTGTGACAGTGACCAGCCCGGCACGACCCGGCACCGGCGACGTCTGGACGGTGGACGACCTCCAGGACCTCCCCGAGGACGGCCAGGACTACGAGATCTTCGACGGGAGCCTGCTCGTGTCCCCACACGCCGACGTCCGGCACGGCGCGATCGCCAACCGTCTCCGCCGGCTCCTCGACCGGCAGGCTCCGGCCGGTCTGCTCGTCGGGCAGGACGTCGGCGTCAGCGCGAAGCGCTCCTCCTACTTCGTGCCGGACGTCTTCGTCGCCCGCGAGGAGGCACTGGAGCGGGGTGGCCCGGCCCTCGCCCCGGCCGACGTGCTGCTCGTGGTCGAGGTCGTCTCGCCGGGCAACGCCGGTCGTGACCTGGTCCTCAAGCGCCACGAGTACGGCGTGGCCGGCATCGCGCGTTACTGGCTCGTCGAGCCGCGCAAGGAGACCCTGACCGTGCTGGAGAACGTCGACGGCCGCTACCGCGAGTCGGCGGTGCTCTCCACCGCCGACGTGTACCGCGCCGACCAGCCGTTCCCGCTCGTCCTGCCGGTCGCCGAGATCTTCTGAGCGCCCTGATCCCGCCTGGGCGTCAGCCGAGTCCCACCCGTACCGGGTTCGAGGTCGCCGAGCCCAGCCAGGTGTGCGGGTTGCCGAACCAGCACCACCCGAGCTTCGGCGCGCCCTGACTGATCCAGAGCGCGGGCACCCGCCGGTCACCGCAGCGCGAGCCCACGAGCGAGAAGCACCTGTTGCTCGCCAGCGCCGCCGGGTACAGCGTGACGAACGCCAGACCTTCGTCGATGGTGATGGGGAGCCGGTCCTTCGCGGTCATGTCCTCCAGCGCGGCCGACGGCGCCACGTTGCGGTACTCCTCGCCCCGGTCCACGTCGAAGAGCAGGTACGCGGGCCCGGCCGGCACCTCCAGCTCCTTGATCGGGTGGAAGGTGGGCAGGTCGTCGGCGGGGAAGTTCCGGTCGAGGATGCCGGGCTTGCGCTTGCCGGCGAGCGTGGTGAGCGCGATCCGCTCCGGCACCGGCACCAGTTCCCGCGTGGTCACCAGCAGGAACGGCACCCGTCCCCCGGTGGGGCCGCGCAGCCCGGCGGAACCGGTGACCGCCGCGTCGCGCAGCGGGCTGAGCAGGGCGCGGAACGTCTCCTCGGTCTGCCCGGCCAGCGCCGGATAGCCGAGTTTAACGAGGCGGTCGAGCTGGCTGTCGAATTCTGCGGCGGCGTCGAAGCGGTCGTCGGACATGCGGTCCCCCCACCCTGTCGTACGGTCTGCCGTACATTGTACGCCAGGGTTTGCGGTGACCCCTCCCTCAGCGACTCCAGTCCTGCTTCGCGGCACGGACCAGCTTGTCCTTCAGCTCCCGGGTGTGCCGGCGGCTCACCGGCAGCTCGGATCCGTCGATCACCACCACATAGCCGGAGTTGACCAGCCGCAACTCGGCGATGAGCCGCAACTGCACCAGGTACGAACGGTGGATCCGGACGAACCCGGCATCGGCCCAGCGCTCGGCCAGCGTCGCCAGCGAGACCCGGACCAGGTGCGACCCGTCCGCCGTGTGCAGGCGCGCGTAGTCGCCCTGCGCCTCCACCCACCGCACCGCCGAACGGGGCAGCATCCGGGTGGTGCCCGCCAGCTCGATCGGGATGGTCGGATCCTCCTCCGCCCGGGCCAGCGCGGCCGGGTGCGACGGCACCACCCGGGCGCCGATCACCCGGCGCAGCGACTCGGCCAGCCGCTCGGCGCGTACCGGCTTGCGGACGTAGTCGGTGGCGCCCAGGTCGAACGCGTCCACCGCGCCGTCGTCGTACGCGGTGACGAACACGATCGCCGGCGGACGGGCGAACCGGCGCAGCACCCGGGCCAGTTCCATGCCGTCCAGCCCCGGCATCCGGATGTCGAGGAACACCACGTCCACGTCGTCGTCGCGGAGCACCCGCAGCGCCTCGGTCGCGTCCCCCGCCGTGTGCAGCCGGGCCACCCGGGGATCGGCGCGCAGGTGGTACGCCAGCTCGTCCAGCGCGGGCGGCTCGTCGTCCACCGCCAGCACCCGAAGGAACCCCGTCACGAGGAAACCCGTACGCCGGGGTGGAACTTCGGCACCCGCATGCTCACCTTCGTACCCGAGCCGAGGCCGGTCTCGACGACCAGGCCGAACCCGTCCCCGAAGACCGACCGGAGCCGTTCGTCGACGTTCGAGAGGCCGACGTGCTGCCCCGGGTCGTCGGCCGGGTCGCTGCCCGCCCCGGACAGCTCGGCGATCCCGGCGGTCAGCGTCGTCGGATCCATCCCCACCCCGTCGTCCTCCACCGTGATGTGACACTCCGCGCCCGCGTCCCGGGCCTCGATGCTCACCATGCCGGTGCCCGGCTTGCGGGACAACCCGTGGCGGACCGCGTTCTCCACGAGCGGCTGCAGGCAGAGGAACGGCAGCGTCACCGGCAGCACCTCGGGGGCGATCTGCAGGCGCACCTGGAGCCGCTCGCCGAACCGCGCCCGCTCGATGGTCAGGTAGCGGTCGATCGAGCGCAGCTCCTCGGCGAGCGTGGTGAACTCGCCGTGCGCCCGGAACGAGTAGCGGGTGAACTCGGCGAACTCCAGGATCAGCTCCCGGGCCCGCTCCGGGTCGGTACGCACGAACGAACCGATCGCGGTCAGCGCGTTGTAGATGAAGTGCGGGCTGATCTGGGCGCGCAACGCGCGCACCTCGGCCCGGGCGAGCCGCTCCCGCGACGACTCCAGCTCGGCCAGGGCGAGCTGGTCGCCCGCCCAGTGCGCGGTCTCCAGCGTGGCCTGCACCAGACCCGGAGCCGGCCGCTCGCCGGCCACCGCCACCAGCGCGCCGACCACCCGGCCGTCCGCGCGCAGCGGCGCCACCACCGCGCCGCGGACCGGGCAGTCGACCAGGTCGCAGCGCAGCTCCGACTCGCCCAGCACGGTGGAACGCCCGCTGCCGACCGCGCGCCGGGCCGCCGCGACCAGTTGATCGCCGTGGTGCGCGCCCTGCCCGTCGACGGCGAGCAGCGTGTCCCGGTCCGTCAGCGCCAGCCCGGCCGCGCCCACCAGGGCCCGCAGATGGCGTACGGCCTTCGCCGCGTCCGCGGCGGTCAGCCCGGCGCGCAGCGGCTCGGCGGCGAGCCCGGCGGTGTGCAGCACCTCGTACGTGGCGCGCTGCGTCGCCGTGGCGATGCCCCGTCGGCCACGCAGCCGCAGCACCGCCCAGAGCGCCGCCGCCAACGCGGTCACGAGCGAGACGACGGCGAAGACGGCGGAGAGGTTGCCACCCACGCAGCGATCCTGCCGGGTGCCGGCCCGGTAGCGCTAGTACGCGCCCTTGCGGGCCAGCACCACGCCCACGGTCCGCCACAGGATGCTCAGGTCGTACGCCAGCGACCAGTTGTCGACGTAGTAGAGGTCGAGCCGGACCGCCTCGTCCCAGGACAGGTCGGAGCGGCCGGACACCTGCCACAGCCCGGTCATGCCCGGCCGGACCAGCAGCCGGCGGCGTACGTCGCCGAGGAAGTCGCCGTCGTCGGCGGGCAGCGGGCGCGGGCCGACGAGCGACATCTCGCCCCACAGCACGTTGATCAGCTGGGGCAGCTCGTCCAGCGACGTGGCCCGCAGGAAGCGGCCCACCGGGAAGACCCGGGGGTCCTGCTTCATCTTGAACAGCATGCCGTCGGTCTCGTTCCGGTCGACCAGACCGGCGAGCCGCTCCTCGGCGTCGACGTACATGGTCCGGAACTTCCAGACCCGGAACGTCCGCCCCTCGTGCCCGACGCGGGGCTGGCGGAAGAAGACCGGCCCGGGGTCCGAGATCCGGATGGCCAGGGCGATGGCGGCGAAGAGCGGGACCAGCATCAGCAGGCCCAGGCCGGCGGCCACCCGGTCCATCAGGTTCTTGACCAGCAGCGCCGGCCCGGACAGGGTCGGCTCCTCGACGTGCAGCAGCGGCAGGCCCTCGATCGGGCGGATGTGCACCCGGGGACCGGCGATGTCGGTGAGCTGGGGCGCGACCACCAGGTCGACGCCGGAGCCCTCCAGCTGCCAGGCCAGGCGGCGCAGCTCGCCCGGCTCGGCGCTGGCCGAGCCGCAGACCGCGATGGTGTCGCCGCCGACCTCACGTACCAGGGCGAGCACGTCGCGGCCCGCGTACACCGGCACCGGGGTCTCCAGGCCGCGGGCGGCGGCGTACCCGTCGGTGAGGTGGATGGCCACCGGGATCAGGCCGACCGACGGGTGCCGGGTGACCGTGGTGTAGACCTCCAGGCACTCGGGCAGCGTGCCGACGAGCACCATCCGGTGCCCGGCGTGCCCGAACCGGCGGCGCAGCCCGTGCAGGGCGGCCCGGGCGATCATGCGGCCGAGCACGATCAGCAACATCGCGCCGAGCAGCGCGAAGCCGACCGTCCACCGGGACAGGGAGTAGGTCTTCGTGGCGAAGGCGATGAACGAGACCGCCGCCGCCACCGCCACGCCGGCCCGGATCACCCGCTTGAATTCGTCCGGGCCGAGCCCCAGGTAGCGCCGGTCGTAGGCCCGGTTGCCCCAGAGGAAGAGCAGCCAGCCGAGCGGCAGGAGCACGAACGCCACGGTGTAGAACCAGGCTTGCGGGGAGTTGCGGAAGCCCGAGTCGGCCTGCTCGAAGATCTGCACGGCCAGGAAGCTGGCCAGAGCCGCCGCGCCGAAGTCGAGCAGCAGCAGGAACAGGATGTAGGGCCGGTGCCACCGGGAGACCCGGCGCCGGGCGCGGGCCCACGCCGACCGGGGTACGCCGTTGTGCGACGGCGGAGTCGGCGGCTGGATCTCAAAGCTGTCGACGTGCCGCACGCTCTTGCTCCGGCCTCTGTCGGTTACCGGGCGCTGGAGGCTTGTCGTCACCTCAACCCATGTCCTCCCGCATGACCCGCACCCTCACTCGCCGTGAGGATCCGGGTCGCTCACCGTCCCAGTCTCCCACGCGGGCCCGGCCCGGACCGGCCCCCGCGAAGAAGCCGTGCCGCTGGTGCTCGGTGAGATCTGGCCGGCTCCGAATCAGTTGTGAAGCCGGGGACCGAGCCACTATACCGATGGATGACCACTCGGGTAGAGGGGCGGACCCGGACCTTCGGTGATCCCGGGTCGATTCCACTCAGTAATCGCCGGGTGCGGTTACTCACCGTACGAGACGGGACAACCTTCGGTCAGCCAGCGGCTTCCCGCCGGTCTGACATGTGGGGCAGTACTGGAGGCTCGAATCGGCGAACGAGACCTCACGCACCGTGTCGCCGCAGACCGGACACGGCAGGCCCTTGCGGGCGTGCACCTTGAGCCCGGAGCGCTTCTCGCCCTTCAGCTCCGCCGCCCGCTGGCCCATCGACCGGCGTACCGCGTCGCCGAGGACCGTGCGCGTCGCCGCGTGCAGGCCGGCGAGCTGGTCGTCGGTGAGCCGGTCGGTGATCGCGAACGGCGACAGCCGCGCCGCGTGCAGGATCTCGTCGGAGTACGCGTTACCCACCCCGGCGAGCACCGACTGGTCGGTCAGCACGCCCTTCACCTGGCCCCGGCGACTGCACAGCCGCTCGGCGAAGGTCGGCAGATCCGCCTCCAGCGCGTCCGGCCCGAGCTTCGCCACACCCGGCACCAGCGCCGGGTCGGTGACCAGATAGGCGGCCAGCTTCTTCTGGGTGCCCGCCTCGGTCAGGTCGAAGCCGGAGCCGTCGTCGAGGCGTACCCGCACCGCTATCGGGCCCTTGCCGGGCCGCAGCGGGGTCGCCGCCGGGAACGCCTCCCGGTAGTGCAGCCAGCCTGCCCGGGCCAGGTGGACCACCAGGTGCAGTCCCTCGTCGAACCGGACATCGAGGAACTTGCCGTACCGGCCGGCACCGGTGACCGTACGGCCGGCGACAGTGCTCGGCGGCGGGTCGTACGTCTTGAGCGCGCTGATCGCGGCGACCTCGAACCGCTCCACGCGGCGGCCCACCGCGCGCTCGCGCAGGTAACCGGCGAGCGCTTCCACCTCCGGAAGTTCGGGCATCGTCCAACGGTAGCCTTCTTTCCCGTGAGAATCGTGGTGGCGCACAACCGGTACCGGGAAGCCCAGCCCTCCGGCGAGAACACCATCGTCGACGCGGAGATCGCCCAGCTCACCGCCGCCGGCGTGGAGGTGCTGCCGTTCCTGCGCAGCTCCGACGAGATCCCGTCGATGTCCAAGCCGGCCAAGGCGCTGCTGCCGATCTCGCCGATCTGGGCCCCGAAGGCCCAGCACGACCTCGACCGCCTGCTGACCGAGCACCGGCCGGACGTGCTGCACCTGCACAACCCGTACCCTCTGCTCTCGCCCTGGGTGGTGCGGACCGCGCACAAGCGCGGGGTGCCGGTGGTGCAGACCGTGCACAACTACCGGCAGGTCTGCTCCTCCGGGCTGTACTTCCGTGACGGCGTGATCTGCCAGGACTGCCGGGGCCGGGCGCTGGGCGTGCCGGCGATCGTGCACCGCTGCTACCGCAACTCGCGGGCGCAGAGCGCGCTGATGGCGACCACGCTCGCCGTGCACCGCCCGACCTGGAAGTCGGTGGACCGGTACATCGCGCTCACCACGGCTGTGGCTGATCATCTGCGCGACTACGGCATTCCGGACGAGCGGATCGTGGTCAAGCCGAACGCGGTACCCGACCCGGGCACACCGGCGCCGGTCGGGAACGGCTTCCTCTTCATGGGGCGGCTCAGCCCGGAGAAGGGGCTGGACCTGCTGCTCGCCGCGTGGCGGCGGCATCCGGTGGGTGCGCTCGGCCCGCTGCGCATCGCCGGTGACGGCGAGCTGCGCCCGCTCGCCGAGGCGGCCGCCGCGGAGCGGCCCGACGTGCTCTACCTGGGCCAGCTCGACCGCTCCGGGGTACGCGCGGCGCTGGCCGACAGCTCCGTGGTGCTGGCCACCTCCACCTGGCACGACGTGCTGCCCACCGTGATCATCGAGGCGCTGGCGTCCGGGCGGCCGGTGCTCGGCACCGCGCTGGGCGGCATCCCGTACCTGGTGGGCGCGGACGGCCCGCGCGAGCCCGCCGGGACCGGCCCGGCCGAGGTGGCCACCGCCGCGCCCGGCGACGGGCATGTCGCGTTGCCGGTCGGGGTGCAGCGCGGCGAGGCGGGTTGGGTGGTGGCGCCGGAGGCGGACGCGCTGGCCGCCGCGCTGCCGCTGGCCGCCGCCGAGGCGGGGATGCTCGCCGGTCCGGCCCGATCCCGGTACGAGCGCACGTTCCACCCCGACGTGATCACCAAGCGCCTGATCGACATCTACGCCGGCCTGGCCGCCCCCGGAGGCCGCCCCGCGCGCTGAGCCCAGGTGTGCTGAGCCCGGGTGTTAGGAAGGGCCCCTTTTTATGCACGAGGCGTTAAGAAGGGGCCCTTCCTTACCGCAGGGAGGCGCGGGCGGAGAAGGCGATGCTCGCCAGCAGGAAGCCGCCGTTGACGATCGTGAACGCGACCATCACCCAGAACGCCAGCGCGGGCGCGAAAGCCAGCACCAGACCGGCCACGAAGATCACCGCGCCGTAGTCGCGGACCAGCTTCACCAGGCGTACCGGGAGCGAGGTCGAGGTGACCATGCTGGCCGCGTTCGGCCCGGACTGCATCACCGACGTCACCAGGTTGACCATCCAGGTGCCCGCGAACACCGCCACCAGCCAGACCGGCGTGGACGGGCGCTGCGCCACCGCCGTCGCGCCGATGGCCGCGACCAGCGCGATCTGGGCGGCCACGTCGCAGAGCACGTCGATCCGGGCGCCGGCCGCGCTGCCCTGCCCGGTCACCCGGGCGAGCTGCCCGTCGGCGCAGTCCAGCGCGTACGCGACCTGCCACGCGACCAGCGCGAACAGCCCGACCGCCCAGGCCGCAACGGTGCCGGCGGCCACGTCGTCGGCGAGCGCCACCACGGTGACCGAGGCGGCCAGCCCCAGCACCAGGTTGGCCAGCGTCAGCGCGGTCGGGCGCAACCCCAGGCGCTGGGCGGCAAGCGCGAAGGCCGCCCCGATCCACTGACTGATCGACTCGCTGAACAAGCCGCCTCCCCGGTTGACCCGGTGGAAGTCGGCGACTGTGGGACGGGGCTCAGCCAATGTGGTCGCGGAGGGCACCGGCGTAGTCTGCCAGCCGCTCCCGCGTCTCGGTAGCCGACATCGCGAGGTGTTCGAGGATGGTGTAACGGTCCGGCCGGGTGGCCGGCGCGAACTGCACCGCCTCCACGAACTGGTCGTCGGTCAGCTCGACCTCGGCCGGCAGCCGGGGCAGCCCGTGCCGGGTCAGGCAAGCCGCCATCTCGGCGAACCGGCGCTCGTCGCCGCGCAGGTACGTGCAGAACAGCGCGCCGAGCCCGGCCAGCTCGCCGTGCGAGGCGGTGCCGGGGAAGAGCGCGTCGATCGCGTGCATGATCTCGTGGCAGCCGCCGCTGCACGGCCGGCTGGTGCCCTCGATCGCCATCGCCAGGCCACTGGAGATCAGCGCGTCGGCGAGCACCGTGACGAAGCCGTCGTCGTTCATGTCACCCGGGTGGTTGAGCACCGCCTCGGCGCCCGCGCGCGACAGCGAGGCGGCCAGCCCGTCGACCCGCTCACCGCGGACCCGCCGGGCCAGTTCCCAGTCCGCCAGCGCGCTGATGTTGCTGACCACGTCGCCGATGCCGGCCCGGTTGTGCCGCTCCGGCCCGGCCTCCACGAAGTCCAGGTCCACGATCACCGCGATCGGGATGTGCACCCCGTAGGACCCCTTCAGGCCCTCGGTGATCAGGCTCGCCACCGGGGAGGCGATGCCGTCGTTGGCGAGACTCGTCGCCACCGACACCATCGGCAGACCGCGCCGGGTCGCCGCGTACTTGGCCACGTCGATCGTCTTGCCGCCGCCGATGCCGACCACCGCGTCGTACGACCGGGCGCGCAGCTTCGTCCCCAGGTCGTCGGCGGCGTCCAGCGTCCCCCCGGCCACGGTGAACACGTCGGCCGAGCGCAACGACGGCCGGATCAGCTCGGCGATCCGTTCGCCCTGCCCCGGCCCGACCACCACGGCGACGTCGCCACCGGCGGAGATGCGCCCGTCGGAGAGGATCGCCGCCAGGTCGGCCACCGCGCCCCGCCGCACGTCGATGTGCAGCGGGGTGAGGACGCTGCGGGCTAGTAGCGGCACGCGATCTCCCGCGCCCGGGCCAGATCGGCGTGGTTGTCGACCTCGACCCAGGAGACGTCACCGATCGGGGCCGCCCGCACCTCGCCGCCGCGCTCGGCGAACTCCTGGTAGCCGTCCTCGTAGTAGAGGTTCGGGTCGCGCCGCCAGGTCGCCTCCAGCGCGTCCGCGAGCGGCTCGGCCACCTGCGGCTCGATCAGCGTCGCGCCGATGTACTCGCCGTACGCCTCGCCCGGGTCCATCAGCTTGGTGATGCGGGTGAGCTGGCCGGCGGCGTCGAAGGTGGTCTTCATCTCCTCCTCGGCCAGCGGCTTGAGCGTGTCCACGGCGAGCAGGATGCCCGGCCCGCGCTCGGCCAGCAGCGTCTTCTCCACGCTCACCGGGTGCACGGTGTCGCCGTTGACGAGCAACACGCCCCGGGAGAAGTACTCGCGCGCCAGCCAGAGCGAGTACGCGTTGTTCCACTCCTCGGCCTTGTCGTTGTGGACCAGGGTGAGCGTGACGCCGTACTTCTCCTCCAGGGCGGCCTGCCGCTGCCGCACCGCGTCGGCCGCGTAGCCGACCACGATCACGACCTCGTTCAGCCCCACCTCGGCGAGGTTGCGCAGCGCGATGTCGAGGATGGTGGTCTCCCCGTCGACCGGCACCAGGGCCTTGGGCAGGGTGTCGGTGTACGGCCGCAGCCGGCGCCCCGCTCCCGCGGCGAGCACCATCCCGATCATGCCGACACGCTCCTCTTCTCGACCCGATTCCACCCGGCGAGGATATCGCCGGGCGCCGACCGGCAGTGGTTCAGCCCGTCAGCCCGATCGAACGCAGCGCGGCGAAGCCGTCCTCGGCGATCCGCCGGATCAGCCCGTCGTTGACGTCCCGGTGCTCGTCGAGCAGGTCGACGTCCGACTCCGCCAGCCAGCGGAACTCGGTGTGCTTGCCGGCCTCCAGCCGAGGGCGGCTCAGATCGCCGTCCACCCGGACCAGGAAGTCGGTCTCCACCCGGGTCAGCCCGTCGTCGGCGGTGTAACGGTATTCGCCGACCAGGCCGAGCACGTGCGACACGGACCAGCCGGTCTCCTCGGTGACCTCCCGGCGCAGCGCGTCGTCGATCTCCTCGCCCGGTTCGAGGTGGCCGCCGACGATGTCCCAGCAGTTCGGGAAGAGGCGTCGGTCGGGGGATCGGCGTTGGATGAAGATGCGGCCGTCGTCGTCGACGATCAGCGCGCCGGCGCAGCGCAGGGGCTCGGTGGGCACCCTCCGACAGTAGCCATCCGCGCCGCCTCCGGCGATGCCCGTCCTTGTCCCGGTACGCATAGAGGGCCCACCATGTCCGTACTCAGTCGCCGTCCCACAGGGGTGATGTGTGATGCAGGTACGCGAAGCGATGTCCAGCGAGGTACTCGTGGTCGGGCCGGAGCACACGCTCCGGCAGGCGGCCCGGATGATGTCGGCCCGCGGTGTCGGGTCGGCGGTCGTGATCGACCCGGACTCCGAAGGGGTCGGGATCATGACCGAACGCGACGTGCTGAAGGCGATCGGTGCCGGGCTCGACCCGGATGTCGAGCGCACCGGCGCGCACCTGACCTGGGACGTCGTCTACGCCGGCCCGGACTGGACGGTCGAGGAGGCCGCCGCGGCGATGGCCCGGGGCGGTTTCCGGCACCTGGTCGTGCTCGACGGGCGTGAGGTGGCTGGAGTGATCTCGGTACGGGATCTGATGCGGGTCTGGGCGGGGCAGCACGCGCCGACCCGGAGCTGAACCGGGCCGGCGCGACGGGCGCCGGAGAAGGGCGATGGCCCGGCCGATACCGGCCGGGCCATCGTCGTGTGTGTTCTGTTTCGGTCGTGCCGCCCGTCAGGGGCCGACGAAGACCGAGGTGCCGCGCCAGTCCACGTCGTCGACGCTCGGACCGCTGCGCACCGTGGCGGTACCGGTCGGCACGCCGCCCGACCACGCCATCGAGGCGAGGTTGCCGGTGCTCCGGGAGACGACGTAGAGCGTGTCGCCGTCCAGGAACAGGCCGCCCGCGTCGGCGAAGCCGGTGGTGCCGGTGACCGTGTTGCGCTCGGCGCCGACGGTGCCGGTGTCCGGCGCGAACCCGCGCCAGAACAGCGTGCTCTGACCGGCCAGCGAGTAGTAGACCCGGCCCTTGGAGTAGAACATCGCGGTCACGTTCGGCAGTTCGGCGGAGAAGTTGCCGGTCATGCCGGCGTAGGTGGAGCCCTCCGGCGCGGAGCCGGTGACGACCAGGTCCCACTTCGCGTCGTGGTACGGGTCCAGCTTCTTCGCGGTGCCGAACTCGGTGCCGTCGAACGAGCGCTTGTAGAGGTCGCCGCCGACGCCGTAGAACAGGTCACCGCCGACCCAGAACGCGCCCTTGATGTTCGACCAGCCGGTGTTGTCGCCGTTCGGCACCGACATCGCGTTGCCGACCGAGGACGCGCCGTCGTACGTCCGCTTGGTGATGCTGTCCACCGTGGTGGACGGCGGCACCGGCGGCAGCTTGACGATCTCGATGGCCTGCACCAGCGGGTTCTCCAGGACGCGACCGAAGTCGATGTCGATGTTGCCGTCACTGGTGACCGGGAACGCCCGCATGGTGCCCCGGTTGGTTGCGCCGATCGCCGTGATCGGGTCGAAGTTGCTCAGCTTGACGACGCCGTCGATGCTGACGTTGAACTTGCGCTTGCCGGCGGTGGCGGTACCGGCGTAGCGGTTCGCCAGGTAGAGGCGCACCTGCACCGGCGTGCCGGCCGGAACCGGGAAGTCCCACTGCATGTCCGGCGCGGTCGACTCGTCCCACCGCTCCGAGTTGAACAGCTCCACCGGCGTGCCGGCCGGCACGGTGGCGTCGAGCGCGGCGTTGGTGGTGTAGCTGGTCACCTGGCTGCCGGTGTTGTGGTAGGTGCTCGGCGCGGCGGCGGTGTCCGCAGCCCAGGCCGGCCCGCTCGGCGCGGCCATCTGGTCGCCACCGGCGTTGACCCGGTAGAGCACGTCCGAGGCGTCCGGGGTGGGCGCGGTCTTGACGATCTCGATGCCGTGGACCAGCGGGTTCTGGACCACCCGGCCGAAGTCGATGTCGACCACGCCGTCGCTGACCAGGGAGATCGACTGCATCGTGCCGCGGTCGGTGCCACCGGCGGCCACGACCGGGTCGAAGTCGTTCAGCTTGAGCACGCCGTCGACGCTGACGTCGAACTTGCGGTTACCCGGCTTGCTCGTGCCGGACCAGCGGTTGGCCATGTAGATCCGGACGTCGATCCGGGTGCCGGCCGCGACCGGGATGTCCCACTGCATGTCCGGCGCGGTCGACTCGTCCCACCGCTCCGAGTTGAACAGCGTGGCCGGCGTGCTCGCCGGCACGGTGGCGTCGAACGTGGCGTTCGTCGGGTACGTGGTCACGCTGTTGCCGGTGTTGTGGTACGGGCTCGGCGAGGCCTCGCTGTCGGCGGCCCAGTCCGGCCCGCCGTCGGTGGCCGGGATGGCCGGACCGCCGGCGTTGACCCGGTAGAGCACCTCGGTCTGCGCCGCGCGACCGGCCTGGTAGACGTTGCCCGGCAGGCCCTTGGTGCTGGTCGAGTGCGGGGCGTTGCCACCGGCCAGCGGGAAGAACGCGAGCCGCTTGCGCTGGTAGTCGAAGTCGCCGATGTACTCCTGGTCGCTGCCCAGCCAGAGCCCCTCCGGGGTCACCAGCATCTCGGTGACGCCGTAGCCGCGCGGGTGGCGGCCCGGGTTCCAGGACAGCGGCAGGCCGCTGACCGGGTCGAGGGCGGCGATGCTGGCACGCGGCACCGCGCCCGGTCCGGCCTTGTCCCGGGCGAGCGGGTTGTTCGACCAGCGGAAGTGGCCGCCGACGTAGATGGCCTTCTCGCTGATGCCGACGGAGAGGAAGGTGTCGCCGCCGCTGAAGTTCGTCCAGGTCGGCTTCTGGCCGGCGCCGGTGGCGTCGGTCTCCCAGCGGGCCGCGGAGTCACAGAGCGTGCCGGGGTAGGACGCGCCGGTGGTGACCACCACGAAGTACTTGCTGTCCGGGGAGAACTGGACGTCGCGCACCCACGAGTCGAACGCGGTGTACTTGCAGGCCGCGGCGTAGCTGTCGGTGTTCCAGTCGGCGATGGTCGCGGAGTTCTCACCGAGGTTGATCCGCACGATCTGGTCGTGCACGACGCCGTCGGCCTTCTTGAAGTTGCCGATGACCACGAGGTGCTTGCCGTCCGGCGAGACGGTGAACTTTTCCACGCCGACACCGGCCGAGGCCCCGTTGTTGGTCGGGGTCCAGTTGTGGTTCTCGGTCAGCGCCACGGTGAGGTAGTCGTCCACCGCGCCGGTGGTCGGGTTCAGCGAGGCCAGCCCGTTGCGGTTGGTCGTCGCGGTGACGGTGGTGAAGATGCCGCCGACGAGCAGGTGGCCGTCGACGAGCGCGATGTCGCTGACGGTGCCGTTGAACGCCGGGCCCTTGAACCCTTCGACGGGGGTGCCGTCGGCGACGTTCAGCAGCGCCAGCTTGCGGAAGTTCTTGTCGCCGACCTTGTTGAACTTGCCGGCCACGTAGACGGTGCCCGGGGTCGGGCCGGCGATGATGGCGGTGACGTCGTTGTCCAGCACCGGCGCGAACGCATTGTCGATCTTGCCGGTGGCCTTGTCGAAGGCGAGCAGCCCGCGCCGGTCGACCGGAGTGGGTGAGGAACCCCGGTTCTGCGCGTTGGTGAACGAGCCGCCGACGATCACCTTGCTGCCGGCGTCGTGGATGGCCACCACGTTGCCGTCGTTGATGTTCGGCGTCTTGTCCGAGGGCACCTCGCCGACCATCGTGCTGTGGTCGGGCGCGGGCGCGGTGGTCGGCGCGGCGAGCGCCGGCACCGGTGTGAACAGGGTGGCGATGCCGAGTACGGCAGCGCCGAAGGCGGACACCGAGCGGTGTCTCAGGATCGAGGAAGCCACAGGCTACTCCGGGGGGAATACGTCGGAGGCGCTGCGATCGTGGCCGGTGCCGACTTGAGGCGGGGCGTCACTCGACCGACCGCAGACGTGAGAGCAATACCTTCTCGCATTCGCCGGTCGCGCGTCCACCCGGGATCGGCCTTTTTGGCCGAGGAAACGGCCCGGGTCGCACGAAAAGACGAGCGACTATCACTCGCCGGACACGGAGGGTGTCCCTGAGGGGACGCTCAGGTCGGGCATCGGCGGCTGGAAGTACGGATCCGTCGCCATCTCCCGGAAGACCTTCTCGCTTTCCGGGTCGTCGCCGAACGTGCTGTCGTAAATCGGCTTCTGCGTCTGCTTCGCCGCGAAGTAGACCGCCGCCTTGATCTGCGGGTGCTTCTTCAGGTACGGCCCGACCTCGCGCATCCAGTCGGCGCGCTGGCCCGGACGCCCGTCCTGGGTCAGGCCGAACTCGCCGATGACGACCGGCCGCGGGTGCTTCTTGGCGAACGCCATGAAGTGGTCCATGCGGTTGGAGAAGCTGTTCCACTCCGGGCTGGGATAGACGTCGGCGCAGAGCCAGTCGACCTGGTCGTCGCCGGGGTAGTAGGCGGCGGCCCGGCGCTGCGGCTCGGCGAAGCCGTCCGCGTGCGGGCACCACACCCAGGCCGCGTTGGTGACGCCCATCTCCGTGAAGATGCCGCGGACGTGCTTCCACGCGGCGACGTAGTCCTCCGGCGAGTGCATGCTCGCGGCCAGGTTCGGCCGGTCCATCTCCCACCGGTAGCGCAGCAGCACCGGAACGCCGAACTCCTTGACGTCGCGCGCGCGTTCCCGGATCAGCGTGTCGTAGATGCCGCTGACCGTGGAGCGGGTGTCGGTGCCCTGCCAGGAGATCATCTGGAGCCTGCCCCGGGCCTGGAACGCCCGCTCGCTGGCGCCCGGGAACGGCTCGTTCCACTCGTGGAACATGTGCGCGATGGCGAGTGTGCCGCCGGCGGCCCGGTTGAACTCGTCGAACGCGGCGGCCCGCCCGGTGGCGGTGTGGTACTGCGGCTTGACCCAGGTGCCGAGCCAGGCGCCCTGCTCCGGCGGCTCCGGCCCGCGGCCGGTGGTGCGGACCGGCGCGGTCCGCGGCGTCACGGTCGGTGGAGGCGGCGCCGCCGTGGTCCCCTCGTCGGACCGTTCGGAGCCGATCTCACAGGCCGTCACGGCCGGTGCCAGCAGGGCCAGGCCCAGCACGGCAGCCATCGTCAGTCGTAACCGTCGTACCACCGCAACCTCTCCCCAGGACGGTCGCCGGCCACGGTGGGGCCCTGACGGATCCGCGTGAGCGGAGAGGCACGCCGGGCCGGGCGGGCGACCCCTGGCACTCTACCCGGGGAGGAGCGCTCAGGCGGGGTAGCCGAGCTCGGTCAGCAGCGGTCCGGCCTGCGCCAGCACATCGGCCAGATCCTTTTCGGTCAGTCGCTGCCGCCAGCGCCCCACCGAGCCCGGCCGGGCCTTGGCGAAGCGGGCGTGCAACGCCGCCCGGCCGGCCGGGTCGCGTACCTCCAGGAAGTCGGCGACCACCTCGGCGGCCTCCGCCGGCCGGGTGACGACGTCCTCGTAGCGCAGGTGCCGCACCCGGTCCGCGGGCAGCTCGGCGAGCTGGGTGAGCGCGCTGCTGGTGAAGCGCCGCCACATCCAGGCCGACCGGCCCAGGTCGGAGACCTGCGTGAACTCGTCGCGCCGCTCCGGCTCCACCCAGAACCGCGGCGCGGCGCCCCAGGGCGTACCGCCCCGGCCGCTGCGACCGGTGCCGGTGGACGCGGCGTTCAGCCAGGGCTGCTCGGCGTGCGACACCGCCACGTCCCGGCCGTCCCGGTAGACGTGCAGGAAGACCGCGTCCGGGAAGACCTCGGTCAGGAACGGCACGATGAAGCAGTTCTCCGGGTCCTTCTCGGCGAAGCGCAGTCCACCGTGCCCGGACGCGGCGAGCAGCGCGCCGTAGTAGCCCCGGAAGTAGCGGGCCGCCCGCTGCGGCGTCCAGCTTCCCTCGTAGACACAGCGGGCGACCGCCTTGGTCAGGCGCGGCTCGAAGTGGTACGACACGTCCGGCAGCGCGCCGACGCAACTGCCCAGGAACGTGGTGCCGGAACGCGGGGCCCCCAGGATGAAGATCGGGCGCTCCACCTTCAGCGTGAGGCGGCGGTTGCCCGCCTCCACCGGCCGTTCCAGCTCGCGGCGTTCCTTGCGGTCCGCCAGCAGGCCGACCGCGGCGAGCTTCGCGGCCTTCACGGTGGACAGCCCGGAGTGCGGGGCGAGGGGGGAGTCGCTGGTCATCGAAGGTCCCATCGGTGCGCAGGATCGGTCAGGACTGGGCGGCCGGGTCCGACCCGGCGCGGTTGCGGCCGCGGCGAAGGGACCGCAGCGCGTCGAGGTTCAGCGTGCGCCGCCAGCGCCAGACACCCGCCGCGTACGCGGCCAGGCCGACGGCGCTCACCAGCGCGAGCACCGGCGGCGTGGCGTCGAGCAGGCTCGCCGCGCCCAGCGGCAGGCCCAGCGCCACGACGGCGAGCGCCATCGCGGTACGGGTGCCGGCGCCGAACGGGTGCAGCCGCATCGACCACCAGAGCTGGGTCAGCGGCACCAGGTTGGTGACCAGGATCGAGATCGTCCAGGCCAGGGCCGCGCCGAGGATGCCGAACCGCGGGATGAGCAGCAGGTTGCCGACCACGTTGAGCACGGTGCCGGTCATCGCGTTGTAGAACGTCCACGCGGTGCGCCCGGCCATGTTGAGCACCATGTCGACCATGCCGCATCCGGTGGCCAGCAGCATGGTCAGCGCCAGCAGCACCACGACCCGGCGGCCGTCGGCGTAACCGGCGCCGAACAGCGCCAGCATCGGCGTCGCGAAGGCCGCGAAGATCAGGTACGCGGGCCAGGAGAGGATCACCAGCCAGCCGGTGGCGACCTGGTAGAGCTGGCCCGCCTCGGCCCGGTCGTTGCGGGCGAACGCGGCGGCCAGCCGGTGCTGCACCGAGCTGGACAGCGCGACGCTGGAGAGCTGGCCCAGCGCCAGGAACCGGGTCGCCGCCGTGTAGATGGCCGCCTCGGCCGGCCCGCGCAGCGCGCTGAGCAGCACGATGTCCAGCCGCTGCACCACGATCGCGGCCAGGCTGCTGACCGCACGTGGCCCGGTGAAGCGCCAGAACGGCCCGGCCAGCTCACGCGCCGGCACCGGCCGGGTCACCTGCCGCCCGGCCCGGCCGACGAGCCGGCTCAGCCAGAACAGCGCGACCACCGCGGCGAGCAGGTACGGCACCACCCAGGCCAACGGCAGCGCCACGGTGGCGGACAGCCCGAGCCAGGCGGCCACCGCCACGGCCAGGAACTGCACCAGCGTGCGGCCGAGTCGCTCCACTGTCAGCAGCGGGCGCATCTGGCCGAAGCCCCGGCAGGCGGCGAGCGCGTAGTCGTTGAGCGCGGCCAGCGGCACGAACGCCAGCAGGATGCGCAGCGCGGTCACCGCATCCGGCCCGGCCTCCGGCATGGTGGCCCGGGCCAGCGCCGGCGCGGCCAGCCAGCCGGCGAGGCCGAGCAGCGCGCCGACCGCGAGCACCGGCAGCAACCCGACCAGGATCGTGCCCCGGATCTGGTCGCGGCGGTCCAGCGTGCGCTGGCGGCTGACGAAGTAGACGGTGCCGACGTCGGTGCCGAGCCGGGCCGCCGACGCGGCGATCATGAACGCGCTGGTGGCCGCGAAGAACATGCCGGCCTCGCGGACGGACCAGCCCCGGGCGATGACGATGTTGAGCCCGAACCCGGCCACCGCGGCCAGGCCGACACCGACCAGGTTCGCGAAGCCCTGCCGGGCCGCGCCGCCGAGCCCCGCGCCCGGCCCGGGCGGCGGTGCGGTGAGCGTCGGGGTGCCGCCGGCGTCCGGCCGGGTCACCGCCGCCACGACGGCACGCGTCCCCACCACGCCGCCAGCCGCTCGTCGTACGGGGCGAAGTGGTCCTCCAGCCGGGCCCGCAGCTCCGCCGACATGGGCGAACGGGACCGCGAGTTGTGCTTGCCGAACGCGATGTCCGCCCAGCGGGGCAGCCCGAGGAAGTCGCAGACCGCGTCGAAGGACGGGCGCGGGTCGGCGAAGAAGTCGTCGCTGTCGATGACGTGCATCCGCTCCCGCCCGACGAGCGCCTCCAGCCGCTCCAGCTGCTCGATGTAGCGGCCCCGGGCCAGGTACGCGTTGTGCTGCAGGTGCTCGCTCGCGTACGCGGCCGAGCGGATCATCCGCTCCCGCTCGCCCGCGGTCCGCTGCTCCTCCAGCGCCAGCGCCCGCTCGAAGTCAGACTCGGTCTCGTAGCCCCGCGCCAGCTCGTGCGAGTGCGCCGAGTACGCCCGCTCCACCGGGTCACGCAGCAGCACCAGCAGCTTCACCGAGGGCAGGTCCTTGGCGATGCGCTGCCCGGCCAGCGGGTGGAACATGTAGTACGGGCTGGACTCGCCGGTGATCCCGCGTACCCCGATCTGGGCCTTGACCGCCTCGGCCTTGGCCGTGGTGGGGAAGTGCCCGAGGTACCAGTTCATCCCCCGGTGGTAGTCCATGTCGAAGTAGTGCACGCCCTTGTGGTACGCGGGCGGCAGCACGCCGGGGTGCTGCGAGAGCGTCTTGAACAGCGAGGTGGTGCCGCAGCGCTGCGCCCCCACGATCAGGAATCCCGGCACCATCCGTGAACCGGCAGTCAACCGACCGACAGTCCGGCTCACCGACTTCACCGCGCGGAGCGCCTGCTCCCTGGCCACCGTCACGTCCCCACTCCTCACTCTCACCGGGCCCGGCGGGCCAGGTGTTCCTCCACGGCGGGCAGCAGCCAGGTGTCGACGTGCCCCAGTCGCGCACCCGCCTCCGCCTGCCGGTCGCGCAGGTAGCGCGCAGCCAGCTCCACCAGGTAGAGCACGGCGACCAGATCGGCGCCCCCACCGGTCTGGTCGAACGGTGCCAGGGTTGCCCCGGAGCCGGCGATCAGCGCACGCGCGGCCTCGACCGGTTCCACCCCGTCGTGGCTCATCGCGCCCTGCACCGCCAGGTGCAGCGCGTCGTACCCGGCCGGCACGTCCGCCTCGAACCGCTCCCAGTCCCAGACCAGCACCCGGCCGTCGGCGAGCACCGCGCTGTTGCCGCCGTTCCAGTCCCCGTGCCACGCGCCGAAGGCGACCACCGGGTCGGCGTCCGCGACGGACTTCAGCACCGCGCGCAGCCGCCCGGCCTCCGGCCGGGGTCCGAGCGCGTCCACCGCGGCGGTGAGCCGGGCCGCGTGCCCGCTGGCCGCCCATGACTCCCGGCGTACGCCGAGACAGCCGGCGACCGCCACCATGGCCGCGCGTTCGGCCGCCTGCGCGGCTGCCGGGGCGGCCCGGGGCAGCCGCACCGGCAGCGCCTCCTGCACGAGTAGCGCGTGCCCGTGCCAGTCGCCGTGGTGGCGTACCCCGGCCAGGACCACCGGGCCGAGCGGCACCTCGGCGAGGCGGCGCAGCGCGTCCGCCTCCGCGTGCACGAGCGCGCGGGTCAGCGGGTCGACGCCGAGTTTCGCGTACCCGAGGGCCCGGCCGTCCGGGGCGAGCAGTTGCAGCACCGGCTTGCGGTTCGCGCGGGCCGGCCCGATGTGCAGGCTGACCAGCGCCGGCTCACCCAGCACCTCGGCCAGGTGCGCGTCCAGCCCGCCGCCGTCGACGACCAGCCGGTCGCGGAAGACGAGCGGCCCGAGACCGAGCCGGAACGCGGTGGCGAGGCCCTGCCGGACCAGCTTGGCCTTGCGGCCGACGGCCTCGGTGGAGTGCCGGACCGCGCTCGCCGCCGCCCGGCCGGAGCCGGTGGGCACGAGCAGCCGGGGGCGGGCCGCCGAGGGCACCACCACCCAGCCGGCGCCGCCGCGGCGCAGGCTGGGCTCGGCCGGCGCGGGCCAGATCAGCCCGGCCAGTTCACCGAGGTACGCGGCACGGCCGTCGCCGTCCGGGGGTACGCGGAACACCATCAGCGGTCACCGGTCGCTTCCAGCCGGGCCCGTAGCCCGGCGATCGTGCCCTGCGGTGGCGCGGGCGCGAGCGACCGGCGGATCCGGTCGTTGCGGGCCAGCAGGGCGACAGTGATCAGGGCGTAGGCGAGGGTTGCTTCCATCGCACCGTAGGTGAACTGGAAGAAGAGCATGAGGATGAGCACGAGCGTGCCGGCGATCCCGATGGCGCTGTGGTCGCGCCGGTAGCGCCAGATGCAGTAGATGAAGAACGCGTTGTAGCAGATCGCGCCGACCCAGCCCTGCCCGACGAGCAGCGCCCAGACCTGGCCGTTGCTGCCCAGCTCCCGGTTGCCGCACTGCTTGCAGTCCTCGGACTTGCCGATGGCGATCGACCGGTTGCTGCCGATCAGCGCCCGGTTGCCGCCGTAGCCGAGGATCGGCGACTGGTTGGCCGCCCGGACCGCGCCCTGCGACAGGGTGGTGCGGATGTCGTCGCTGTGCCCGTTCTGCAGGCGTTCGTCGAAGGTGCGGCCGAGCGGGGTCGCGATGATCAGCACGCCGATCAGTCCGACCGCCAGGGCGAGCCCGCCGAGCACCACCATCCGGCCGCGCAGCGCGAGCCGCAGCGCCACGTACGCGGCGGCGATGCCGAGGCCGATCCAGAGGCCGCGGTTGAGGGAGTAGACGATCGGGAAGATCGCCGCCAACGCGATGGCCACGCCGGCGGTACGGCGCAGCGGCTTGCCCAGCACCACCCAGCCGACGATCAGCCAGACCAGCAGGATCGCGGTGTTCTGGCCCCACGAGTTCGTGTAGGTGAACGGCGCGGACGGGCGGGGCGAGCTGGCCTCCCCCTCGATCACCTGCTGCACCTGGGCGAACTTGATCTCCATGAGCGAGGTGACGTACGGGTGGCCGGCGATCGACTGCGGCAGGACGAACCGCAGCGGCGCGACGAACCTGAGGTTCGGGAAGAGCGAGCCGATCCAGCCGCCGAGCACCACGACCACGCCCATGAACCCGAACAGCCGGACCATCCGGCGCTGGGACAGCTCCCGCTCGCGCAGGTTGTAGACGTAGAGCATGGTCACTGTCATCGCGACGTAGTTGGCGAGCCGGATGCCCCAGCCGATGTACTTGCCGCTGCCGCCGGGCGGCAGCGTGTTCGGCGCGGTGAGGTCGAGGGTGAGCACGGACAGGAACACCCAGAGCAGCAGGACCATCCAGATCCCGAAGCCGGGCGGCACCCGGACCGGGCCGCGTTTGCGCATCTGCGCCACCATCGGCACCGCGAAGATGACGAACACGAAGCTCGACACGCCGAGCACCCACCACAGCGGGTACAGCAGGAAGACCGCGATCAGCGGCCATGCCGTCGGCAGCCGCCACGACCAGCCCTCCGGCCGTACCCGCACCGGGCGGAGGCGGTTCCCGCCGGGCGACACCGCGGCGAGCGGAACCGACCCGCGCGCGGTACGGGGCGGGGTGGCGGTGCTCATTTCACGGAGACCTTGGCGGTGGTCGGCGCGTAGATGACCCACGCGTTGCCGGGCTGGGGGCGCAGGAGGTCGCCGCCGGTGTCGGCGAGCGTGCAGACCAGAGGCAGGCCGGGCTTGCGCCATCGACCCTTGGCGCTGTTCGGCCCGGACACGGCGAGCACCGCGCCCTCACCGAAGACGTTCGCCGAGGGCAGCGAGCGCGGGGACGGGTTGCGTACGTCGAGCGTGCGGTACTCCATCGTCAGCACGATGACGGATGCGGCGGTCACGGTGACCTTGCCGATCCTGCCGGCCCAGACGGACTTCGCCTGGTCGTACCGCCAGACCATCGGCGGACCGCCGGAGACGGTGACGGTGAGTTCGGTGGCGGGTGCCAGGTCGCGGGTGGCGAGCGCCTCGCCGTCGGTGGTGTGGTCGATCGGCGCAGGGGGCGGCTGGCCCCCCTTCGGGGCGGCCTTGAGCAGCGCGGCGGTCGACGTGTAGCCGCCGGAGAAGACCTTGCTGTCGTCGTCGGGCGTGACGCCGTCGAGGTCGGAGTTCTCGAACTGGGTGAGGAAGCCGGTGGGGCCGCCGTCGTAGCCGACGAACGGGCGCAGCACAGTGAGCGACCGGATGTCGACCGGCCGGATCTCGGTGACCGGGCCGATCTTCGTGGCGTCCTTGGAGTGGAACACCGCGGTCAGGTGCAGCGTGTCCGCCTCGGCGAACTCGGCGTAGACCAGGTCGGCGGCGTCCAGGCCGGCCGGTGTGGTCGCGGGGCTCACCCGCAGCGGCACCGCGACCGCCTGGCGGGTCGCCGCGGCCGGGGTGCTGACCGGAGCCCCGGTCAGCGGGCCCTTGGGCAGGGTCGGCGAAGCGCTGGCCGCGGACGGCGAGGCGGTGACGTCGCCCGGGTCCACCACCTGGACCTTGCCTGGCTTGGGCTCGGGCTCGCTGCACCCGGTCCCGACGCCGAGGACGACGGCGGGGGCGATGGCGGCGCGGAGCATCTGCCGACGGTTCACCCCAGGTCCTCGCCGGAGTCGAGGGCGTAGCTGCGGCCGTCGCCGTCACCCCGGGAGCGGTACGTGCCGCCGGTGCCGTTGAGCGGCACCGGCTTGCCCGGGGCGGCGGGCGGGGTGGCCTTGCCGGGCATCTGCGGCGCCGGAGCGGCCGGCTTCGCCGGGGCGGGCCGGGACGACTGCATGCGCGGCAGCACCATGGTCGACTCGGCGGACGGGCCGGGGCTGGGGCGGGGCTTGGGCCGGTTGGCCGGGGCAGCCGGGGCGCTCGACGCGTTCGACCCGCCGGACGTCGCCGGGCGGGTGGCGCCGGCGGGCGGTTCGGGCAGGCGCGGAGCCAGCACGGCGCCGATCACCGGCGCGTTCACCTGCTCGAACTGCTGGAGCGCGGCGGTGATCTCACCGCTGCGGGTCTTGCCCGCCTCGGCCACCATGATCACCGCGTCGACGTACCGGCCCAGGGCCTGGGCCTCCACGGCGAACGTGGGCTGCGGGGTCTCGATGATCACGTGGTCGAAGCGCGCGGACAGCTCGTGCAGGATCTCCAGCAGACCGGCGACCGGCAGTTCGACCTCGGCGTCCAGGTCGCCGGGCACCAGCACCCGGAGCTGGCCGAGCCCCGGCACCGGCGCGAGCGCCTTGAGCGGGGGCACGTCGCGGCGCAGCACCGAGGCGAGGCTGTGCCGCCCCTCGGCCACGCCGGTGATCGCGCCCACCGCCGAGTCGGGCTTGGTGGTGATCAGCGCGACCTGCTGGCCGGTACGGGCGTACGAGGCGGCGAGGTTGGCGGCGACGAACCCGGCGGCGGCGCCGGCCGAGGCGTCACAGAGCAGCAGTTGGCGCCCGCGCCCGCCCTGCGCCGCTTCGGGCACCGCGGAGAGCAGCACGTTGCGCAGCCGGCCCAGCTCGCGGGAGGCCCGGTGGGTGGCCGGCAGGACTGCGAGCGACGGCGCGCGCGACGGCAGTTCCACAAGCAGCGGCAGGCCGACCCGGTCGGAGATGTCGCGTCCGCGGCGGATCCGGGTGTCCAGCCGGTCCAGCACCAGCGCCAGCACGATGCCGAGCAGCAGACCCGCGCCCATGCCGCTGGCGAGGTTGAGCGTGCGGTTCGGCGAGCTGGGCCGCTCCGGCAGCCGGGCGTCGGAGATGATCTCGCCGGGATCGGAGCCGGCCGCGCTCAGCGGGTTGAGCCGGTTGTACAGGTTGCTGATCTGGTTGGTGACGAGCTGGCGGTCGGATTCGGCCCGCTCGCGCTCGGGCGAGTTGGACGGCGCCGCCGAGATCCGCCCGGCGATCGCGCTCAACTGCTTCTGCAGATCGGCGATCTGCTGCTTGAGCGTGTTCGTCTCGTTCTCCAGCGACTTCTGCGCGGTGGCCTTGCGCAGGTCGAGGTAGGCCTGGGCGAACGCGTGCGAGCCCGACTGGGCGCCCTCGGGGCTGTTCGCCTCGTACGCCACCTGGAGGATCTGGCTGTTCGGCGGGACCTTGACGGTCACCGACTTGACGAGCTGGTCGGCCCCGGTGTCGACCTTCATCAGCGCCTTGGCCCGCTCCGCCACCACGAGCGAGCGGACCACCTGCGCCTCGGTGTCGAGGTTGACCTTGGCGTTGGGGTTGTTCTCCGCGCCCGAGCCGAGCGGGCGCACCAGCAGCGACGTGGTCGAGGTGTAGCGCGCCTCCTGGACCTGGCTCAGCGCCAGCCCTCCGCCCAGGCCGAGGACCGCGGCGAGCAGCAGGATCCACCAACGGCGGCGCAGCCAGCCCAGGTAGGCCATCAGGGCAAGACCGTCGGCGTCGCTCTCGGCCAAATGGGGTGAGGGCATCAGAGTCTGTCGCTCCCTTTCGACCGAGCCGGGCAGTCCACGGCACAGCTGGACCTGACCGTGGCCTTGAGTGTCCCCGATCCGAACGACGAGGGAAAGTCTGCTCACGTTCCGGTAAGCCTGCCCGGGTGTGGGCAGCCCGCGTAGAAATGGCCGATCGGCGCTGACCATTCGGCGGGTTTCCCGGTGCCGGGCCCGACTTGCCCCCGGTAAGCCGACGTCGCCGACGGCTCTCGTGCGGAGCGGTGACGGAATCCTGACACATCTCACTTCGTTCGGGTGTCCCGGCCCGTGGTCCGGGCGCGGCCGGGCTGACCTGCCCGACGGCCGGTCGACGCGCATCCCGTTGACGGGAATCGCGAGGTGAGCCGACCGGCGAGCCAGGATCCGTCCAATGGCCCCTTCAGTTGCCCACGGGCCCGCCAGTAGGTTGTCAGGACGCGTCCGAGGGGCATTCACAAAAATCCGGACGCGTCATCCGCGTACGGGAGGACGTTTGTGGTGAGCGGGTCAACCGAGGACTCGGGACAGGTCCTGCTGGTGGGTTCCAGTGGCGGGCACCTGGCCCAGCTCCTGGCCCTGGAACCGTGGTACCGGGATCGGCGCCGCGCATGGGTAACCTTCGACACCCCGGACGCGCGCTCGCTGCTCGCCGGCGAGGACGTGGTCTGGGCGCACCACCCCACCACACGCAACGTAAAGAACCTGGTACGCAACGCGTTCCTCGCGCTGAAGGTCATCCGCCGGCGCCAGGTCGACGCGGTCGTCACCACCGGCGCCGGGGTCGCCCTGCCGTTCGTGGTGGCGGCCCGCATGCGCAAGATCCCCACGGTCTACATCGAGGTGTACGACCGGATCGACAGCGCGACGCTCACCGCCCGGCTCTGCCGTCCCTTCCTCTCCGCGATGCTCGTGCAGTGGGAGGAGCAGCGCCGGATGTACCCGGAGGCGACCGTCGTGGGGAACCTCCTCTGATGGCGCACATTCCCCAGCAGCGGGACCGGCGGTCCAGGCCGTTCGTGCTGGTCGTGGTCGGCACCGACGTGCACCGCTTCGACCGGCTGGTCGGCTGGCTGGAACGCTGGCACGCGGCCCGGCCCGAGGTCCGGCTGGTCCTCCAGTACGGCCACAGCCGCACCCCGGCCCTGCCCGAGGCCACCCCGTTCCTCGGCCACGAGGAGCTCCAGCAGGCGATGGCGGAGTCCACGCTCGTGGTCAGCCACGGCGGCCCGGCCACCATCACCGAGGCCCGGCGCACCGGCCACCTGCCGATCGTGGTGCCCCGCGACCCGGCCCACGACGAGCACGTCGACAACCACCAGCAGCTGTTCTCCCGCCGCCTGGGCGCGGCCGGCATGGTGCGGCTGTGCGAGTCCGAGGCCGAGCTGGTCGCCGCGCTGGACGAGGGCCTGGCCGACCCGAGCCGGTTCGTCCTGGCCGCCGACCCGGGCCGTCCGGACCCGCGCGCCGAGGCGGTCGCCCGGGTCGGCGCGGTGATCGACGGCCTGGTCGCCGGCCGGGTACGCCAGCGGACCGCCGGGCGGCGCGGATGAGCGGCCCGGACCCGGCTGCGCCGCGGGTCCTCTTCGTCGGCGGCCTCGGACGCAGCGGCTCCACGCTGCTGGAGCTGCTGCTCGCGCAGAGCGCCGACGTGTGCGCCGTCGGTGAGGTCGTGCACCTGTGGGAGCGGGCCCTCGGGGCCGACGAGCGGTGCGGCTGCGGCGAGCGGTTCACCGGCTGCCCGTTCTGGCGGCAGGTCGGCGACCAGGCGTTCGGCGGCTGGGACGCGGTCGACCGGGACGACGTGCTGGCGCTCAAGGACCGGGTCGACCGGACCCGGCACATCCCCCGGCTCGCCAAGGAGGCGCTCCCGCCGGAGCAGCTCGCCGACGTGCGCCGCTACGCCGACCTGTACACCCGGATCTACCGGGCCGCGCTCGCGGTGACCGGCGCCCGGGTCGTGGTGGACTCCAGCAAGCACGCCTCGCTCGCGTTCGCGCTGCGCTGGGCCGAAGGGCTCGACCTGCGGGTCCTGCACCTGGTCCGGGACAGCCGGGCGGTGGCGTACTCGTGGGGCAAGCAGGTGCGCCGCCCCGAGGTGGTCGACGGCGAGGACTTCATGCCGACCTTCTCGCCGTTCGAGGTGAGCAAGCTGTGGACCGCGCAGAACGCGGCGTTCCACCTGCTCGCCTCCCGGGCCAAGGTGCTGCGGCTGCGGTACGAGGACTTCACCGCCGACCCGGCCGGCACCGTAAGCCGGGTGCGGGACTTCGCCGGCCTGCCGGACGACCCGGCCGCGCTGCGGATCCTCTCGGCGGACGCGGCCGACGCGGCGAGCGAGCCGGCCGCGCCGTTCCGCGCGCACAGCGTCGCCGGCAACCCGTTGCGGTTCAGCGGCGGGCCGTTGACAGTGCGCCGCGACGAGGCATGGCGCGACCGCCTGCCGCGACGCAGCCGTGCCGTGGTCAGCCTGGCCACGCTTCCCCTGCGGGTCCGTTACGGCTATCTGGGCCAGCGGGGATCCGACGAGTCCGTGGAGAGAGCATGAGTGGGCCGAGCATCTCGGTGGTCGTACCGACGCGGGACCGTCCGGAGCTGCTGCGCGCGGCGCTCGACGCGATCCTCAGCCAGGCGCACCCGGGGCTGATCGAGGCGATCGTGGTCTACGACCAGTCCGAGCCGGACCGGTCGCTGGAGACCGACCGGGGTGACCGCCGGATCCGGGTGATCACCAACACCCGTACCGCCGGGCTGGCCGGGGCGCGCAACACCGGCATCGAGGCGGCCACCGGCGACTGGGTGGCGTTCTGCGACGACGACGACGAGTGGCTGCCCGGCAAGCTCGCCGCCCAGTTCGGGGCGCTCGACGCGCACCCGGACGGCGCGCTGGTGAGCTGCGGCATCCGGGTCAGCTACGACGACCGTACGGTGGACCGATCGCTGGACCGCGCCCGGATCTCGCTGGAGGCGCTGCTGCGCGACCGGCTCACCGAGCTGCACCCGTCCACGTTCCTGATCCGCCGGGCCGCGCTGCTCGACGCGATCGGCCTGGTCGACGAGCAGATCCCGGGCAGCTACGCGGAGGACTACGAGTTCCTGCTCCGCGCCGCCCGGTACGCGCCGCTGGTGAACGTGGAAAGCCCGTACGTGCTGGTCCGCTGGCACAAGCGGTCCTACTTCGCACAGCGCTGGGAGACCATCTCGACCGCGTTGCAGTGGCTTCTGCGCCGCTACCCGGAGTTCGCCACCGTGCCGCACGGCGAGGCTCGGGTGGCCGGTCAGATCGCGTTCGCGCAGGCCGCCATGGGTAACCGGCGGGACGCGGTCCGCTGGGCGCGGCGCACGCTGGCCCGCAACCCGAAGGAGCCGCGTGCCTACCTGGCGCTGGCGGTGGCGAGCCGGGCGGTGCAGGCCGACCGGGTGCTGCGCACGCTGCACAAGCGCGGCCGGGGCATCTGACGCGTACGCGGAACGGGCGGGCGACCGAGGTCGCCCGCCCGTTCTCGTCCGGTCATCAGGTCAGGCCGTGCAGAAGGACTTCCACGCCTGGATGCTCGGCTGGTCGAGCAGCCGGAAGTCGCCCTGGCTGACGGTCTGGTTGTAGTACGCGACGAATTCCGGCCGCTGGCCGTTGAGGAAGTTCGTCATCGACCGGATCCAGGCCGCCCGGCCGGTGCCCGGGTCACCCGGCACCAGGTCGCTGCCGGTCTCCGCGACGCCCCACGGCTTGCCCAGCGCCTTCGACTTGCTGATCATCGGGCCGTAGATTTCCTGCGGCGGGGCGTACCGCTTCCACTTCTTGCCCCAGTTGTAGCAGTCCCAGCCGAGTGTCTCGATCACGTCGGAGCCGGGGTAGAACGCGTCGAAGCTGCGCCCGGACTTCGGGTCGAGCGTCCAGCACATCAGGATCAGCGTGTTGATCAGCTTGGGGTTGTTCGCCCGGGCGGCCAGCCCGGCCACCCGCTTCCACGCGGTCCGGTACGCCTCGGTGGTGAAGGCGCCGCGCTCGACGTCGTCCTCCGGCTCGTGGAAGTACGACCAGTAGACGTTGTGCTCGCGCGGGATCGAGGCGAACCAGGAGGTCAGGCGGGAGTCGAACTTGCCGGTGTTGATCTCCTGCGGCGCCGCCTTGAAGGACACCACAACGGTCCGGTCCACCACGTCGGCCCGGCTGCCGGACCAGGCCGGCGGCAGGCCGGGGAAGAAGATCCGGGCCATCCGCAGCTTGCCGAACGTCCGGTCGGAGCGGGCCAGCGCCTGACCGAAGGTCTCCCCGTTCTGCACGCCGATCGAGGCGCCGGGCAGCGTCAGCCGCGTACCGCCGAAGGCCGGGCCCGCGTTCTCGGAGGCCGACGGGCGGGCCGAGGGTTTGCCACCTAGACCCTGGTCGGCGCTCGGGGACGCACCCGGCGTAGCTGGCGCGCCCGGGCCCATCGAGGTCGCCGGGCCGACCGATCCGGGGGCCTCGCCTGCTTGCGGGTTCGCGGAGTCGGGCCGCAGCGCGGCCACCGCCACCCCGCCGCCGGCCACTGCCAGCGCCAGCGCCGCCGCGACCGCCACGCGCCAGCGTCGCCGGGCGCCGCCGGGCGGCGGAGTCGTCCCCGGTGCGAGCGGCGGAGCGGGCGGGCGGCCCGGCCCGCCGGTGGCCGGATCGTGCGGGGCGTCCACCGGAGGCGGCCCGGTCAGGGTGGCGGTCGCCGCCGCGCCCGCACCCCGTACCGCGTCGCCCGCCGGACCCGGCCCGGCCCAGTCGGCGTCGTCGTGCGGCGCCCAGCCGGGGTCACCGTGGACCGTCGGCTCGTCCTGCGGCCAGGCGGCGTCCCGGCGGCCGGCGTCCGGCCGTTCCGGCCACGGCAGGTCGCCGCCGCCGGTCCGAGCCGGTGGCGGCGGAGACGAGGTGACCTCGGCCTCCGGCCAGGGCAGCGACGGGCCGCCTGCCTGGCGTGGAATGTCCTGACCCGGCCACAGGCCGGTCGGCTGCCCGAAGGCGTTGTGCGGCTCTCGATCGGCCGGCATGACCCTCCCTGGCTGTCGGCGGCCCGTGTCCGGGCTCAGATCGCCACGCATACCTGCCCGACGATAACCCTCATTCACCTGGCCGTATGTACCGTGACACTCAGCCGAACGCCTGACCGGGGGTGTCGGTGACGGTCGAAGCGGGCATCTCGACCCCGGTCCGCGCGATCGCGTCGAGCAACTGGTCGGCCAGCTCCGGCCGGCAGACCAGCAGGTCGGGCAGGCGCGGGTCGGCGCGGTTGTAGCGCAGCGGCGAACCGTCGATCCGGGACGCGTGCATGCCCGCGCCGAGCGCCACCGCGACCGGGGCGGCACTGTCCCACTCGTACTGGCCGCCCGCGTGGACGTACGCGTCGACCTCGCCGGTCACCACGGCGCAGACCTTCACACCGGCCGAGCCCATCGGTACGGCGGTCGCACCGAGCATCTCGACCAGCTCGCCCACGAACGCGGGCGGGCGGCTGCGGCTCACCGCGATCCGGATCGGCCCGTCGGTCGGCTTCGGCGGCGGGCAGGTGGTGCCGAGCACGAGCGGCGTACCGTCCACAGTGGTCCGCGCCGGCATGCCGACGGCACCGGCGACCAGGGCGCCGTCGGGCGCGGCGGAGCGCTGCCAGAGCGCCACGTGCACCGCCCAGTCGTCCCGCCCCTCCTCGGAGAACTCACGGGTGCCGTCCAGCGGGTCGATGATCCAGACCCGGTCCGCCTCGTGCCGGGGCGCGCGCTCGCCGTCCGCCCATGCGCGGCGGGCGTCGGCCTCCTCTTCGGAAAGCACCGCGTCGGCCGGCCGCAGGCGGGCCAGCGCCGCCGTCATCAGCTCGTGCGACGCGCGGTCGCCGGCGTCCTTGAGCGCCTTCGGGTCGGCGAAGCCCTGCCGGTCCCGCAGCGCGGTGAGCGCCTTGCCGGCCTCGGTCGCCAGCCACTGCGCGAACCGCTGGTCGTCGAGCCGTCCCGCCTCGTCCTCGGTCACGAGCCTCATCCCTTGTTCTCCCGGGTCTGCCGCGACCCGTCATCCTTCGGCGTCCGGTCGGACCGGCGCCAGCGTCCGTCGGATCGTAGACAGTCGCGAGGTGCCCTCGGATCCCCCGGACGCACCCGGTGCCCCGCCCGGCCGCCCGCATGTTGAACTTCGCGTGTATGGCGGTCGGACCCGCCGGGCCAGGCCCTAGGCTCTGCGCATGACCGCCGAGCAGCTGATCTCGTTCGCCCGTGGCGCGCCTTCGCTGGACATCGTCGATGTCGAAGGGCTCAAGGCCGCCGCTGTCCGCGCCTTCGACGCCGACCCCGCCGGGGTCACCGCGTACGGCACCTCCGTCGGCTACCCGCCCCTGCGGAAGTGGATCGCCGAGAAGCACGGCGTCGAGGCCGATCAGGTGCTGATCACCAACGGCTCGCTGCAGGCCGACGCGTTCCTCTTCGACCACCTGGTCCGCCGGGGCGACGCGGTGGTGGTCGAGCGCCCGACGTACGACCGCACGCTGCTCAACCTCCAGCAGATGGGCGGCGAGGTGCACGGCGTGACGATCCAGCCGGACGGCCTGGACACCGCCGAGCTGCGCAAGCTGCTGGAGTCCGGGGTACGGCCGCGGCTGGCGCACGTGATTCCCAACTACCAGAACCCGGCCGGTGTGACCCTCTCCCTGGAGAAGCGCCGTGAGCTGCTCGACCTGGCCGCCGAGTACGGGTTCACGATCTTCGAGGACGACCCGTACGCGGACATCCGGTTCCGGGGCGAGCCGCTGCCGTCGATGCTGTCGATGGACACCCGTGGCGTGGTGGTGCACGCGTCCAGCTTCACCAAGACGGTCTGCCCGGGGGTGCGGGTCGGCTACCTGGTCGGCCCGGCCGAGCTGATCGCGACGATCGCGAAGCGCGCCACCAACCTCTACATCTCGCCGGGCATGGTGGCCCAGGCGATCGTGCACCAGTTCTGCGTCTCCGGCGCGATCGAGGAGTCGATCCGGACGGTCCGTACAGCGCTCGGCGAGCGGTCGGCGGTACTGGCCGAGTCGCTGCGCCGGCACATCCCGGAGGCCCGGTTCGTGGAGCCGGACGGCGGCTACTTCCTCTGGGTCGAGTTGCCGGAGGACGTCGAGGTCGACCGGCTCGCGCCGGCCGCCGCCGAGCGTGGCGTGGCGGTGGTGAAGGGCAGCGACTTCATGGTCGACGGCGGCCGGCACGCGCTGCGGCTGGCGTACTCGGCGGTGACCGCGGACCGGATCGACGAGGGCGTCCGGCGTCTCGCGGAGGCGATGGCCGCCGTACGCGGCTGATTTCTGTCGGGTTTCTGACAAAAAGGCCCCGCTGGCCGGTTCGGCACTCCCGCTGGACCGGCCAGCAGCCCACAATGCTGCGAGTGTCGTTCACCTTTCCGGTGGCCGGGCCGCTCCGGCCAGGGCCGACGGCACGCCCAGCATCACTCCCGCCCCCAAGGGGTGCCGGGTGGGCCGTGTCGCCCCTCACCCCCCTGACGCGGCCCGGCCCGCCCGGCGCCGGGGCGTGACGCCCGTCGCACCGCCCGTCCCGCTCCCGCGCTGCGCCTGCCGCCGGTCGGCGTAACCTGCAAGCCGCAGCTCTAGGGAGAGGGGGCGAGAGATGACGGACCGGGTGGCACGCGACCGAACCGCCGGCGCCGACGGCGGCAGCCGGGCACTGCGCCCCCGCGCCTGGGCGGCCCCGGTACGCGCGATGTCCCGCATCCTCAACGCCGACGGCTCCCCCCGTGCCGCCCAGCCAGCCGGCCCGGAGCGCAGCGGGATCGTCGACTGCGGGCTGTACGTCGACGGCGAGCGCCGCCCCGGCCGCCCCCAGTACGCCGAGGCCCTGGCCGCCGCCCGGCAGGAGCGGGACGGCTTCGTCTGGCTCGGCCTGCACGAGCCCGACCTGACCGAGATGACCGAGATCGCCGCCACCTTCGGCCTGCACGAGCTGGCGGTGGAGGACGCGGTGAAGGCCCAGCAGCGCCCGAAGCTGGAGCACTTCGGCGAGATCGTCTTCCTGGTGCTGCGGACCGCCCGCTACTGCGAGCACGCGGAGCTGACCGAGAACTCCGAGGTGGTGGAGACCGGCCAGGTGATGCTCTTCATCGGGCCGCACTTCGTGATCAGCGTGCGTCACGGCGACGCCTGCCGGCTGGCGCCGGTCCGCGCCGACCTGGAGGCGAAGCGGGACCTGCTGCGGCACGGCCCATGGGCGGTCGCGTACGCGATCACCGACCGCGTGGTCGACCTCTACCTGGAGGTCGCCGACCGGCTGGAGGACGACCTCGACGTGCTGGAGGCGGACGTCTTCGACCGGCAGAGCAGCGGCCGGATCCAGCGGATCTACCAGATGAAGCGGGAGCTGGTCGAGTTCAAGCGGGCGGTGGCGCCGCTGCAGCGCCCGCTGATGACGCTCACCTCGCAGGTCAACCGCGCGGTGCCGCAGGAGGTCCGGCGCTACTTCCGGGACGTGCAGGACCACCTCAGCCGCACGGTCGAGCAGGTGAACTCCTACGACGACCTGCTGAACTCGATCCTCCAGGCCCGGCTGGCCCAGGTCACCGTCGACCAGAACAACGACATGCGCAAGATCGCCGCCTGGGCCGCGATCGGTGCGGTGTGGACGGCGATCGCCGGCATCTACGGCATGAACTTCGACAACATGCCCGAGCTGAAATGGACGTACGGCTATCCGGGCGTGTGGGCGCTGATGCTCGCGGCGTCCTTCACGCTCTACCGCCTGTTCCGCCGTAACGGCTGGCTGTAGCCGCCCCGTACACGCGGAAGCGCCGGCCACGCGGGTCGCCCCGCGTGCCGGCGCTGATCCGACGGTACGAGGTCAGCGGCGACCGCCGGCCTTCGCGGCGTTCTTACCGGCCTGCACGGCCTTGGTGATGTCGTCGGCCGGACGGCCGGAGACGTCCCGGGCGCCCTCGGCGACGGCGGGGACCTGGTCGTTCGGGTGGATCACCGGCTGGCTGCCGGAGGTGGCGGTCGACGCGCTGCTGCCCTTGGCCACGGCCGAGGAGCCGGCGCCGGTCGGGCCGGCCTGCGTCACCTTCGCGCTCGCGTCCGGGGTCTCCACCACGATCGTGTCCACGTCCTCCCGCATCGGCTCCAGCTTGTCCCGGCCGGTCGCGCCGAGCGTGCCCGTCGTGCCGAGCGTGCCGGTCGGGTCGTACTCGGCCCACTCCTGCTGCTCGCGGCGGCGGCGCATGGCCATCGCCCCGGCCAGGCCGGCGACGGTGCCGGCCACCAGCAGGCCCGCGGTCATGCCCCGCGACCTGCGCTGCTTCTTCTTTCCGGCCTTCATGCTCTTCGCCTTCTTCGTCATCGCGGACTGCTTCGCGGCCATCGCCTTGCGGCCGCCCGACGCCTTACCGGCGGCCTCGACCCGGGCGTTGCGCACGGCCAGCAGCACCGGCGCGAGCGCCGCGGCGGTCGACGCGAACCCGCTGGACGCCCGGTCCCGGACCATGACCGCGGTCGGCGCGACGGCGCCCCGGGCTGCCTGGACCCGCGGGCCGACAGTGGCGCCGGCACCCTTCGCCGCGTGCGTCGCGGCTTGCCTCAGGTGACCGATGCCCTGGTTCAGCTCCACCTTGGCGAGCTGGCCCTGGGTCTTTCGCCGCCCGATTCCAAACACGGTCCCACCTCCTGGGAGTTGTTCCTTCGTCATCCTCCACCTTCGGATGCCTCCGCATGGCCAGATCGGGCACATGGGAGGATCCGCAAGGAACTGACCAACGAGTGAGGAGTACCCGTGGCCGAGGCTGTCTACGCCACCTTGCACACCAACGCCGGCCCGATCCGGCTGGAGCTCTTCCCGAACCACGCGCCGAAGACCGTCCGCAACTTCGTGGAGCTGGCCGAGGGCACCCGGGAGTACATCGACCCGCGTACCGGTCAGCCGGGCAGCGGGCCGTACTACGACGGCACCGTCTCGCACCGCGTGATCAGCGGTTTCATGATTCAGATGGGCGACCCGACCGGCACCGGACGCGGTGGCCCGGGCTACAAGTTCGGCGACGAGTTCCACCCCGAGCTGCGCTTCGACCGGCCGTACCTGCTGGCCATGGCGAACGCCGGGCCGGGCACCAACGGCTCGCAGTTCTTCATCACGGTGTCGCCCACGCCACACCTGAACAACCGGCACACCATCTTCGGCCAGGTCGCCGACGAGCAGTCCGCCAAGGTCGTCGACTCGATCGCCAACACCCCGACCGGCCCGAGCGACCGGCCGCTGCAGGACGTGGTGATCGAGCGGGTCGAGATCGAGCACAAGCAGGCCTGAGCGACACGCGGGTACCTTTGCTCGCATGACTGAGCGCTCCGGCCAGCCCGGCGACACCACCGGGGACCCGGTGCCGACCACTCCGGTCTGCTACCGGCACCCCGGCCGGGAGACGTACATCCGCTGCTCTCGATGCGACCGGCCGATCTGCACCGAGTGCATGCGGGACGCCTCCGTCGGCCACCAGTGCCCGGAGTGTGTCGCCGAGGGACGCCGCAGCGTGCGGCCGGCGCGTACCGCCTTCGGTGGCGGTGCCGCCGGCCGCCAGGGCAACGTCACGAAGGCGCTGATCGCGCTGAACGTGCTGATGATGCTGGTCTCCATCGCCTCGGCCCGCAGCGGCAACGCGGTGGCCGGCGGTGGCCTCGGTGGCCTGATGGGCGACCGCACCCCGCTGACCGACTGGGGCTCGGTGCTGGGGCTGGCCGCCTTCCCCGACGGCACCATCGGCGGAGTGGCCGACGGCCAGTGGTACCGGCTGGTCACCGCCATGTTCCTGCACTTCGGCGTGCTGCACCTGCTGCTGAACATGTGGGCGCTCTGGGTGCTCGGCCGGACGCTGGAGGCGGTGCTCGGGCCGCTGCGCTTCCTGGCGCTCTATCTGCTCGCAGGGCTGGGCGGCAACGTCGCGGCGTACGTCTTCACCGCGCCGAACCGCACCACGGCCGGCGCCTCGACGGCGGTCTTCGGCCTGTTCGCCGCGATCTTCGTGATCATGCGGCGGCTCGGCCGGGACACCTCGGCGATCGTCCCGATCCTGGTGATCAACCTGATCTTCACGTTCACCGTGCCGAGCATCTCGGTGGCCGGCCACCTCGGCGGTCTAGCAGCCGGCGCGGTGGTGTCGCTGATCCTGGCGTACGCCCCCCGGTCACGCCGGACCGCGTTCCAGGTGGCGGGCTGCGCGATCGTGCTGGTCGCGATGATCGGCCTGACCCTGGTCCGTACCGCCGCCCTGCTCGGCTGAGCCTCAGCCCGCGGCGGGGCGGGCCTCGTCCAGCGCCGCCGCCACCTCGTCCAGCGGCGCGTCCAGGTCGCGGTGGCCGAACAGGTGCAGCGACTCCCCGGCGTCGATCTCCAGCGTCTCGGCGGTGATTCCGCGCCGGGCGCGCCGCTCCAGGCGGATCGCCTCGACCGAGTCCCACGGCAGCCGGCGTCGCCCGGCGAACCCCCGCAGCACCGTCAGCCCGTCCCTGTCGACGGCGAGGCGGACCGGCGCGACCACGTCGCGCAGCGCCCAGAGGAGCAGGCCGGCCGCGGCCAGCCCGGCCAGCCCCGGGCGGACCGGGTCACCGCCGGCGAAGAGCAGCCCCAGGGCCAGCAGCGCGAGCGCGCCGAGCGCCTTGAGCACCGGCGCCTCCCGGGGCACCCGCCACTGCCGGACCGGTGGCGACTGTGGATCCATCCGACCAGCATGCCAGCCGTACCGTCGGCACGCCGGGGGAGGACGGCCGGTCCGGTCAGCACGTACTATCGGGGCAAGCGAGGTTACCCGGGAGTAGACATGAGTGACGCGGTCATCGTCGGCGCGGTACGGACCCCGGTCGGGCGGCGCAAGGGCAGCCTCGCCGGAGTGCACCCGGTCGACCTCTCGGCGCACGTGCTGCGTGCGCTCGCCGAGCGCACCGGCATCGACCCCGGCCTGGTCGACGACGTGATCTGGGGCTGTGTGTCGCAGGTCGGCGAGCAGTCCTGGAACGTGGCCCGCAACGCGGTGCTGGCCGCCGGCTGGCCGGAGTCGGTCCCGGGCACCACGCTCGACCGTCAGTGCGGGTCGAGCCAGCAGGCGCTGCACTTCGCCGCCGCCACTGTTCTCTCCGGCCAGGCCGACCTGGTGGTGGCCGGTGGCGTCGAGTCGATGACCCGGGTGCCGATGGGGTCCAGCGTCGCCGGTGGGATGCCGTTCAGCGCGGCGATCTTGGAGCGCTACCGGGGTGTCGAGGGCGTCGCGGCGGACTCGCCGCTGCCGTTCAACCAGGGCGTCGGGGCCGAGCTGATCGCCCAGCGGTGGCGCTTCTCGCGTACCCAGCTGGACGAGTTCGCGCTGGCCAGCCACGAGAAGGCGGCAGCCGCGCAGGACGCCGGCGCGTTCGAGGCCGAGCTGGCGCCGGTGGCGCTCGCCGACGGCGGCAAGTTCTCCGCCGACGAGGGCATCCGCCGCGACACCTCGCTGACCAAGCTGGGCGAGCTGGCCACCCCGTTCCGCGCCGACGGCGTGGTCACCGCCGGTTCCGCGTCGCAGATCTCCGACGGCGCCGCCGCGCTCGCGGTCACCACCGCCGAGTGGGCCAGCCGGCACGGCCTGCGCCCGCTGGCCCGGGTGCACACCGCAGTGGTCGCCGCCGACGACCCGGTCACCATGCTCACCGCGCCCATCCCGGCCACCGCGAAGGCGCTGCGCCGCGCGGGGCTGGGCATCGAGGAGATCGGCGTGTACGAGGTGAACGAGGCGTTCGCCCCGGTGCCGCTGGCCTGGCTGGCCGAGACGGAGGCGGACCCGGAGCGGCTCAACCCCCGGGGCGGGGCGATCGCGCTCGGTCACCCGCTCGGCGGGTCCGGCGCGCGGATCATGACCACGATGCTCCAGCACATGCGGGACAACGGCATCCGCTACGGCCTGCAGACCATGTGCGAGGGCGGCGGGATGGCCAACGCCACCATCGTCGAGCTGCTCTGAGCCGACCGGCCGCCGGTGTCGCACCTCAGGTGCGACTTGCACGTGTGGAAGTTCCAGAAATCGGGCGTGACCCATATCACCCCTGGTCATCGCGTCGTTGGACCGGGCATGGACGTGTTCTCGCGAACGTTCCTTCCGGCCGCCGCCGAGACCGGCCTGGCGACCCAGACCGTCACCCGGCACATGCCGGTGTTCCGCCGGTGCGTCGGCTCCGGCGACGCCACCATCCTGGTCACCCGGTGCAGCCGCCCGGACGACCCGGTCGGCGGCGACTACCTGATGCTGCTCACCCACCGCCGCCTGGTGGTCACCCGGCAGACCCGGGTGCTGCACCGGCTGCGCCTGCACCTCAACACGGAGCTGCGCGAGCTGAGCAACGTGACGTGGAGCCCCGACCCCCGCGCGCACAGTGTGGAGCTGGCAGCGACCGCCATCGACGGGGCGCGGGAGCGTTTCGTCATCCGTACCCACCACCCGAAGCAGGTGTGGCAGCTCGACACGCTGCTCAACCACGCCTTTCGTACCCGCCTGCGGGCTCCGGCCGAGCGGGTCGTCGCCACGATCGGCGAGCCGCCGGCGAGCGCCCGGCCCACAGTGCTCCGGCCGGCGCCGGCCCGCTGACGCCCTCCTTACCGGATCCGAACATTTCCTGACCGGCCGGGCGGTCGACCGTCGGTCATCATGAGCCGGTGACCACCGCCGCCCCGCCCGGGCTCGTCCTCGTGGTGGAGGACGAGCCCGCCATCGCCGACCTGGTCCGGCTCTACCTGACCCGGGACGGGTTCGGCGTACACCTGGAACGTGACGGCGAGGCCGGGCTGGCCGCCGCGCGGCGGCTGCGCCCGGTGGCCTGCGTGCTCGACATCGCGCTGCCCGGCCTGGCCGGCACCGAGATCTGCCGCCGGCTGCGCGCGGCCGGCGACTGGACGCCGGTCATCTTCCTCACCGCCCGGGACGACGAGGTGGACCGCGTCGTCGGGCTGGAACTGGGCGCCGACGACTACGTCACCAAGCCGTTCAGCCCGCGCGAGCTGCTCGCCCGGCTGCGGGCGGTGCTGCGCCGCACGTCCGGCGTGTCCGCCGAGCAGCCCCGCACGCTCGGCGCCGTCACGCTCGACCCGGCCCGCCGCACGGTGACCGCCGCCGGTACGCCGGTGCAGCTCACCTCCACCGAGTTCGACCTGCTCGCGCACCTGATGGCCCGTCCGGGCCGGGTGTTCACCAGGGAGGAACTGCTGGCCGGCGTGTGGGGGTACGCGGCGCACGCCGGCACCCGGACCGTCGACGTGCACGTGGCGCAGGTCCGGGCCAAACTCGGCCCGGACAGCGTGATCCGCACCCACCGGGGCGTCGGGTACGCCGCCGATGCCTGAGCAGCCGCCCGGACCGATGCCGGGCCGCCCCGGGCGGACGCTCACCGCCCGCGCGGTAGTGGCCACCTGCGCGGTGGCGCTCGTGTCGGTGCTCGTCACCGCGCTGGTGGCGGTGCCCCTGGCGGTACGCGGCGCGGAGCGCCGGGACCAGGAGGCGCTGGCCGCCCAGGCCCGGCTCGCCGCCGACGTGCTCCGGGTGCGGGCGGTACGCCAGCGCGACGGCGCCGGGGACCGGCTCATCCGCCAACTGGGTCAGCAGCGGATCGAGGTGTACCTGATCCGGGACGGGCAGGCCGACCGGCCGGGCCTGCCCCGACCGCTCGTGACACGGGTGGCCGGCGGCGACAACGTCTCCGGCCGGCGGCTGGTCGACGGGGAACGCCGGCTGGTCGAGGCGCGGGCGCTGCCCGGCGGGGACGGTGTGGTGCTGACCCGCGCCCGCAGCGCCGCGCCGTGGCAGCAGGTGCTGCGCGGACTCTGGCTGCCGCTGCTCGCCGGACTCGCCGCCGGGGCGGCCGCCGGACTGCTGCTCGCCCGCCGGCTGGCCCGGCCGATCCGTACCGCCGCCACCGCCGCCGCGCGGCTCCGGGCCGGGGACCGGACGGTCCGGGTGCCGGTCGAGCCGCCCGACGAGGTGGCCGACCTGGCGTACGCGCTCAACGGCCTCGCCGCCGCGCTGGCCACGAGCGAGGGTCGGCAGCGCGAGTTCCTGCTCTCCGTTTCGCACGAGTTGCGGACCCCGCTGACCGCGATCCGTGGCTACGCCGAGGCGCTGGCCGACGGGGTGATCGAGGCCGACGCGGTGCCGGCGACCGGCCGGACCGTGCTCGCCGAGGCCGAACACCTGGACCGGCTGGTCCGCGACCTGCTGGCGCTGGCCCGGTTGGAGGCAGTCGACTTTCCGCTGGAACCGGTGCCGGTCGACCTGACCCGGCTCGCCGCCGACGCGGAGCGTGCCTGGTCCGGCCGGTGTGCGGCGCTCGGGGTGCCGTTCCGGCTGGAGACGCCGGACGCGCCGGTGCCGGCGTACACCGATCCGGGCCGGATCCGGCAGGTGGTGGACGGGCTGCTGGAGAACGCGCTGCGGGTCGTACCGCCGGGGGCGCCGGTGGTGCTCGCGGTCCGGGCCGCCGGTCCGGCGGGCGGTGGGACGCTGGAGGTCCGGGACGGCGGACCCGGCCTCACCGACGACGACCTGGACGTGGCGTTCGAGCGGGGCGCGCTGCACCAGCGGTACCGGGGGGTGCGCAAGGTGGGCAGCGGTCTGGGCCTGGCGCTGGCCGCCGGGCTGGTCCGCCGGCTCGGCGGCGACATCACCGCCGGGCACGCCCCGGAGGGCGGGGCCGCCTTCACCGTCGTGGTGCCCCCGGATCCTTACCGGGCTCGAACATCGGCTTGACCGTTCCCTCGTGTCGGTGCGGAACGCTCGGGGTCGTCACCGCGAGGAAAGGACCACAGATGGCACGTCAGCGAATCGTCACCGGCGCCACCGCGCTGCTCGCCGCCGCCGCGCTCGGACTCGCCGGGTGCGGCGCGAGCCGGCCCGGCGCGGAACCCGACCGGGCGGTCGAGGTGAGCGCCGCCATGGGCGCGGAGGGCCAGGCGCTCGCCGCGCTCGGCCTCGACGCCGGTGACCTGGACGTCGAACCGGTAGCCGCACCGGCGTCCACCGGTACGCCGCAGGCCGGGCCGGACGGCAAGGGCGAGCGGGCGGAGGGGAACAAGCGCCACCGGGCCCGGGTGCTGCTGCGGCGCAACACGCTGCACGGCGAGGCGGTGGTGCGGAACAGGGACGGCGGCACCAGGACGGTGGCGGTCCAGCGCGGCGAGGTGACCGCGATCGACGAACGGTCGATGACCGTGAAATCCACCGACGGTTTCACAGCGACCTGGACGTTCGGCGACAAACTGCGGGTGGTCGAGCGCCGGACCGCGATCCGATCGAACGACATCAAGATCGGCACGACTGTCGCGGTGGCCGGAGCGAAGGACGACGGCGGGAACGTGGCCCGGCTCGTGGTGGTGCCGATTCGCCAGGAATAGGTGCCTGGGCTGTCGTGACGGAAGCAATGTGCCAGGCTACGCTATGCCCCGACCCGACATCGCCTCCGTGGAGAATCCGTGAAGCTCTCGATCCTCATGCCGGTCTACAACGAGGAAGAACGTATCGCGGATGCCCTCAAGCAGGCATTGGCGGTCGACTACCCGTGCGAGATCGAGCTTGTCGTCGTGGACGACGGCAGCCGGGACGGCACCGGCGAGATTCTGGGCCGGGTCGACGACGCGCGCCTCCGGGTGATCACCCACCAGCGCAACGCCGGCAAGGGCGCGGCCATCAAGACCGCCGTCGACAGCGCCGAGGGCGAGTACATGGTCATCCTCGACGCCGACCTCGAGTACGACCCGCAGGACATCCCGCGTCTGCTGGAGCCGGTGCTCGACGGTCGGGCGACAGTCGTCTACGGCAATCGGACCTTCGGCAGCCACAGCTCGTACAGCTTCTGGTACGTGATGGGCAACAAGGGCGTCACGCTCGCCGCGAACGTGCTCTACAACTCCTACATCGGCGACCTGGAGACCTGCTTCAAGCTGATGCCGCTGGAGCTGTACCGCTCGCTGCAGGTCCGCTCCCGGGGCTTCGGCATGGAGGCGGAGGTCACCGGCAAGCTGCTCCGCCAGCGCATTCGCCCCTACGAGGTGCCGATCAGCTACCGCGCGCGGGGCCGCGAGGAGGGCAAGAAGATCACCTGGAAGGACGGCGTCGAGGCGATCTGGATCCTGGCCCGCGAGCGCGCCCGCCGCCGCCCGGCCACTCCCGCCGCCGCGCACTGAGCCCGCACCGCCGCAACCCCGCGATCCCGGCACGAGCCGAGGCCGCGGGGTTGCGTCGTGTCCGGGGCGCTCAGCCGAGGAACGTGTCCACCGAGCGGCGCAGCCCCGCGGCGTCCAGGCCGTGCCAGCGTTCGTGGTCCTCGGCGCTGCCGTAGCGGCGCAGGTCCTCGCGGCCCACCCCCAGCGACAGCAGCCGGTGCGGCCGGTCGGCCAGCGCCTCCGACACCACCCGCGCCGAGGTGCCCGCCAGGTACGGCTCGACCACCATCACCTCGGTTCCGGCCAGCGCCCGCAGCCCGGCCGTGTCGAACGGGCGCGGCCGGTGGGTGTAGGCCACGGTCACCGCCCGGTCGGCGGTCGCGGCCAGCGCCGCGTCCAGCACCGGCCCGACCGCCACCAGCAGCGCCGCGCCCGGCCCGGCGTCGCGCACCACCCGCAGGTCACCCGCCTCCGGGTACGCCCGCGCGTTGGCCCGGATCGACAACCGCAGGTACGCCGAGTCCTGCCCGCACACGACGTCGCGCAGCAGCGGCCGGACCTCGTCCGGGTGCCCCGGCACGTGCACGGTCCAGCCGTGGAGCGTGTCGATCAGCGCCACGTCGGCCGGACCGAGGTGGGTGCGTCCCGCCTCAGCCCGGTCGTACGAGCCGCCGATGCCGACGAGCACCGCGCCGACGCCCTGGTGGTCGAGGTCCAGCTTGATCTGCTCGTACGCCCGCTCGACCAGGAACGGGGCGTAGCTGTGCACGATCGGCCGCTGCCCGGTCAGCGCCAGCCCACCGGCGACCCCGACCATCAACTGCTCCCGGATTCCGACGTTGATCACCCGGTCCGGGTACCGGGCGGCGGCCGGCTCGAACGCGGCGGCGGAGATGTCGGCGAGCACGACTGTCGTACGCGGATCGGCGAGCACCTCCTCGGTGCTGGTGACGAACGCGTCCCGCATGGTGCTGCTCATGCTCACTCTCCGTCCGTGACGACCGCGACGACGACGTGCGGCCGGTGATCGTCGTGCCCGGTGAGGGCGGCGTGCAGGGCGTCGTGGTCGCGCCCGTCGACGGTGGCGGCGCTCCACCCGTTCACCGCGAACCGGCTCGCCGCACCACCCGGCCAGCCGTACGTGGCCGAGCGGTTGTCCAGCACGATCGCGGTCAGGTTGCCCAGCCCGGTCGCGCCCGCGTACGCGATCGCCTCGTGGTTGGAGCCCTCGTCCAGTTCGGCGTCGCCGAGCAGCACGTACACCCGGGGGTCGGTGCGGCCCTGGGCCCGCAGCCCGAGCGCGGTGCCCACGCCCAGCCCGAGGCCGTGGCCGAGCGAACCGGAACCGATCTCGACGCCCGGCACGAGCGTGCGGTCCGGGTGGTCGCCGAGGCGGCTCGCCGGGCCGCCCTGGTCGTCCAGCCACTCGGGCGGTACGAAGCCGCGGGCGGCGAGCAGCGCGTAGTAGCCGGCGACCGCGTGCCCCTTGGAGAGCAGGAAGCGGTCCCGGTCCGGGTCGTCCACGGTGGCCGGGGTGATCCGGAGCACCCGGTCGTAGAGCACCTGGAGCACGTCCAGCGTCGAGTACACGTTGGCGCCGAACTCGCGGCCGGCGCGCACCCGGTCCAGCAGCGCGCCCAGCTCGGTGGCGGTGGTCGTCGTCATACCGATAGCCTCGGACTTGAAGCGAACTTCAACTCAAGGCCGTGTGATGCACGAAGCAACACTGACCATCGGGCAGCTCGCCGAACGCAGTGGCGTCGCCCCCTCGGCGCTGCGCTACTACGAGCGGCTCGGCCTGATCCACGCCGCCCGCACCGGCGGGAACCAGCGCCGCTACGCCCGCACCGAGCTGCGCCGGGTCGCGTTCATCCGGATCTCCCAGCAGGTAGGTGTCTCGCTGGAGGAGATCCGCGCGGCGCTCGACTCGCTGCCGTCGGGGCGTACCCCCACGCCCGACGACTGGGCCGCGCTGTCCCGCGCCTGGCGGGACCGGCTGGACGAGCGGATCCGGCTGCTCGGCAAGCTCCGCGACGACCTGGACGGGTGCATCGGCTGCGGCTGCCTGTCGTTGCAGCGCTGCACGCTCTACAACCCCGGCGACTCGCTCGCCGACGAGGGCCCCGGCCCACGCCTCATGCTTCCACGCCCCGGCCAGGGCTGACCGTCACCGGACCAGCAGCACCTTGCCCAGGTGGTCGTTGGTCTCGACCAGGCGGTGCGCGGCGGCGGCGTCGGCCATGTCCACCCGGGCGTGCACCACCGGCCGGACCCGGCCCGCCTCCACCAGCGGCCACACCTGATCGCGTACGCCCCGGACGATCGCCGCCTTCTGCTCGTCCGGACGGGACCGCAGCGCTGTCGCGTGCACCGCCGCCCGCTTCGCCAGCAGCATCCCCAGGTCGAGTTCGCCCTTGCGGCCGCCCTGCATGCCGATCACCACGAGCCGCCCGCCGGTCGCCAGCGCCGCCACGTTCCGGGGCAGGTAGGACGCGCCCATGATGTCCAGGATCACGTCCGCGCCTCGGCCGTCGGTCACCCGGCGTACCTCGTCCACGAAGTCCTGCTCCCGGTAGTCGATCGTGTGCGCGGCGCCCAGCTCCTGCAGCCGGTCGTGCTTCGCCGAGCGGGCGGTCACCACCACTGTCGCGCCGAGCGCCACGCCGAGCTGGATCGCGAACGTGCCGATCCCGCTGCCGCCGCCGTGCACCAGAAGCGTCTCCCCCTCGGCCAGCCGGGCCAGGTCCACCACGTTCGACCAGACCGTGCAGGCCACCTCCGGCAGCGCCGCCGCGTCGACCAGGTCCACCCCGGCCGGCACCGGCAGCAACTGCCCGGCCGGCACCGCGACCTGCTCGGCGTAGCCGCCGCCGGCGAGCAGCGCGCAGACCTCCTGACCCACCGACCAGCCGGTCACGCCGGGACCGAGCGCCCGCACCGTCCCCGAACACTCCAGACCGGGGTACGCGGACGCGCCCGGCGGCGGCGGGTAGTGCCCCTGCCGCTGCAACAGGTCGGCCCGGTTCACCGCGCTGGCCCGCACCTCCACGACCACCTCGCCGGGGCCGGGCTCCGGGTCCGGCACGTGGGTCCAGACGAGCGCCTCGGGTCCGCCGGGTTCCGTGATCGTGATCGCGCGCATGACTCAGTCTTACCCGATCTGCCCGTCGGTCCACGCGCGGGCGAGGATCTCGGCCACCGTCTCGTCCGGCGTCTGGTCGGACGTGTCCAGCCAGAGCCCGATCCGGGGCGTGTCGGCCCGGAACCCGGCGTCCAGGTCCGCCACCGGCCAGTCCCCGTACCCCGTCTTGGGCCGGTCCCGCTCGCGGGCCGCGACCACCTCGGCGCGGGGCGCGAGCACCACCACGGCGAGCGGCCGGTGCCGGATCCGGCCGACCATGGCCGGCAGGTCCGCGCCGAGGACCACATCCTGGAGTACGACGGTGAAGCCCGCCGCTGCGTACCGGTCGGCGGTCGAGGCGGCCAGGTCGTAGCGCAGCCGGAGCTGCCGCAGCGCCTCGTCGGTCGGCTCGGCGGTCATGTCGGCCCGCCCGTTGACGATCACGCGGCGGAACACGTCGCCGCGCAGATGCACCGAGCGGGGCAGCCGCCGGGCCAGCCCTTCGGCCACTGTGGACTTGCCTGCGGCCATGATTCCGCTGATCAGCACCACTGCCGGACTCTCCCACACGCACACATTCTCGCAACGGAGGTGGGACGGCGGCTTGCCCGGTACGGGGTTCGTGGCAGACTGGGTCCCGGTCGCGCACCCCTCGGGGGCGTGCCGGGAGGGTTCGCCTAGTGGCCGATGGCGCTGGTCTTGAAAACCGGTAAGGCAGCGATGTCTTCGTGGGTTCGAATCCCACACCCTCCGCCAACTCCCACCCCGCCTCGCCTCGGTCTGCCGCGCGTGCGGACACATGGGCGTGTCGCCCCGGAAGTAACCATCGCCTCTGCGGCTTATGACTGCTCTCTTCTTCGGCGACCCCCACGGCGAGTCTCGGCCGCACCGGATGTGCCTGACACCGCGGGAGTTGCCGGAATCGGGGGAACGCGATGAGACGGGACGACGCTGACCGGCGGGGCGGCGGAACAGCGGGAGCGCCGGGCGCGGCCGTAGGCTGCGGGGCACGGATACGGCGGGAGGGCCTGGTGGCGGAGACGACGACGGTGGCCGAGGTGACGGCCGAGCTGGCCGCGCTCGACGATCCGAAGATCCGCGCGGTCAACGAGCGGCACGGCGACGACCATGGGGTCAACCTGGGCAAGCTGCGGGCGGTCGCGAAGCGGCTGAAGACGCAGCAGGACCTCGCGCGGGAGCTGTGGGCGACCGGCGACAGCGCGGCGCGGCTGCTGGCGCTGCTGATCTGCCGGCCGAAGGCGTACGGACGGGACGAGCTGGACGCGATGCTGCGCGAGGCGCGTACGCCGAAGGTGCACGACTGGCTCGTCAACTACGTGGTGAAGAAGAGCCCGCACGCGGAGCCGCTGCGCCTGGCCTGGTCGGCCGATCCCGATCCGGTGGTGGCGAGCGCCGGCTGGGCGCTGACCACCGAGCGGGTGGCGCGGAACCCGGACGGGCTGGACCTGGCCGGTCTGCTCGACGAGATCGAGGCGGAGATGGCCGGCGCGCCGGAGCGCCTCCAGTGGGCGATGAACCACTGCCTCGCGCAGATCGGGATCGAGCATCCGGCGTACCGGGAACGCGCGGTCGGCATCGGCGAGCGGCTCGGGGTGCTCAAGGACTACCCCACGCCGCCGGGCTGCACGTCGCCGTACGCGCCGGTCTGGATCAACGAGATGGTGCGCCGACAGCACGGCGGCCCGGACAACGGGGTATGAAGGGGCGCAGGACATTCGCGTACCCGGAAGGACCGTTTCGATGACCCTGGAACGACCGATCGCCCCGGACCCGTACGAGCTGTTGCCGACGGTGCCGTCGTTCGACCTGACCAGCGAGGACGTGCACAACGGCGAGCCGATGGACGCGCGGTACGCGCACGGCAGCACCGGCGGCGAGAACGTCTCCCCGCAGCTGTCCTGGTCGGGCTTCCCGGCCGAGGCCAAGAGCTTCGTGGTCACGTGCTTCGACCCGGACGCCCCGACCGGCAGCGGCTTCTGGCACTGGGTGCTGGTGAATGTGCCCGCGTCCGTCACCGAGCTGCCCAGCGGCGTTGACGAGGGCGACCTGGGCGGCGCGTTCAGCGTCCGCAACGACTACGGCGAGACCGGCTACGGCGGCGCCGCGCCGCCCGCCGGGGACCGCCCGCACCGGTACGTGTTCGCGGTGCACGCCGTGGACGTGGACCGCCTCGACATTCCCGCCGGGGCGAGCCCGGCCTTCGTCGGCTTCAACCTGGCGTTCCACACCCTGGCCCGGGCGGTCATCCGCCCGACGTACCAGATCAAGGAGTGAGGTGTAAGGAAGGGCCCCTTGTTAACAGACGTCTGTTAACAAGGGGCCCTTCCTTACACGCGGGCGACCGCGAAGACGGACTGGCCGAACGGCGGGCGGACGCGCTGCTCGGCGGCCTTGGTGACGGGGAGCACGAGCGTGTCGTACACCTTCACCATCGGGCCCTCCTTCGGCATCAGCCGGAAGACCTTGGTGGCCATGAAGTAGCCGATCAGGCCGAGCGCGTTGGCGTAGTGGATCCGCTCCACGGTGAGGCCGGCCTCGGTCATGGCCGCGGCGAGCGTCTTCTTGGTGTAGCGGCGGACGTGGCCGGTGGCGATGTCGGCGGGGCTCATGGCGAACTGGAACGCCGGCACGATGATGACCACCGCGCCGCCGGGGCGGACCAGGTCGCGCATGCTGCGCAGCGCGCCCACGTGGTCGTCGATGTGCTCCAGCACGTTGTACGAGACGGCCGCGCTGTAGTCGCCACGCTCGTGGTGCGGGAGCAGCATCTGCCGGACCTCGACGCCCGGGTGGTCGGCCAGCCGCTCCTTGAGCTGGACCAGCCGGTCCGGGTCCGCCTCGGTGGCGGTGATCCGGGGCACCTGCTCGGCCCACGCGGAGGCGTAGTCGCCCAGGCCGCTGCCGATTTCGATCGGGTTGTCACCGAGGTAGGGCACCGCCAGCTCGACGAACCACTGCCGGTGGTTGACAGCGGTCGCGAGGCCTTCGAGCACCTCGGACTGGACGCGCTGGTCCCCAGTGATTTCTGCCATGCGTCGATTCCTCACGATATGACTGACCCGCGCCTGGACCGTCAGAGTCAACCATCTGGATGGCTGAGGGGGAAATCGGGGGACGGAGGGGGGCCGAATTGTGATGCGGAGGGGTGCCTGATCGGCGGTCGGCGAACTCGGCACATAGTACGTGAGTCTGCGGAACATTGCACCTGCCGGTCATACCCTGACTACGCTCTGAAATGTCATGACTACTCCGGAATCAGCGGCGGACCCGGCGAAAACGGGGCACGGCAGGCGGATCGATGTGCTCGCCGTGCTCAGCTTCGTGCTGCTCGCGCTCTGGGTCACCGCCCGGTTGTGGGTGGACCCCCGCAACGGGGTCCGGGACAATCGGACAGATCAGGCGCAATTCGAATGGATGATGGCGCATGGTGCGCGCGTCGTCACCGATTTCGCCTATCCGTTCACCTCGGACCGGATGAATGTGCCGGATGTCGTCAATCTCATGGCCAATACGTCCGTATTATCTGTTTCATTACCGCTGACCCCGGTCACGCTCTGGGCGGGTCCGCGCTGGTCATTCCTGATTTTCCTCACCCTCGGGCTCGCCGCCACCGGCGTGTCCTGGTATTTCCTTCTCTCCCGAGTTGTCGTGCAGTCTCGCGGTCCGGCCTGGCTGGGTGCCGCCTTCTGCGCGTTCGCGCCGGCGATGATCTCGCACGCCAACTCGCACCCCAACATCGTCAGCCAGTTCGTGGTGCCGCTGATCATCTGGCGGACGCTGCGCCTGGCCGAGCCCGGCCGGTGGCTGCGCAACGGCGTACTCCTTGCCCTGGTGATCGTCTGGCAGGCGTTCCTCAACCTGGAGATCCTGCTGATGACCGCCATCGGCCTCGGCGTGGTGGTGCTGGCGCTCGTACTCGGCCGTCCCGCGCTGCGCTCGGCGGCCCGCCCGTTCGCCGCCGGACTCGCCGTGGCCGCGGTGGTCGCCGGGGCGCTGCTCGCGTACCCGCTCTGGGTCCAGTTCTTCGGTCCCGGCGCGTACAGCGGGCTCTCCACGCTGATCCGGGGCTACTCCACCGACCTCGCCGCGTACGTCGCCTGGTCCCGGGAGTCGGTGGCCGGTGACGCCCGGGGCAGTGAACCGCTGGTCAAGAACGCCACCGAGGAGAACGCGTTCTTCGGCTGGCCGCTGGTGATCCTGGTGGCCGCGCTGGTCTGGTGGATGCGCCGCAACGCGGTGGTGCTCGGCCTGGCCGCGGTCGGCCTCGTGTTCGCGCTCTTCTCGCTCGGCCGGGAGATCCGCTACGACGGACGCGACACCGGCATCCCCGGCCCGTGGGCCGCGCTGGAGAACCTGCCGGTCCTGCACTCGGTGGTGCCCACCCGCTGGTCGCTCGCGCTCACTCCGATCATCGGCGTGCTGCTCGCGCTCGGCGCCGAGCGGGTCCGCCGGCTGGCCGCCCGGCATCCGGACGCACGCGGGCAGATCCGGTTCGCCACCGTCACCGTGCTCGCGATGGCGCTGCTGCCGATCCTGCCCACCCCGCTGCCGGCCAAGCGCCTCGAACCGACCCCGGCGTTCGTCACCTCCGGCGCCTGGCGCCCCTACGTCGCCGACGGACGCAGCATCGTCACGCTGCCGCTGCCCGACACCACGTACGCGGTTCCGCTGCGCTGGTCCGCCGAGACCCGGCTGGACATGCCGCTGGCCCGCGGCTACTTCCTCTATCCGGACACCCGCCCCGGCGGGGACCGGATCGCGCTGTTCACCGCGCCGCCGCGTCCCACCAGCACGTTCTTCGAGACGGTACGGCGCACCGACGCGGTTCCGCCGATCACGCCGCAGGACCGGGTGGCCGCCGTCGACGACCTGCGCTACTGGCGGGCCGGCGCGGTGATCCTCGACCCCCGGCTGCCGCAGGCCGACGCGCTGCGCCGGGCGATGACGGAGCTGAGCGGGATCACGCCCACCCGTACCGGCGGGGTGTGGTTGTGGGACGTCCGGCCGCTGGCCGACTGAGCGGTCAGCCCTGGCGGACGCAGCAGCCCTGGCACACCTTGGGCCGGGGCAGCGTGAACGCCAGGCAGCAGGTGCGCCGCTGCACTGTCGGCTCGCCGGCCGGGCCGGGCACCAGTTCGACCAGGTCGTTCAGGTCGAGCGCGCCGAGCAGCGCGCCGACGGTCGCCACGGACGAGCCGGGCAGCGCGTCCGCCGCGCGCAGGATGCCGTGCGCGATGCCGGAGGCCACCGAGCCGAGCAGCGTACGGGTGCCGATCCGCACCTCGCCCTGGATGGCGGCGATCAGCGGGGCGAAGTGCGCGTCGAGCAGGGACGCGCGCAGCGCGCCGAGCAGCGCGGCCTCGTCCGGCACCACGACCACACCCGGCGCGCCGGCCAGCGCCAGCGGGTCACCGGGCAGCACCGCCACCGGGGTGAACGCGCGCAGCCCCAGCGTGAGCAGCTGGTGGTGGTCCTCGAAGTGCACGAGGACGTCGGCCGGGTCGAGCAGCGGCACCCGCCGGGCCGACGCCCAGCCGAGCACCGCTGGGAGCGCCGTCCAGTAGCTGTAGGACTTCCACGCGAGCGCGGCACAGGCGTGCGGGGTGCCGCCCCAGCGGCGGCCGGCGCGGGTCAGGAACTCGGGAAGCAGCGTGCCGTCGATCAGCCGGGCGGCCGGGGACCAGCGGTCCAGCTCGTCGCGGACCAGCAGGCCGGGCGCGAGCCCGGGCAGGTCGTCGGTGCCGAACATGGCGCGCAGGGTCGCGGTCACCGGGGCGAACGGGGTGGCGGCGTCGCGCCCCGGCATCACCGCAGTCACCTGGCCGTCCCCTGTCTGGTCGCCCTGTCGGCCGGCGCGTGCCGTCGACCGAAGCTAAGGCTAGCCTAACCACTCCCTCGGCGGGAGGGGAAGTGACGTCGCGGTGTCGCGGGGAGGTCCCGGTCACTCCGGCGCCGGTCGCGTACTACCCGGCCCGGAAGACGAAAAACGCCGCCGGAAACGGCGACGCACGGTGTAAGGATCGATGCGCTCCGTTCAGATGTCAAGGTGTATGTCGAATATGAGGCAGTTTCCGTACACGTTCGGCCACCCAACGTGAAAATGGGCTTCCCGCCACGAGGAAGCTGATGACGACCTCACCGATCGAGCGTGCCGCGGACTCGTTCGCGGCGGAACTTGCCCGGCACCGGACCGGCCGAGGGCTGTCCAAGAAGCAGTTGGCGACGCTGATGGGCTTCGACCCGTCCTACGTCAGCCACGTCGAAGGGCGCCGGCACCGGCCCACCGAGGACTTCGCCCGCCGCGCCGAGGCCGTCCTGGAGGCCAGCGGCGCGATCTGGCAGCGCTTCCGGGAGTACGACGAGCTGCGGCACGGCCGCGCCGGCGGAGCGCACCGCGACCCGCCGGTCCCCGGGCAGTGGCTGCCGCCCGGCACCGGCCTCGTGGTCGAGCGCGAGGTGGCCACGCTCACCCACATCGGCGACGGCTACCACTGCGCGATCCGGCGGGAGCTGTACAACGCGGGCACCGAACCGGTCACCCGCTACCTGGTCCGGGTCGCCGTCGACCGCTACCCGAACGACCCGGGCCGCTCCAACCGGCACCACCGGGAACACCCGCTCACCTTCGCCGAGCTGCAACTGACCGCGTACCGGGACGACGGCAACGGACGCGAGCCGATGCACTGGCGGGCCAAGCACGACCGGGACGCGTTCAAGGAGATCTGGCTGCTCTTCGAGAACGACGAGGGACGCTTCCCGCTCTACCCGGGCGACCGGGTCACCATCGAGTACGCGTACCGCGTCGGCCAGGACAAGTGGGGCCCCTGGTTCCAGCGGGCCGTACGCCTGCCCACCCGGCACCTGGCGGTGCGGCTCGACCTGCCCGCGGACCTCGACCCCAAGGTGTGGGGCGCGGAGACCTCGCTGTCGGCCGAGGAAGGACCGCTGCGTACGCCGATCCAGCGTGCCTCCGACGGCGACCGGGTGATCTTCGACTGGGGGACCGACGACCCGCCGCTCAACGCCCGCTACCGGATGCAGTGGCGGTTCCGCAGCCCGCAGGCGGACGCCGAGCCGGACAGCGCGCCCACCGGCGGCGCCCGGGTTCGGGCCAGCGACCGGATGCGTGCCGTGGGCATCGTGCAGCGCGGCGACGACCTGCTGCGGCAGCCGGCCCGCCAGTTCGACCTGCCGGCCGAGGAACGGCACGCCCGGCAGGTCATCGACCGGCTCGCCGCGATGCTGGCCCGGCTGGACGAGCTGCACCCGTTCAGCAAGGGCGTCGGCCTCGCCGCGCCCCAGCTCGGCATCGGCTGGTCCGCCGCGCTGGTCCGGCCCGCCGACCGCGCGGCCGAACCGGTGGTGCTGCTCAACCCGCGCGTCGTGGACACCGCCGCCGAGACCGACGAGCAGTACGAGGGGTGCCTCTCCTTCTTCGACCACCGCGGCCTGGTGCCCCGGCCGCTGCGGATCGACGTGGAACACGCGCTCTGGGACGGCAGCCGGGTGATCACCTCGTTCGAGTACGCGATGGCGCGGCTGGTCGCGCACGAGATCGACCACCTGGACGGGCGGCTCTACGTCGACCGGATGGCGCCCGGCGTGCCGCTCGTGCCGGTGGAGGAGTACCGCGAGACCGGCACCCCCTGGCGCTACTGAAACGGGGGGCCGGGTCGCGTGCCCCAGGGGGCGGGGGCCCGCGACCCGGCTCGGGGGGAGCAAGGTTCAGAGGTTGCCGAACGTGTCGTACCGGATGTGGTCCGGCGGGACGTCGTCGGCGGCGAGCGCCCGCAGGGTGGCCCGGACCATCGCGGCCGAGCCGGAGACGTAACAGTCGTGCGTGGTCCACGGCCCGTACCGGGTGACCACCTCGGACACGTCACCGAGTTCGCCGCCGAAGTCCGGGTCCTCGCTGCACGACGGCGTCACCGACAACCACGGGTGGGTCGCGACCAGGTCCTCCAGGCCGGCCAGCCCGTACAGCTCGTCCGGGCGGCGCGCGCCGTAGAAGACGTGCACCCAGCGGGTGCGGTTGACCCGGGTCAGCTCCTCCACCAGCGCCTTGATCGGCGCCAGCCCGACCCCGCCGGCCACGCAGAGGACGTCCCGGGTGGACTCCGGATCAAGCGTCATCGAGCCCATCGGCGCGGCCACCCGCAGCAGGTCACCCGGCTTGGTGCGGCGCACCAGCGCCCCGGACACCCAGCCGGCCGCGCCGGGCGGCGTACGCACGTGGAACTCCAGCACGTTCTCCTCGTTCGGCGCGTTCGCCACCGAGTACGTCCGCCACACCCGCGGGTGGTAGCGGGGCACCTCCACGCTGACGTACTGCCCCGCCTGCCAGGGCAGCGGGTGCTGGAGCGCGCGTACGGTCAGCACCGCCGTGTCCGGGCCGTGCCGCTCGTGGGTGAGCACCTCGGCGTGCCAGTACGGCGGGTTGCCGTCGGCCTCCGCGCCGGCCAGCATCCGCGCGCTGATGCTCGCGTACGCCTCCCGCCACGCCTGGTCGTACTCCAGGTTCCAGCCGTCCCCGGCGGTGCTGCGCAGCGCGTCGAGCAGCGCGACACCCATGGTCGCGTAGTGCTCGGCCGTCACGTGGTACTTCCGGTGGTCCCGGCCCAGCGCCCGCAGGTACTCGTCGAAGCTCTCCGGGTCGCCCACGGTCTGGGTGGCGGTGACGATCGCCTCCAGGATCCGGTCGCCCTGCCCGTTCATCTGCACCGGGAATAGCTTGCGCAGCTCCGGGTCGAGGAGGAACAGCCGGGCGTAGAAGTGACCACTGAGCCGCTCCCGGTCCTCCTCGACCAGGGCCCAGCTCTCCTTCAGCAGCCGCGCGAAGTTCTCCACAGGGGCACGCTCCTTCTCCGTACGGGCGGATCGGCAGCCATAGAATCTCCACGGAGCGTGTACGTCGGTCGCACAGAATGTGCGATCGCCGGGCCGGGACGCCGAAGTGATTTCATGGTCCGGTGACGGTTGACGAGCTGGCCCGCCCGGTCTCCCGCCGGATGCTGGGCACCGAGACGCTGCTCGTGCTCGGTCTGTCCCTCGGCCAGTCGGCCGTGTACGCGCTGGTGTCGCTGATCGCGAAGCTGACCGCTACCGGTGGGCTGTCCAAGCAGACCGCCGCGCTGAACACCTCAGCGTCCGCCCGGCCGTACCTCGACCTGACGTACCAGCTGCTCGGGATCGTCTTCGCGCTGCTGCCGGTGCTGCTCGCCGTACACCTGCTGGCGCGCGACCCCGGCGACCCGGCACGGACGCTCGGCGTCGACTTCCGGCGGCCCGGCTCGGACCTGGCCCGGGGCGCGGGCCTGACCGCGCTCATCGGCCTGCCCGGGCTGGCGCTGTTCTGGGCGGCGGCGCAGCTCGGCCTCAACGCCACCCTGGTCCCGGCCGCGCTGCCCGACCTCTGGTGGACGGTGCCGGTGCTGATCCTCGCCGCCGTGCAGAACGCCGTGCTGGAGGAGGTGATCGTGGTCGGCTACCTGATCACCCGGCTGCGGCAGCTCAACTGGCGCATCGGCGCGGTGCTGGCCACGAGCGCCCTGCTGCGCGGCTCCTACCACCTCTACCAGGGCTTCGGCGCGTTCGTCGGCAACGCCGTCATGGGTGTGATCTTCGGGCTGTTCTACCTGCGCACCCGCCGGGTCGCCCCGCTGATCGTCGCGCACACGCTGCTCGACATCTTCGCGTTCGTCGGGTACGCGATGCTGCCCAAGTCCTGGTTCGACTGGCTCTGATCCCGGCTGTCGGCCTGATGGCTTCGCCGGGTCGGCGAGGTGGCGGTGTCGCGGCCCGACGGACCCCGCCACCTCGCCGAACCGGCGTCGATCAGGTACGGCCGGGCCGGTACCGGGCGACCGCCCGCGCGGCCACCCGCTCGGCCGTCGCCGTACCGCCGATCGCCGCCGCCAACGCCGCCGCACCCGGCAGGCGCCGGGCGGCCAGCCGCAGCCCGAGCCACCCGCCCGCCTGCGCCGCCACCGGCGTCGCCAGCCGCCACGCCGCCTCCGCCACCCGCCCCAACGGCCCGTCCGCCGGCTCGTCGGCCGTGCGAGCCGCCGCCAGCGCCGCCCGTGCGGTGCCCTCGTCCGGGTGCACCAACGTCAGCACCAGCAGCTCGGCCGCCCGATCCGGATGCGCCGGATCCCGCCCGTACGCGGCGGCCAGGTGCAGCACCAGGTTCGCCTGCGTCCACAGCACCGCTGCCAGCTCCGCGACCGGCGCGAACATCCCGGCGCCGGCCGCCAGCGCCCCACCCGTACCGGCCATCCGGACGAACCGCCGGGTCGCCAGCCGGGCCACCCCGTCGGCGTCCGCCTCCGGGTAGGCCCGCCGGACCTGCTCCACCCAGTCCCGGGCGCGCGGCCCGAGCGCGTCCACCGCCGCCAGCGCCAGCAGCTCCGGGGCGAACCCGGGGTGGTCGCGCAGCTGCGGCCCCACCGCCCGCCAGCCCTTTTCCTGGGTACGCGCGGCGTGCCGGCCGTCGACGGTGGCCGGCAGGTTCTCGGTCTTGTCGTGCGGCTGCGCTTCTTCCGGCGGGTCCAGGGCGGGCGGTTCGGTCTTGCGACTCTCGTCGACGGCGGGTTGATCGACGGCCAGGGCTTGATCGCCGGCTGCGGCTGCGGGCTCGGCGGGGTCGACCGCTGACGGGGGTGTCTCCGGTGCCGGAGGGGTCGCCGTGACGGCGGTGGCGTCCGTGGCCGCCGTCGAGGCCTCCGTGGTCGTGGGGGTCTTGGCGCTCTTGACGGTCCGGGTTGCCTTCTTGACGGCGGGAGCGGCCTTCTTGACCGGGGGAGCGGCCTTCTTCGGGACGGCCTTCTTCGCGGCGGGCGCACGGCGGGTCCGCTTCGGCGTCTCGTCCTCGCTCGGCGGCTCGGTCGGCACCGACTCCTCGGCCGGACGGCGTGATCGCGCGGCCGGCTCGGGGGAAGGCGTACTCGCTTCGGCCTCCGCGGGCACGGGGTCGGGCTGCGCGGCGGCAGGCGTACCCGGATCGTTTGTCGAAGGCTCGGCGGCCGGGCGTGGTCGCGGTGCCGGCGCTGCGGCGTCGGCCGCCGGCGGCTGGAAGACGACAGTCGGCGCGGCCCGGCGCGGACGCCGGGGTGGCGGTGTGTCGCTCGTCGCGCTCCCGGCGGGAGGCTCCGGCGTGGGTGGCGGGCTGAACGTGGGTCGGGTGGAGCGGGTCCGCCGGGCCTTCGCGGCAGGCTCGCGACGGGGCGGATCGCTCGGCGGCTGCTCCTGCATATCGATGGAGCGTAGCCGTGGACGTGATCTGGCACACGACGGAAACGCGTCGTGAGGGCCGGTCCCGGCATCCGCTTTGCCCCGGGCGGGTGCGGGCCTGTATCCTCGGGCGCGGTGACCTCAGGGTCGCCAGGGAGACTTCGCCTAGTCTGGTCTATGGCGCCGCACTGCTAATGCGGTTGGGGTCTTAAAGCCCCTCCCGGGTTCGAATCCCGGAGTCTCCGCGCGAAAGCCGGTTGTGTAGACTGGCCGAGCACAAGCGCCCGTAGCTCAACGGATAGAGCATCTGACTACGGATCAGAAGGTTAGGGGTTCGAGTCCCTTCGGGCGCACAGCAGTTGAGGGGCCGCTTCGGGAAACCGGGGCGGCCCTTTTTCGTGCGCTCCACCGGCGGTCATGCCGCCTCGCGTCGCCCAGCCACCGAGCGATGGCGACTGATGGGTCCGGATGCGCAGCGACTGACTGGGAGCCGATCCTTCCGGAAAACTTCCGGAAAATCATTGACCTGTTCGAAACGCCGCTGCAATACTCCGAACACTGCGACATCAGCATGCGTCGATTGAAGCCATGCGTCGTCGGGTGTCACTCGTCCCAAGGAGGACCTGCGCATGTACGCCAGCATCCGCGGCTCCCGCCGCCCGTCCACTCCCCGAAAATCGCGTCTCACCTTCCGGTTGGCAGTGCTCGCCTCCACTGTGGCGCTGGGCGCCGCCGGCCTTGCGGTCGCCGCCACTCCGTCCAGCGCCGCCACCTGCAACGGGTACGTCGGCCTCACCTTCGACGACGGGCCGACCGGCAGCACCAGCGCGCTGTTGTCCGTGCTGCGCGCGAACGGCGTACGGGCGACCATGTTCAACGTCGGCCAGAACGTGCAGAACAACCAGTCCGCCGCGCGGGCCCAGGTCGACGCGGGCATGTGGGTGGCCAACCACAGTTGGAACCACGCGCACATGACCTCGATGAACCAGAGCCAGATGCAGTCGGACCTCTCCCAGACCAACTCGGCGATCCAGGCGGCGACCGGCGTCCGGCCGCAGTTGTTCCGCCCGCCCTACGGGGAGACGAACTCGACCCTCCAGTCGGTCGCCTCGTCGCTCGGCCTGCGCCAGGTGATCTGGGACGTCGACTCCCAGGACTGGAACGGCGCCAGCGTCAGCCAGATCGTCTCCAACGCCAGCCGCCTCCAGGACGGCCAGGTGATCCTGATGCACGACGGCATTCAGAACACCCGCGACGCGATTCCGCAGATCATGGCCAACCTGACCAGCCGCAACCTCTGCCCGGGCATGATCTCACCGAGCACCGGCCGAGCGGTGGCCCCGGACGGAACTCCGCCGCCGACCACTCCGCCGCCGACCGGCACGCCGACCACTCCGCCGCCGACCACTCCGCCTCCCAGCGGCGGATGCACAGCGACGGCGACGACCCCCAACGTCTGGGGTGACCGGTACAACACCTCGGTGACGGTTCAGGGGGCCAGCAACTGGACCGTGGTCGTGGCTCTGACCCCGCCGCAGCGGGTCTCCACCACCTGGAACGGCTCCCCCAGTTGGGACAGCACCGGTTACGTGATGACGATGCGGTCCAACGGCAGCGGCAACACCTTCGGCTTCACCACGATGATGAACGGCAACAGCGGCGCCAGACCGCAGATCCGTTCCTGCACCGCGGGCTGATCCCGGTGGCCCACCCAGGTCACCGGAAACGGCTCGGGTGAGCGTGGTCGACCAGGTGCCCCTACGGTCCAGCTGACCCTGGACCGTAGGGGCACGGTTCGCTTCTACGCGAGCGTTTCGGTTCTGATGTAGAGCACCATTCCGACCAGAGCCAGCACGTCCACCGTCAAGAGACCGAGGTGCGCATACCGGTAGCGGCGCACCATCGTGCCGGCTACGGGCGTCGCCGGCGTGTGGTCCAGGAGCGCCGCGATCTTGTTCAAGCGCGTCTGGTACCCGCCCGGACGCACCCGGTGATGGCCACCCACGCTGGGGGTCAGGGCGGCAATCGGAACAGGCGGGTGCCCGGAGACTCGCAGCTCGATGTCGAACCCGTCGAGCCGGACTCCGTCGACCAGTGACCGTGGAACGCTGTATCTGACGAGTGGGTTGCCCACGACGACATGCGTGCGGGTCACCGCCACGAAGGCAGCCGGCCCCGCGAGGTACATGAGCAGTACGCACGTGCCGAGCGGCGTGAGAACCATCAGCAGCAACTGCTGGGTGTCGACGATGCGGGAGGGCGTTACGAGGCCGAAAGCGCCGGCCGCCGTGCACATGACGATCGTCATCAGAGCGAGCGGGTCGTTCCGCCGGATCACGGTCTCAACTCCCCAACAGGTCGTGACCTTGGCAAGGCAGGATCATGATGTACGCGTGGCCTGGCGTGCGCGAGAGGCGCTGTTCCGCCGACGCGGGCGGAGGCCCGGGAGAACAGCTCGGGTCGGCTGGTCTCTCGCCCTCCTTGCCGGCTATGCGCTGTGGAGTTGGGCCGTGTACGGCTGGGCTGATGCCCACGACTACCGCGGATTGCTCGACGGATGGCGTCCCTGGTATCTCGCCGTCGCCGCCGTGACCTACTGGCCACCCGCGTACCTCCTGTGGTGGTGGATCTATCCGAGGGAGGGGCTCGTTCCATGGATGCGCGGATGACGATGGACGCGGAAGTCGCAGGCCTCACCCAAGCGCGCTCGTAGCCGCTCGTACCCGAGCCGGCGACGGCGACGCTGGACGAGCGGAACCGGGCGACGCGGCCGCCGACGAGACTCGGGAGCGGCCCGGGCGGCGCTACGGTACGCGGACGAGTGACGCGTGGGCGGCGCGCCCTTCGGCCGCCTGGTCCGGCTCGATCGAGACGTAGACCTTCTTGGGCCAGGGCGCGCGCACGCTGAGGCTTACGCGCTCCGGCTCGTCACTGCAGGGCACCTGCGCCTCGGCGGCGTCGGGAGGGATGGGGGCCGGATCCCCGGCCTCGTCCGCCCCCGAGGTCGCGGCCCAGAACCGCGTCCGGAGCGTCCCTTCCCCGACGCACAGGACGTCGAGCACGTAGACGCCGGTCTTGTTCTCGTTGTACCCGGTGCCACTGATGCCGCCGCGCCGGGCGGGCTCGGAGCCGATCATGAGGATGGGCCCTTTTCCCTCACGTCTGCGCTGCTTGTTGTCCACGGAGGTGATCCCGAGCGCGGCGGCTGCTGTGGCGGCCATGCGGTCGAGTTGTTCGGCGGGCAGTTCCGACGGGGACGGCGACAGGCTCGGTGCCGCAGGCGGGGTGGCGGATCGCTCGCTTGTGGCCAGGTGGGTCACGGCGACGCCACCCGCCACCACGATCCCGACGCCGGCGGCGAGGGCGGCGATTCCGGTGCGGCGCCGGTTCCGTACGGTCCGCTGCGCCGCCGCGGTTCCCGGTGGGCGGATGTGTGTCAGAGTCTCCGCGCGCATGAGGGCGAAAGCGTTCCGGGTCTGCTCCTCGGTGATGTCCTCAGGCATGCGACTTCTCCATGTGTTCGGGGCCGAGCCGGGCGGCGAGCGTGGCCCGACCGCGATGCAGCCATGACCTGACGGTGCCTTCGGGCACCCCCTCGCGGTCGGCGATCTCCGCGACCGGCAGGTCGGCGAGATAGCGAAGCACCATTGCCCGCCGCTGCGCGGCGGGCACCGAGGCCAGGGCCTCGACCAGCGCGACGTGGTCCGGTTCCGGTCCCGCGACGACCGGCTCGCCGCGCTGGCGTCGGTGAAACGCCCGCATCACGCGCAGTCTCCGCCAGCGGCTGGTCGCGAGGTTCCAGGCGACCCGCCGGACCCAGGCGGCGGGGTCGTCGTAGCCGGAGACCTGCCGCCATCGGGCGAGCGCCCGGCAGAACGCCTCCTGAACGACGTCCTGGGCCTCGTGCAGGTCGCCGAAGTAGGCGTACACCTGCACCGTCAGGTCCGCGTAGCTCGCCGCGTAAAAGTCGTCGAAGTCCCTCATCGGCGACTACACGCGCGGCCTGATCGCAACGTTGCGGGTGTCCATCAGATTTCACCGCTCCCTCGACCACGCAGCAACCCGCGGCCGGCGGAAATCCGCCGACCGCGGCCCCGGGTCGCTGTCCGGTGATGCTGCCTGCTCCATCTCACTCCGCGACGGCGGTCGCCTCCAGCTCCACGAGTACGTCGGGCTCGAAGAGGGACTCGACGCCGATCAGCGACGCCGGCGGAAGCGGCTGGGGCAGCCCGAGTTCCTCGGCGACCGACTCGATGCCGGCCATGAACGGCCCGATCTTGTCCGGCGTCCAGCCGGTGACGTAGAAGGTCAGCCGGACCACGTCCTGGAACGAGGCGTCGGCGCCGGCGAGGGCGCGCCCGGTGTTGCGCAGCACCTGCGCGACCTGCCCACCGAGGTCGCCCGGTGCGACAGGGGTGCCGTCGCCCAGTCGCGCGACCTGGCCACTGACGTGGATGTGACGGGCGCCGGTGCCCACCGCCACGTGGTGGTACGGCGTGTGCGGCTGAAGACCGGCAGGGCTGAAGCGGGTGACGGACATCGTGTCTCCTCCATCGGGACCTAGGTGGTTTACCATTGATACCTAGTTGACGAAGGACACTTCAAGGAGACCTGGTTTCATGGGCGATACCGCAGGCGCTCGCGCCGACGAGCTGCGCATCGACGCCCCGCACCGCGAGCTGCTCGATCAGGTGCTGGACAAGTGGTCGCTGAGCGTCCTCAACGAGCTGTGCGAACGCCCTTGTCGCTTCAACGAGCTGCGCCGCGCGATCCCGGCGGTGACACAGAAGTCGCTCACGGCGACGCTGCGACGGCTCGAACGCAACGGCATCGTCGAACGCCACGTGGTGGCGACCCGGCCGGTCGCGGTCGAGTACCGGATCACGCGGCTGGGCAAGACCCTGCGTGCGCCGATCGACGTCCTGCTCGACTGGGCCGACGCGCACCTGCCCCAGATCGAGCAGGCCCGCCGGAGCTTCGACGCCGAGCCAGGCTGACGAGTACGGCCGGACTCAGGAGTCCGGCTCGTCGCGCGTCGGCGTCGTCCGCAGGCGTACCCGGGTGATGGCCCGGCCCGTCACCTCCGCCACCTCGGCGCTCAGGCCGGGCAGCTCGACCGTCTCGCCGGGGGCCTTCGGGATGTGGCCGAGATGCGCCAGGACCAGGCCGGCCACCGTCGTGTAGTCCCCGGCTTCGAGGGTGGCCTCGTCGAGGTCGATGCCCACGTCGACCAGGTCGTGCAGCGGGAACCCGCCGGGCATCAGCAGCGCGCCGTCCGCCTCCCGTACGACGGCCTGCACGTCCCGGTCGGTCTCGTCGTAGATCTCCCCGACGATCTCCTCGACCAGGTCCTCCATCGTGACGATGCCGTCGATGGACCCGCGCTCGTCGACCACGAGCGCGAACTGCTGCCGTTGGGCGCGCAGCTCCCGGATCGCCTCGGTCACCTTCAGCGTCTCCGGCAGGTACACCGCCGGGCTGGCGTGGTCGGCGACCGGCCCTTCCTGGTCGAGTAGGTCACGCATGTGCACCACGCCGACGGTGTCGTCCAGTCCGCCGCGACCCACGACCGGGGCGCGTGTCTGCCCCGACCTGCCCAGCTCGCGCAGCGCCTGCGGCGCGGACAGATCCGCCGACAACGTGACGACGTCGCGGCGCGGGACGAGGATCTCCCGCAGGATCCGCTCGGCCACCTCGAACGCGCCCGAGATGATCGTGCGGTGCTCCGGGGTGAGGTTGCGCTGCGCGGCGACCATGTCCCGCAGCTCCTCGGTGGTGACCTCCTCCCGGCGCGCCCGGGGGTCGCCGCCGGCCAGGCGTACGACGGCGTCGCTCGACCTGCTCAGGAGCCACACCGCCGGGCGGGAGAACGTCGACAGCGCGTCGATCGGGCGGGCCACCAGCAGCGCCCAGCCCTCGGCACGCTGCATCGCGATCCGCTTCGGCGCCAGCTCGCCGAGCACCAGCGTGACGAAGGTCAGGATGATGGTGACGACGACGACCGAGACCGGCTCGGCGGCCGACCCGAGGAATCCCAGCGGGCTCACCAGCGGCGCCGCGAGGGACACCGCGGCGGCGGCCGAGGCGAGGAAACCGGCCAGCGTGATGCCGATCTGAATGGTGGCCAGGAAGCGGTTCGGATCCCGCGCCAGCTTCGCCAGCACCCGGCCGCCCCGGGAGGTCCGCTCCAGGCGCTGCAGTTGGCTCTCCCGCAGCGACACCAACGCCATCTCGCTGCCCGCGAACACCGCGTTCACCAACACCAACACGAACACGAGCGTGACCTGCACGCCATAGCCGTCCACGGCCAGTTCGACGCCTCCTCGGCCGGACCCTCCGGCAGCGTCAACCGTAGCCACCGCGGCTGGGCGGGGCGGGCCGGGTTGCGAGCAATCAGCGCGTTTCCGCCGGTGATTCCGGAATCAGCCGGCCAGCCGCCGTCAGCCGCTCGAGCACGGCCCGGTGCGGAACCGCGTGACTGGTACGGCCACCCACGCCCGTGGTGGTGACCGCGGTGAACAGCGAGTTCAGCAGCGCCTCCTCGACCGCGTCCAGCACGGCCGCGAACACCGGGTCGATCTCCCCGTCCGGGATCGGCTGCTGATCCGACGTGGTGAACCCGATCGCGTAGTCGCCGCTGGTGCCGCTGAAGGACGCGCCGACCCGGGCCATGGCGAACACCGCCCGGCGGGCGACCCGCCCGAGCTGTCGCGCGTCCAGCGGTACGTCGGTGGCCACCACGATCATGCACGAGTTGCCGGGCGGCTCGGCCCGGTCGGCGGCGGGGACCAGTTCTTCGGCCGGCATCGGCACGCCGAGCACTCTGAGGACGCCGCCGAAGTTGGACTGGACCAGCGCGCCGACAGTCCCCGTACGGCCGGCGGCCCGCACGGTCCGGGACGAGGTGCCGATGCCGCCCTTGAAGCCCAGCGCGGTGGTGCCGGCGCCGGCACCGACGCAGCCCTCGGCGGGCGGCCCGTCGGTCGCCTGAGCGATGGCGGCCAGGACGTGGTCCTCGGTGATCGGGCGGCGGCGGATGTCGGACAGGTGCCCGTCGTTCGTCTCGCCGACCAGGGGGTTGAACGACACCCCGTCCGGCCGGCGCTCCATCAACCAGCCGAGCAGCGCGTCCGCCGCCCGGAACACCGACAGCGTCGCGGTCAGCACGACCGGGGATTCCAGTACGCCGAGTTCGTCCACCTGGGTCGAGCCGACGAGTTTCCCGTGCCCGTTGCCGGAGAACACCGCCGCCGGCAGAGTCCACCGTCCGGGGCCGAGCCCGCTCGGCACGATCGCTGTGACGCCGGTGTGCAGGTCGCCGCCGTCGTCCACGGTGGTGTGCCCCACCAGGACGCCGGGGACGTCGGTGATCGCGTTGTGGCGTCCGGTGGGCAGCGTTCCGACGACGACGCCGAGGTCACGGGCGCGCCGGCCGGTCCGGCTCAGGGCAGCGCCGCCCGGATCGCCTGCACGATGCCGGTCGGTGAGTAGTCGTCGGGGACGCCCTCGACCAGGATGATGTCGCCCTCGATGTGCCGGGAGCGCAGGGGCGCGATCTCCTGGTACGCGGGCGAGTCCCACCACGCGCGCGCCTCGGCGATCCCGGGGAAGCCGAGCATCACGACCGCGCCGGGCCAGGCGCCCTCCTTCACCTCGTGCGGCGTGGCGTGCACGAGGAAACGGCCGCCGTACGGGGCGAGGGTGGCCGGGAGACGCTCGATGTACTCGGCGATGTCCGGGTGCGGGGCGGCGTCCTGGAGGTGGGCGATGGCGTACGCGGGCATGGTGTCCTTCCGGCCGTCGAACTCCGAACGCCGATCCTGACACAGCGGACGGCAGACGTTCGCGCCCATTTTCCCGGCGCCGACGACGGCGCGCGCTCAGGCGCCGGACGCCACGGCCGCGATGGCGGCGTGCGGCCGGTGGGTCTCGTCGTACAGGCGTGTCAGGCGTTCGACCTCGGCGAACCCGGCCCGCCGCAGCCGCGCGGAGAACTCGTCCACCGGCCAGCGGTACGCGGTGGCGACCTTGTGGTCGAAGGCGCTCACCTCGTCACCGGCGAAGATGCCGACCACGAGCGGTCCACCCGGCACGATCGCGCGCCGGAACCCCGCCAGCACGGCGTCGAGATCCGGTGGCGGGAGGTGGATCAGCGAGTACCAGGCGAGGATGCCGTCGACGGAGTGGTCGGGGACGGCGAGGTCGTGCAGCGACCCGAGCCGGTACGCGCCGCCCGGATGGGTGGCCCGCGCGTGCGCGACGAACTCGGGAACCATGTCGATCCCGGTGGCGTCGACGCCCAGCGACCGGAGGTGGTCGGTGAGGTGCCCCGGTCCGCACCCGAGGTCGAGCACCGGGCCGGTCCGGCCGGCCAGGTGCCGCCCGATGAGGGCGAGGTCGTCCGGGTGCACCGCGGCGGTGCTGCCGAACAGTTCGATGTAGAGCTCCGCGAACGCCCCGTACGCCTGCCGTACCCGTGTGTCGTCCACCGCTCGACCATAGGGGTCCGACGCCTTGGCCGCATTTAGCAGATGAATGAGATGAATGAATGGAAAAGTCGTCGCAAAGCAGCCGCCCGGTGCGGAATCGATAGCTTTCCGTCACTGAAGTTTCTATCCTTGAAGAATCCCGATCGCCAGCAGCGGAAGGGGCGGCATGCCGCGCCGTTCGAGCCTCAGCTATCGAGATGCGTTGAAGCTGCTGGCCCCGGGCAGCACGCGCATCACCGAGACCGACAAGGTCGTCAGCGCGGGGATCCTCGGCGCCGGGGCGCTCACCCAGGGCGCGGCGCTCGCTCTGCTCGGCCCGAAGAACGCGCTCATGCAACTCGTCCGGGACGCCACCGGAAACCAGGCCGGCCGCATCCGCACGACCGGCGGAAAATCGTATTACAAGCTGCTGGAGGCCAGCCATACCGTGCTGGCGCTCTCCGCGTTCTTCGACGGTTTCCGGGACGAGGTCGGGCCGGGTTTCGACCGGCTGGAGCTGACCGACGCCGAAAAGGTGGGCATGGTGGCGGCCGACCGTCGCCAGCACACGCTGCCGAAGGAGATCGACGGCGGATACTTCCCGCTGCCGTCCTCGGTCCACGGCATGGACGACACCCGGCGCGACGTCGAGGCCGCCTACGTCAAGCTCTACGACGCCACCATCGCGTTCTGCGAGGGCCTCGCCGCCTGGCCGTCGGTGCGGCGTGGGCTCGACCTCACGTCGCTGCGGTCCCGGGTGGTGGGCCGGGCCATGTGGCACTACGAGGACCGTTTCGACCGGCTCGCCGCGGACCTCCCCGAGTTCGGGTTCCGGATGCTCCGGCAGGCGATCGAGCACAACCTGCTCGACAACCGGAACCTGACCACCGAGGTCTCGGCCCGGCTGGACGCGCTGGCGCAGCTGTACCGCAATCTCGCCGAGTTGTCCGGCCCGGCCCCGGCCGACCGCCCCGACCTGCTCCGGGAGTCACTCGACCGGCTCACCGGCTCGCTGGCCGCGGTGTTCCGGCAGCCGCTGCTGCGGATCAAGGACGTCGACTTCCACCTGCGTCTGCCCACGGTGGAGGAGGGGTTCATCAGCCCGGACTTCCGGGCCGCCGAGTACGGCAAGCACACGTCCCCGGAGCGTGATGCCTGGTGGGACGACCAGCCGCGCCGGGGCGACCTGGTCGGTTTCCTCTCCGAATACCTGACCGATCCGGCGAGCCTGCACCGTCCGCTGCTGCTCCTCGGTCAGCCGGGCGCCGGCAAGACGTTGCTGACCCGGGTCATCGCGGCCCGGCTGCCGGCGAGCCGGTTCACCGCGATAGTGGTGCCGCTGCGCCGGATGTCCGGGGACTCGTCGCCGACCGAACAGATCGAAGCAGCGATCGAGCAGATGATGGACGAGCGCATCCGCTGGGCGGACCTGCGCCGGGCCACCGAGCACACCACGGTGGTGGTGATCTTCGACGGGTTCGACGAACTCGTCCAGGTCACCGGCACCGCCCACTCCCAGTACATCGACCGGGTGGCCGAGTTCCAGGAGACCCAGTGGGACCTGGGCTACTCCGTCATCCCGATCATCACGTCCCGGATGCTGGTGATGGACCGCGCCAGCGTGCCGCAGGGCACCGCGCTGGTGCGGCTGGAAGACCTGACCGACGCCCAGGTGACGGCCTGGTTGGCCGCCGTCAACGCGGCAAACGAGGACCGGCCCGGCTACCGTCGGCTCTCCGCCCGCGAGCTGCTGTGGCACGGCGAGCTGGCCCGCCAGCCCTTGCTGCTCACACTGCTCGCCATCTACTACAACGAGCACTGGGCCGACCGCCGTCCCGGCGCCATGTCATCGTCCGACCTGTTCACCGGCCTGCTCACCGCGTTCATCAGACGGCAGGTGAGCGAGAAGGCGCCGACCGCCCTCCCGACGCACGAGCGGGAGGCCCGCGAACACCAACTGCGGCGCGATCTCGCGATCACCGCGTTCGCCATGTTCAACCGCAACCGGGAACTGGTGAACCGGGCCGCGCTCCGCGCCGACCTCGACTGTTTCGGGCCCGGGGCCGGCGACGGCTCCCGGTTCGAACTCGGCGACGTGCTCGGCCCGGAGCAACTGGTCACCGCCGCCTTCTTCGTCGTGTACGGCCCGGACGACGTGCAGGGCGAGGACGCCCGGCGCACGTACGAGTTCCTGCACACCACCATCGGCGACTTCCTGATCGCCGAGTACGTCATCGGGGCGCTGCGGAGTCTGGCCGAGCTGCGGCGGCGCACCCTCAGCCCGGCCGGGTTCGGCTATCAGCTGGACACCGGCCAGTTCCGGGCGCTTCTCTCGCACCAGCCGCTGGTCAAGCGGGAGGCGGTGGTGGGCTTCGCGCGGGAACTCGCCTTCCGGCACCCACGGGACCGGGACGCGATCGTGGAGACGGTCGCCGGACTGCTGGCCGAGGCCCGGCAGCGGACCAACCTGGCCGGTGTGGACGGCTACCGGCCCGCGCCGTACGACCCGGTGCGGTTGCTCGCCGCGTACACCGCGAACCTGGTCGCGCTGGCCGCGCTCGTGTCACCGGACGGGGTGCGCCACAGCGACCTGATGGACGACGAGACCTGGGTGTCCACGGTGCGGCTGTGGCGGGCGGGCCTGGACGAGAAGGGCCAGCTCGCGATGATCAGTTGGCTGCGCCGGGACGCCGACGGCCGGATCGTCGCCGGGCTGCGGCGGGAACGGCGGGGGGAGAAGGTGAACGTGGCGGCCGAGGAGGCCCGGCTGCTCGGCGACGTCACCACCTACGGCCAGTTGCAGGCCGGCGCGCGGACGTGGCGCGGCCAGGCGCCGACCAGCTTCGAGGCGGGCCGGTTCCACGCCGACCTGGTGGAGCTGGCCACCCGCCGCTGGCCGGTGCCGTCACTGCACCAGCTGATCCTGTACGACGAGCGCAGCTACCGGCGACTGTGGGCGCGTGCCGTCGAGTTCCCGGAGGCGGTGTCCAGCACGAGCGCCACGGTCCTGCTGGAATGCCTCGCCGAGGACGGCGCGCAGTTGCCACGCGAGGTGGTGTGCGGGCTGACCCGGGTGGCGCTGAGCCGCTTGCCCAGCTCACCGACAGCGCCGCCGGAGCTGATCATCTCGTGTCCGTACCTGATCGACGAGTTCCCCGAGCTGGTCGACTCGCTCGGCACGACCGACGACCACGCGGTCCTGCACGCGCTCATCCTGCGGCACGGGCTCGACCGGCTGCCGCAGCGGTACGTGGCCCGGGTGCGGGAGGTGCTCACCGACATCGAGGGGCGGCTCGCGGAGCTGCCGCTGGAGGACGGCGTGGTCTCGGCCGAGATGGCCGAGCAGTTCGCGGCCGCGCGGGTCGACAACCGCACCGCGCTGTGGCTGCTCATGGCGTTGACCGAGTACGGCGACCTGGCCTGGCGGAAGATACCGCCCCGGACGATGGCCGAGCTGCTGGCGCACCGGCTGCCGGACGAGTTCCTCGACGAGGCGAGCCTGTGCCGGCTGCTCGTGGACTACCTGCGGGCGCACGACCGGGCGCCGGCCGAGGTCTCGCTGGTGTCCGCCCTCGACACGCTGCGCGTCCTCGCAGCGACCGACCAGCCCGACCAGCCCGACCAGGTCCCGGCCGCCGAGGCGGTCTGACCACGCCACCCGTACCGCCACCACCCGTTCGGAGGCCCCGATTGGCACACTCGCCCCGGCATCGAGAGCACATCGTCCGAACAGGAAGGAGGGATCTGGCGGTCGACATCGCCGGGGCGGAACGCGGCTGGCCCGTGTTCCTGATGCACGGCACACCCGGCAGCCGGAACGGTCCACGACCACGCTCGATCGTGCTCCACCGCCTCGGCGTACGCCTGATCTCCTACGACCGGCCGGGTTATGGCGGTTCCAGCCGGCTGCCCGGCCGCCGGGTCGCGGACGCCGCCGCCGACGTCGCGGCCATCGCCGACGACCTGGGCCTGGACGGGTTCTCGGTGGTCGGCCGGTCCGGCGGCGGCCCGCACGCCCTGGCCTGCGCCGCGCTGCTGCCGGAGCGGGTACGGCGTACCGCCGTCCTGGTCGGTCTCGCCCCGGCGGGGGCGGCCGGGCTGGACTGGTTCGGCGGCATGACCGATGCCAACGTCCGTGACTACGGTGCCGCCGAGCGCGCCGTGCCGGTGCTCGCCGAGCAGTTGCGGCTGCGGGCCGAGCGCACGATGGACGATCCGGGCTCGCTGCTCGCGCTGCTGGTCGAGCAGATGACCGAGGCCGACCGCCGGGTGGTGGCCGGGGTGCCGATCCGCCGACAGCTCACCGACGCCTACGCCGAGGCGCTGCGCCAGGGGCCGGACGGCTGGATCGACGACGTGCTGGCACTGCGCGCCGACTGGGGCGTCACGCTGGCCGAGATCCGGATGCCGGTCCGGCTCTGGCACGGCGCCGACGACAACTTCGCCCCGGCCAGCCACACCCGGTGGCTGGCCGAGCAGATCCCCGGCGCGCAACTGCACGTGCAGCCGCGCAGCGCGCACTTCGGCGCGGTCGAGGTGCTGCCGGAGATCCTCGCCTGGCTGGCCGACCCGGTGGAGCGGGCCACCGTCAGATCGGATGCGGGTCGATGATGCGCCGCTGCAACCGGCTCTCCCGGACGGCCTCGACGGCCGGGTGGTTCTCGCCCAGCCGGTAGGTCAGCTCACGGGTGACCGCCTCCAGCTCCGCGCGCCGGCCGCTCTCCACCCGCTCCTGCATCACCACCAGGTTCGCCTGGCAGCGCAGCGTGTTCGTGTGGTCGCGGCCGAGGATCCGGACCAACCCGTCGTACGCGCGCCGCAGCAGGCTCAGCGCCTCCACGTCGGCTGCCTCCCGACCTTCCGGCGGGTCGGGCTGTTCGGCGATGCAGATGCCCTGGTTCATCCAGCCGGAGAGCGGGTACGGGTGCCCGCTGCCCAGCACGCCGGCGAGCGCGTCGGCGGACCGGCCGGCGAGCTGCCGGGCCTCGGCGAAGTCCCCGGCGCGGCGGGCCACCATGGCGAGGTTGACCATGCAGACCAGCGTCAGCGGGTGCGCCGGGCCGAGGTTGCGCTGGTAGATGCGGTGCACCTCGGTCAGTTCCCGGCTGGCGCGCTGGAACAGGTCGACGGTGAGCAGGTTGATCGACAGGCTCAGCCGGCAGGTGAGCGTCTCCGGGTTGTCCGGCCCGAACCGCTCGTTCAGCAGCTCGTAGGCGGCTTCGAGGAGCTTGCCCGCCTCGACCGCGTGCCCGGCCGCGCGCAGCGACACCGCCAGGTTCGTCTGCGTCCGCAGGGTGATCAGGTGTTCGGCTCCGGCCGTGTTCAGCAGTTCCCGGTGGACGCTGCGCAGGCGGGTGACCGACTGCTCGAAGTCGCCGGCGTCGCGCATGTCGATGCCGACGTACGCGGAGGAGGCGAGCGTGTCCGGGTGGTTCTCCCCGAGGATCGCGCGGCGCCCGGCCAGCACCATCTCGTCGTTCTTGCGGGCCTCCCGGAAGTCGCCCATCAGGCGCTGGGTGCTGGCGAGGTTGTTGAGCGCGGCGAGCGTACGCGGGTGCTCCTCGGTGAAGTTCCGCTTCCACGCGTTGAACGTGATCTCGTCGAGGCGCAGCGCCTCGTTGTACATGCCCATGCCGCGCAGGTCGCGGGCGAGCCCGCCGGCGGTCATCAGCGTGTGCGGGTGGTCCTCGCCGAGCAGTTCCCGTTGGGCTGCCAGCACCTCCTCGTCCAGCGCCCGGGACTCGGTGAACTGGCCGAGGAAGGCGAGGATGTTGGCGAGGTTGAACTGGAGGTGCAGCAACTGCCGGCGCAGGTCGTCGCGAGCCCGCGGGTCGGTCTCCTCGGCGAGCATCTGCTCCCAGGTCTGCGCGACCTCCTGCCCGAGCCGCCGGCCGGTCTCCAGGTCGCCGCGCAACTGGAGGTAGCGGACCCGGTCGATCATCAGCGCCCGCACCTCAACCTTGCTGCTCAGCGGCGCCTTGGACGCCTCCAGGTGCGGCCAGATGACCCGGAACCGCGGCCACCCGTCGGGGTCGTCCACCTCGCCCTCGGGCCGGGCGGCGGCGAGCACGAGGTGGACCTGCCGGCGGGCCTCGTCGAGTTCCGCCTCCGTCATCCGGGACCGGACGGCGTGCTGGAGCAGGCGGTGCATGAGCACCAGGCCGCCCCGGCCCCGCTCACCGCCCGCCGGGTTCTCGGCCCGCAGGTCGACCCGCACCAGGGCGAGCCGGTTGGCCTGCTGCACCAGTTGCTGGCGGACCAGCCGCTCCTTGGCCTGCGGGTGGAACGGCACCAGCGCTTCGGCGAACTCGTCGCTGTAGACCAGGTCGGCGGAGATCTCCGGCGCGAACACCGAGCAGAGTTGCAGCACCCGGTAGGCCGCCGGGTTGCGGGTGCGCAGGTGGTTGAGCGACAGCTCCCAGGTGGCCTCCACCGAGACGTTGCTGTTCGGCTCCATCACCGCGCCCGGACCGAACTTGGCGATCTCGGTGAGGTAGCTGTCGACGGAGTGGCCGGTGTCGGCGAGCCAGGCCGCGGCGGCGGTGACAGCGATCGGCAGGTCGCCGAGCAGGGCGGCGATCCGGTCGGCCTGGTCGACGCGCATGTTCGGCACCCGCTCGGTGAGGTGCTGGATGCTCTCCGCGCGCTTGAACACGTCGACCTGGACGGTGGTGGCCCGCTCGACCCACTGGAGGTTCCGGGACGTGATCAGGACGTGGCCCTTGCCGTCCGGCACGTACGGCAGCACGCCCTCGATCTCGTCCGCGTTGTCCATGATCAGCAACCAGCGCAGGTCGGTGCGGCGCAGCGCCTGGAGCACCAGCCGGGCGTTCTCCCGGTTCGATTCCGACGACGGCACGCCCAGGTAGGGCGCGAGGTCACCGATGGCCGACTCGATGAACGGCACCTGGTCGGCGTCGATCCACCACACCATGTCGTACGCGGCGCGGTAACGGTGGGCGTACTCCAGCGCGAGCTGGCTCTTGCCGATGCCGCCCATGCCCTGCAACGCCACCGGCCCGGTGCCGGAGAGCACCACCTTCGGGCTGCTGCGCAGCAGCGTCCGCAGCTCGCGCAGGTCCGCCTCGCGGCCGGTGAAGCGCTTGTTGCGGCCCGGCACCTCGAACACGGTGTTGTCCCGGCCGGGGAACCGGGGACCGGTGGGCAGCTCCAGGTCGGCCGGCACCCCCTCGCGGCCGACCAGGCGCAGGATCCGCGCGGCGGCGGTCCGCGCCTCCAGGCCGGCCACCGAGACGGTGTGCGCCGCGGGCACGTTCGCCAGGCGCCGTACGTCCGCCACGTAGACGACGAGCGGCACCTGGTCGGGCGAGCGGTCCGGCGCGGCGAGCACCGCCTCCTCGTTGGCGTTGGACTCGGAGACGATGATCAGCTCCCGGGCGGTCCGGGGCACCTCGTCGTCGGTGAACCACGGGTCGGTCACCCGGACGTCGGCCGAGACCAGCAGGTGGCCGATCCACTCCGCCCACACCCGGTCGTACGGGGCGTGCCGGAGCACGATCTCGCTCTCCACCGACGTGGAGGTACGGGTGAACCGGGCGTTCACCCGCTCGCGTACCGCGCTGCTCATCGGCGGCAGCGACTCCACCTCGCCCCGGGTGATCTCCCGGGCCAGCACCTCGTACGCGGACAGCAGCGACCCGTTGACGCCTGGTTGGTCGGCGAACGTGGCGAGCAGCTCCTCGTACGCATAGAACGCCTGGTAGGGCACCTGCATCCGGGCCCAGTACCGGTCCCGGTCGGCCTCGCTCATCCCGCTCGGCAGCCCGCTGAAGCGCTGCCGGGCCACCGCCCGACCGGTGTCCGCCTTGACCTTCTCCGCCGGGTCGATCCGCATCGGCACGGGCAGCACCCGGATCCGCCGCGACCCGTAGCGGTGCTCGACCAGCCGCGCCACCTTCGCCGCGCCGGTGATGCCCTGCTCGCTGAGGGTGAAGCAGGTGACCAGCACGTCCGGCAGTTGGATGGTGCAGATGTCGGCGACGTCGGAGAACCCGGTGCGGCTGTCGATGAGCACGTAGTCGTAGTTGCGTTTCATGTCGGCGCGCAGCGCGTCGAAGAAGTAGCCGCCGCCCTGCCGCTCGTAGAACTCGTCCCAGTTCATCCCGGCGAGCGCGCCCGCGTAGTCGTTGTTCTGCTGGCCGGCGCCGAGGAAGTCCAGCGTCCCGTCACCGGGGAAGTTGGACCAGTTCAGCGAGAACGAATACTTGTGCACGCGGGCGTACTGCTCGTGCCAGCGGTCGTCGCCCTTGTCCTGCTTGGTGGTGGTCGCCCACTCGTACTCGCGGATCAGGTCGATCACCCCGCCGGTGCTCTCCAGCGCGTCCCGGTCGATGAACGGCGCGAAGAAGCGCGACAGGCCGGGGGACTCCAGGTCCCAGTCGACGGCGAGCACCCGCTTGCCGTTGGCGGCGAGGATCCAGGCGACGTTGGCCAGCGCCATCGTCCGGCCGGTGCCGCCCTTGTAGGAGTAGAAGGTGACGACCTGTCCCTCGCGTCGGGTCATGTGTCCACTCCCTCGTCGGGCGGCGGGTTCTCCCAGAGCCGGGGTTTGCTGATCGGCCGTCCTGGCGGCGGGTAGGCCGGTCTCGCCTCCAGGTAGCGGCGGCGCATCCGGTCGACCAGGCCGTGGATCCCGGCCCGCCAGTCGTCGTACGTGGTGATCGCCAGGGGGCGTGCCGCGGCCGGGAAGATCGCGATGGCCCGGTCGAGCAGCACCGTCGCCTGGGAGCGACGGCCGGGTGCCGGGTCCTCGATGATGACCACGACGCCCACCCAGCGGTGCAGCGAGGCGGCGGCCGCGCGGACGGCCTCCGCACCGTCCGGCGTCTCGACCACCCGAGGATCGATCATGAGTACGCCCGGGCAGCCCCGGAACAGCCCGGCATCGGGTACGAAGTCGCGGACGTCGATCGGCATCCGCAGCCGCTGCACCGCGTCGGTCACGTCGTCGACCACGGGAGGCCGGCCGTGGAACGGGCGCCACCGGCCGGCGTGCGTGTCGGATCGTCCGTTGAGCCGGCCCGGCTCGTGCGGTTGCTCGGGCGCGATCACCACCGCCCGGAACGGCACCTCGCTGGTCGGCGACGACGGCAGGTCGGTCGGGCCGGTCGGCGGCTCGGCCGCCTGCAGCGGGGTCTGCTCGGCGGTGTCGACGATGTGCTGCGCGAGCCGGCCCAGCACCTCCTTGTAGGCGTGCTGGAACTTCTGCAGCCGGCAGAGCGCGCTCATGCCGTTCGCCGCGTACGCGTCCACGTCGGCGGCCATCGCCACCGCCCGGGCCTGGTCCGGCGCGTGCACGGCGGCGGGCGACGGGATCCACAGGACCGGCAGGATGTTGTCGCCGTCGGGCGGGCGGCCGGCCCGGATCAGCCGTTGCCGGAACCACTCCCGTTCCCGGCGCGAGTCGTCCCGGTTGAGATAGTCCGGCGAGTACAGCGGCACGAACACCTCGGCCTCGGCGAGCGCGGTGCGTTTTCGTTCCGTCCGGTCCTCCGGCGGCCGCACGATGAAGTCGGCGAAACCCTGCCGGCGTAACCGGTCGCCGGGCCGGCCGTCGATGGCCAGGTTGAGATCGTGGTAGAAGCGGCGGACCCAGTGGTCGCCCGGGGTGCGGTCGTTGTGCGTCGGCGGGGGGACGTAGCTGAGGAAGAAATAGGGCGGGCCCGGCAGCGCGGGCCGCTCAGAGGTCACGGCGACACGACCGTTCCACGGGTAGTGCGCCTGACCCCCAACCGTCAATGATCACGCGCTGCTCCCCGGTCGACACGATACGGCGTCTATCGATCAGGGTAGAGAGGTTGCGCTCGGGTTGCCAGGCCCTCACCGTCCGATGTGGGCGTCCATCCACGCGACCGTGGCGCGTACCGCCGCGGCCATCGGCAGCAGCCGTGCCGGGGCGCTCCCGACCGTGCCGCGCCGGGTGAACGGTTCCCTGTCGAGTTCCACTCCGACCTCGGCGAACGGGCTCGCGTCGAGGTGCGGCGCCTCGAAGTCCAGCCGTTCCCGGCGGCCGTCGCGCAGCACGTAGCAGCGGTACGGACGCCGCTGCGGCGGGCGGCGCAACCGGTACTCGGCGAGGTGCAACGCGGTACATGTCGAATAGCCGACACCGAGCAGCAGGGTCCAGGCCCCGGCGGCCTCCAGCGCGGCCAGCGGCGAGCGCTCGCCGAGATGCGAGTCCAGGTCGTGGACGCGCATCAGCTCCTCCGCCCGGGGGCCCCAGGCGCTGAACGACGTCTGCGGGTGCGGGCTGCGTACCGCGCCGGGCAACCGGCGTACGTGCTCGGCGAACGCGCCCACGCCGAACGACGGCGTGACGGCCGGGTCGAAGCCGGGCATCCGGTCCTCGTACGCCCGGCGTTCCTCGTCGGTGAGTCCGGCGGTCGCGGCGTGGTACGCGGGGCTGCTCACCGAGTTGTCGGGGGTCTGCGCCGGGACGACGACGGTGCCGGACGGCCCGACGACGGCCCGCAGCGCGTCGGCCAGCGTGGCCGGCCCGCCGGCCACCGGCCCGAGGGCACGCAGGGAGCAGTGCACGAGCACCACGTCACCGCTGCCGAGCCCGAGTGCCCGCAGGTCGGCGGCGAGCGTGTCGACCCGGTGCGCGGGCGGGACGGCGGTGGTCACGACGGCCATCCGGACATCGAGCGGGCCACCTGCCGGACCAGCCGTGAGCCGGCCGGGGTGAGCGCGTCCGCCCGTTGCAGCGCACCGATCGCCTCGGCCGTCCAGTCCCGGTACTGCCGGTAGACCGCCTGCGCGCCGTCGACCTGGCGGTCCGCCCGGACGCGCCAGATGTCGGCCACCGCCGCGTGCGCGTAGATGCCGTGCAGGACGGCCTCCGCCGGCCGCGGGTCGGGCCGCCAGCCCACAGTGATGTCGATCGGCCCGGTGCCGTCGACCAGGTCGCAGACGTCCAGCAGCGCGTTCATCTTGCTGTGCTGGAACTCGTGCACGAGCAGCACCGCCAGCGACCCGGCGTCGGTCTCCGTGGCCGCGACACCGCCGAACGCCTGCCGGGCGGTCGACGCCTCGCTGACCCCGTCGCCGCTGCGTCGCAACGGCACCACCGCCCGCAGCCCGGTACGCAGTTCCTCGGCGTGGCCCGGCACCTCGTCCCGGATCACCTGCCACGCCGCCGCGAACGTCTCCGCCCAGCGCACGGCGCCCGCGTCGTCGAGCCGGTCATCGGCGGGCAGCCGGTGGCAGTCGCGGTGCGGGTCGCCGTCCTCCAGCAGCACCGACACGTCCGGTGCGACGAGACGGCGGGTCGGCCACCAGCGGGGCCCGCCCGCCGCGCCCGGACTCACGGCCACCGTCACGTCCCCGGCCCGCACCCGCAGCGAGCCCGGGCCGGTCTCGACCCGTGCGGTGCCGTCACCCACCTCGGGCAGCAGCACCGTGCCGACCGTCGGCAGGTGCAGGCGGCCGGATCGCACCGGCACGTCGAGGCGTACCGGAACGCCTGCGTCGAGCGCGGCGGCGGCGGCGAGCGCGCTCAGATAGCCCGGCCCCTGGCGGGCACCGGTGCCGGTGCCGGCGAGGCAGTCGACAGCCCACGCGCGCACGTACGGATGGGCCGCGATCCGGGCCACTGATTCCGGCGCGCTGCGGTCGAGCGCGGTCAGCGCCTCCCAGCCGTCGGCTCCGGCCCCGCCGGCCGGCAGGCGGTCGGCCACCTCGGCGAGCAGCGCGCGGACGATGGCGATCTGTGCCTCGACGAGCCGGCCGATGGCGACCCGGTCGCCGGTCGGCGCCGCGAGGCGGTCGATGAAGTCGTCGGGCAGGCCGGCGTCGAGCCGGACGGGTTCCGGTGGGTTCTCGTTCACGTGCACGATCAGCTCTTTCAGATCGGCGCAGTAGACACTCGGATGGTCGAAGTGCCCGGCGCCGTACCGGTGGGCGAAGAGTCCGCCGCCGCACTGGTCGACCACCGGGCAACGCCGGCACTCGTCGCTGAGACCGGCCCGGCCGGAGCGGCGGCGGGCCAGGAGCGGGCTGGCCGCCACGTCATCGGCCGCGTGCGAGAAGACGGTCATGCCGGTGGCCGGCGCGCCGTCGTACGCGGTCTTGAGCGAGTCCGCCTGCTCCCACTCGCCGTCCGTCTCGATCACCGCCAGGTCGACCGGGTCGAGGCCCAGCCATTCGGTGCCGCTGGGCCCGCCGCGGGCGGTGGACAGGAGCGAGTCGAACAGGCGCACCGGGACGGGTCGGCCGCCCGCGCGCCAGCGGTCGTGGACGGCGCGCAGCCAGCGGGCGTACGCGGTGTCCCCGGCGGCCGGCCGCCACGGCGGGTCGTCCCAGGTGGCGTGCGGGAGCAGGAAGTCGATCCGCGAGGGCTCCTGGGCGAGCAGGGCCTCGTACACAGCGATCGGGTCGTTGCGCACGTCCACCGTGCAGAGCAGGCCGGACCAGAGCCGCCGGTACGCCGGGCGGCGCAGCAGGGCGAGCGCGCGCAGCACCTGGTCATAGCTGCTCGCGCCGGACCGGTAGATCCGGTGCCTGTCGTTGGCGGCCCGGTCGCCGTCGAGCGATACGCCGACCGCCACGTCGTGTTCGGCGAGTACGTCGCAGAACCGCTCGGAGAGCAGCACGCCGTTTGTCTGCATGCCGATCCGGAGCCGGGTGACCGGCCCGATGACGCGCCGCAGTTCGGCGAGCACCTGGCCCAGCCCGTCGGGGCCGAGCAGCAGCGGCTCCCCGCCGTGCAGGACGACTGTGACGTCCGGCAGCCCGTGGGCCGCCGCGTGCTCGGCGATCCGTCCGGCCGCGGCCCGGAGCACGTCCGGCGTCATCCGTACCGGGCGGCGGCGCCAGCTCTGGTCGGCGTGTTCGTAGACGTAGCAGTGGTCGCACGCCAGGTCACACCTGGCGTGCACCTTGAGGACGAACTCGGTGAGCGCCGCGCGGGCGGGCCCCGGGGCCATCGCGGATCAGATGAACGACGAGAACTTCGCCGCCGGGATCCGGGTCTGATCGAGGTGAGCCGCCATCACCCGGCGCACGATGGGGGAGATGTCCGCGGCGGAGAGCCGGTCGAGCGGCTCCGCGCGGACCCTGACCAGCGAGACCGGGGGCTCATCCTGGCGCAAGGGTGCGGTCGTCATGAGTGTTCCTTAGGTTTGTGAATGCCGGCCGAGCACAGCGGCGACGGCCAACCTAGTGGCTTTAGGGATCCAGCGCCATCGACCCACCGGTGGGAGACGGTTCTTTTTGGACGGTTCGCCGGCCGGCGTCGTCGTCGCCCCGAGGGAGCGAGCGTAAGGGATCAATTATGCGCCTTTTTACCGATCTAGGCCACGAATCGAAAGTTCAGACTTTGCCAGAAATCGTCCACCCCAATCCCCTGGTCAGGCGAGGGATCGGGGTGGACGAGCGGCTCAGGCGGTGGGGCCGCTCCCGGACGGCGTGCCGAGGTGGATGTCGACGTCGGCCGGCTCGGTCATCTGGTCGTACGCCCTGGTCCGCAGCCGGTTGGTCTGCACCTCGCCGTCGAGCAGCGCCGCCCGCAGCGCCTCCGCGTCGCTGATCTCCTTGGCGGTCACCTCGTCGGCCGCCGTGGTGGCGCCCTGCACCACCTCCAGGTGGGTGCCGTCGGTGGGCATCAACTCGGTCCACTTCGCCAGGCAGTACACCCGCTCCGGCACGTCCTGGCACTCGGTGCTCAGCTCGGGCATCTCGTCGCCGCTGCCGAGGTGGCCGGCCCGGTACGCCGTCAGCTCGTCCACGAACGCCTTCAGCTCGTGCTCCACCTGCGGCGAGAGGCTGGTCGCCACCACCTTGCCGAAGATCCACCGCAGCGCGGCCAGCTCCATGCCGGCCCGGACCGGCAGGTAGAGCTTCGCCCAGCTGGCGTTGACGAAGTCGCCGGGGTCGCGCTCCGGGGCGCGGGCGTCGCCGCCGGACCACCACCCGGGGTACGCCACGAACGACGCGCGCTCCCAGTCGAAGACCCGGTGCCAGAAGTCGATCTCCCACGCCTCGTCCCGCACGCTGGCCGGGAAGTGCGCCTCCACGATCTGCGAGACCATCTCGTTGACCGGGGAGAAGCCGGCCCGCAGCCGCGCCTCGAACTCGTCCCCCGCCGTCTCCGCCGCCGCCAGCGCCGCGTCGCGCCGGTCCTGCCACTCCTGAAGATCGGTCAGGTAGCCCGCGACCAGCGCGTTGTACGCCGCGTCGTCGGCGGTCTGGTCCACCACCGTCGGGGTACGCCGGAACCCGGCCGCGATCTGGGCCTGCGCGCCGGGACCGCCCAGCCAGCTGGCCGCGCCCACATGGATGCGGACGCGCAGGACTGGTCGGCCGTCCGCCTCCGTCACCACCGGCACACCGACGACCTGGGCCGCGATGGCGGTCGGCGGGCGGCGGGTGATCAGGTTGAGGTTCTGCCGGATCGTGTCGACGTTGCCGTCCCACTCCCAGCCTGCGTCGACGGGGACGTCGATGTCGTAGTCGGCGCTCATGTCGCCGGTGAATCCCCACTTGTCGAGCGTGACCACGGCGGAGTACACGACGCGCGTCTCCACCGCGGCGGGCGCGCCACGCGGCGGGCGCTCCGGCTTCACCGGCATCGGGGGCAGCGCGGCGACCGCGTTGTCGCGGATCCGCTGCCGCCCGCCGGTGATCTTCTGGGCGAAGGCGAGCGCCGGGTCCTTGATCGTGGGGGCCCAGCAGACCCGTGCGCCGTACCGCTCGTGGGCCAGCTCCAGCCGTTGCAGCACCTTGAAGTAGTGCAGCGTGATCGGCGTGGCCCGGTTCGGGTTGCGGACGGTGCGCTTCGAGGACGACTCCGTGCCCGTCTCGGTGACGAGCTTGAAATCGGTCTTGTGCTGGGTGCGGTAGCGCGCCGCGACCTTCGAGGTGGCGGTCCGGCTGTCCTTGACCGCGCGGCGGCTCGTCTCCTGGCTCGCCGCGGTGACGCTGGTGGCGAAGCCGATGGTGTGGCTGGCGTTGAAGGTGCCCCAGATGCCGGTCGGGCTGGTGTACTGGCCGGTGTGGCTCGCGTTGAGCCCCCAGGTGTCGGTGAGCGACTTCTGCCGCTCGAAGCCCTCCTGGAGTTCGGTGGTGAGCGCGCTGGTCAGCTCGACGTCGGTCTGCTGTTCCGACTCGTTCTGCTCCTCCAGGGTCAGCTCGCGCTTGGTGTAGGTGCGCTGCTCCAGCACGGCCTCCTCACCGGGGGCGAGCGCCAGCGCGTAGACGTGCTCGCCGAGCGCGAAGCCCACCGGCCGGATCCGGGTGCGGTCGAGGAACGCGATGCCGACGTCGGACTGGAGCAGGCCGGCGAGGAACTCCGCCTGCTGGTCGCCGAGGAGCGTCTGGCGTCGCGCCGGCGGCTCCCGGTGCGACATGCCCGAGTCGGCGCCGGGCAGCGCCTCGGTGGCGGCGTCCATCTCGTTGGCCTTCCACAGGTCGTAGAGGCCGAGTTGTTTGAGCAGGTGCGGCAGCCGGTCGCCGTCGAGCCCGCCGTAGCGGATCGCCTCGATCAGCGCCTGCTTGACGTAGAACGGCAGGATGGGCGTCTCGCCACCGCCGAACGTGAGCCGGACCGGTACGAAGTAGTTGGAGTAGACGTACCTGTCGGAATGCGCGGTGCTGAAACCAAGCGTCGCCGGATCGGCGTCGGCGACGACGACTCTGCCCATCGGTGCTCCTCTACAGCGGCAGTGTGAACAGGGAGTGCAGCCCCTGGTACGTCATCTCGTGCGAGGTGACGAAGAATCCGGGGAACAACTGGCTGAGGGCGGCCTGGCGGACGACCGTCTCGCGTACGGCGTGCGCGGTCAGCTCTTCGAGACCGGCGACGACCTCCGCCGGCACCCCGCCCTTGGCGGCCCGCTGGTACGCCTCCGCGATCGCCTCCCAGCGACCGTCGAACGTCTCCCCGAGGTCGTCGGCGACGGTGCCCCAGGTCTTCTCGAAGCGCTCCAGTTTGGTCGAGGAGGTCCAGTCGACGTTCGTGACGCGGGCCGCCTCGGGGTCGACGAGCAGCAGGTCGGAGCGGAGGTCCCCGACGGTGGTGGACGCCTTCCACCGGAACCGCTCGGCGAGGTGGCCGGCGAGGGCCTTCTCCGCCCCGGTCGCGGCCGGGTTGCCGGTGAAGCCGACGAGGCGCAGCAGCAGATCCCGGTCCGGGTGGCCGAGCAGCATCTGGGCGACGGTCTGGCGCAGCACCGCGTCGGAGCCGCGCAGCGCGGGTGCCAGCTCCGGGTGGGCCGTGCGGACCGCCTCGACCACTGTCGCCAGTGACTTCTCCGCGAACGCCTCCAGGCCCGGTGACCGGCCGACGAGCTGGGCGACCTCGGCGGCCATCCGCCGGTGCACCTGCTGGCCGAGCCGCCACGGTTGCGCCTGCCCGGCCTTGCGCAGCGCGCGGAACTCCTCGTACGCGGCGGTCTGGAGCGCCCTGTTGAACGCGGTGGTCAGCCGCTGCTCCAGTTGCCGGGCGATGGCCGCGCGCACGACGGCGGCCTGGACGTCCCGGGGTGTCTTCGGCGGCTTCAGCTCGCGCAGGTCCTCGACCCGCTTGATGATCTCGTCCAGCGCCTCGCTCAGCTCGGCCCGGGTCGCCGCCCGGCCGGCCGACGACACCGCCTCCGACATGCTCGCCATCAGCACCGGCCGACCGTCGAGGCTGACCAGCGCGCCGAGCCGGGTGCCCGCGCCGGCGCCCGCGAACGCCTCGGCGTGCGCCGCCTGGTTGAACACGCTCAACGTCAGCTCGGCGTCGGCGAGCAGCACCCGGCCCTGCCGGAACAGCGCGTCGAGCACCTTCGGCGGGAAGAGCGTGCGCAGGACGGCCAGCCCCACCCGGGGCGTGGCGGCGATCGCGGCCCGGCCGATCGCCACCAGCAGCGCGGCCATCTGTGCGGTCAGCAGGCGCGCCTCGCGGGCGCCCGCGAGCAGCAGCGGCACGTACCGGACGGCGGCGCGCACCGCGACGCCGCCGAGCAGCCGGGCGAGGTGCACCAGGCCGGTGAGCACCTGGTACAGGTCGCCGGCGACGCGGCCGAGCAGCCGGCCGGCGGCGAACGGGTCGAGGTTCTCCAGGTGGCGGGCGAACTCGGCCGCCCAGCCGCGCCACAGCGCCAGCAGCCGATCCGGGACGGTGGTCGGGTCCAGCGCGGCCACGATCCCGGCCAGCGCCTGGCGTACGACGGTGGCCTGGTCGGCGATGCGTTGCACACCGGCGCGGGGGTCGACCGTCAGCACGATGAGCGTGGTGAACTGTTCCTGCTGAAGGCGGCCGATCAACTGCACGAGCTTGCCGAGGTCGACCACCACCGTCGCGACGGATTCCCCGACGCCGACGGCGAACCCGTCGAGGAACAGCTTCGGGTTGATCCCGTTCCAGGCCGCGTAGTGCCGCATCGCGTCGAGCAGCGCGGGGTCGAGGCCGAGCAGGAGACGGCGGAACGCGCCGTCGGTGTCGACGTCCGAGGCGGCCAGGTCGAAGAACGCCTCGGCCAGCCGCAGTCTCGCCAGCATCGCGACCAGGTCCCAGACGTTGTCGGCGGTGATGCGCCCGCTCATCGCGGTCAGGACCCGCTCGCGGGTCATCGACCGGGTGGCGTGCGCGTCCAGCCAGTACTTGACGGTCAGCGCGACGAACTCCACCCGCGGGTCCTGGGTGCGTACGCCGAAGATCGCGGCCCGGTCCTCGGCGGACACCCGCGGCACGCTGAACCAGTCCCGGATCATGACGGATTCGTTCGCCGGCTGCCCCAATTCCCCCACCCCCTCCAGCCGTGTGCACTGTCGAGCCGTGGTGCGGGCAGCGGTAGTGCTGGGTCGAGAAGCTGACATGGGCCGGTAACGTCACGCGCCCGCCTTCCATCGACTGTTACGACTTGACGAACGGCGTGTTATCGCTCACAGTCGATGGCACGGGGCGGCGGGAGCGATGGGTCGCCGAGCGGGCGCGGACGGCCGCGTGGCAGGCCGGGTGTGGGGTCAGTGCGCCAGTGCTAATTGTTAGCGCTCACAAGTGTGATCTGAGGGAGGAACATGTTTGCTTTTGGTAGATCCCCATCGACGGTGTCGCCCCCGCGACGGCGCGGATGGCTGCCGCGAGTAGTCGCGACCGGCGCTGCCGCGGTCCTCGTCGGCGCCGCCGCCGTGGCGGCCGTGTCCGCGCCCGCCGCCGCCGCGAGCGTCGACACGAACGCCTGGTACGTCCTGGTCAACCGCAACAGCGGCAAGGCGCTCGACGTCTACAACCTGGCCACCAACGACGGCGCGCGGATCACCCAGTGGACGCGCAACAACGGCAACCAGCAGCAGTGGCAGTTCGTCGACTCCGGCGGCGGCTACTACCGGCTGAAGTCCCGGCTGTCCGGCAAGGTGCTCGACGTCTACAACTGGTCGACCGCCAACGGCGGCAGCATCGTGCAGTGGTCCGACCTGAACGGCACCAACCAGCAGTTCCGGCTGGCCGACTCCGACAGCGGCTACATCCGGCTGATCAACCGCAACAGCAACAAGGTGGTGGAGGTGCAGGGCGCCTCGACCGCCGACGGCGGAAACATCGTCCAGTACGACGACTGGAACGGCGCCAACCAGCAGTGGCAGCTCGTCCGCGTCGACGGTGGTGGCGGCAACCCCACCACGCCGCCTCCCACCACGCCGCCGCCGGGTGGCACGTGCAACCTGCCGTCGTCGTACCGGTGGTCGTCGACGGGCGCGTTGGCGCAGCCGCGGTCGGGTTGGGTGTCGTTGAAGGACTTCACGGTGGTGCCGTACAACGGGCAGCACCTGGTCTACGCGACGACGCACGACACCGGGTCGTCGTGGGGGTCGATGAACTTCGGTCTGTTCTCGAACTGGTCGCAGATGGCGTCGGCCAGCCAGAACGCGATGTCGTCGGGGACCGTGGCGCCGACGTTGTTCTACTTCGCGCCGCGCAACATCTGGGTCCTCGCATACCAGTGGGGACCGACCGCGTTCTCCTACCGCACCTCCAACGACCCCACCAACCCCAACGGGTGGTCGTCGGCGCAGCCGCTGTTCACCGGCAGCATCTCCGGCTCCGGCACCGGCCCGATCGACCAGACGCTGATCGCCGACGACCAGAACATGTACCTGTTCTTCGCCGGTGACAACGGCAAGATCTACCGCTCCAGCATGCCGATCGGGAACTTCCCCGGCAGCTTCGGCTCGAACTACACCACGATCATGTCCGACAGCACGAACAACCTGTTCGAGGCCGTGCAGGTCTACAAGCTGCAGGGCCAGACCCGCTACCTGATGATCGTCGAGGCGATCGGCTCGCAGGGCCGCTACTTCCGCTCGTTCACCGCCACCAGCCTGAACGGCTCCTGGACCCCGCAGGCGGCCACCGAGTCCAACCCGTTCGCCGGCAAGGCCAACAGCGGCGCCACGTGGACCAACGACATCAGCCACGGTGAACTGATCCGCACCACCGCGGACCAGACCTTCACCGTCGACCCCTGCAACCTCCAACTGCTCTACCAGGGCCGCTCCCCCAACTCCGGCGGCGACTACGGCCTCCTGCCCTACCGCCCCGGACTGCTCACGCTTCAGCGCTGAGCGCGTACCCCGAGGTGTGGAGAGCCCGGCCCGCGACCACGCGGGCCGGGCTCTCCGGCGTCTCGCCCGATCGTTGTCCTGGAGGCAACGACGGTGGCCCGGTCCGTCGTTGATCGGACCCGCGCCGCCCGGGAGGGTGGAGTTGTCACCACCTCCCGGACGAAGGGTTGAGCAGATGTCCTTCCAGGCATACCTCGACGCGATCGAGGACAAGACCGGCAAGACCCCGCGCGCCCTGGTCGACCAGGCCCGGGAGCGTGGCTACGACGCCGCCGACGTGAAGGCCGGCGTGATCGTCGGCTGGCTCAAGGACGAGTACGGCCTCGGCCGGGGACACGCGATGGCCCTGGTCCACGTGATCAGGAACGGGCCGAAGATCAGCGCCAAGCACGTCGGCTCCACCGGCTCGCACCGCGACGACAGCGACACGCTGTGGCTGGACGGCAAGGCCGCCCGAGCCGCCGCGTAGCGGGGCGTGGACAGCGACGCCTATCGTTCGCGGCATGGGAGCGATCAAGCCGTGGCACCTGTTCATCCTGACGCTCTGCTGCCTGCTGCCGCTCATCGCTGCGGTGGCGGGGGTGGTGTGGACGCGGCGACGCCGCCGCTGACCCGTCAGCGGCCGGCGACGAACTCCTCCACCGCCGTGCAGACCCGCCCCAGCGCCTCGGCCGAGGCCGCCAGCGGTCCGGGCACCATCATCGAGTGGTCGGCGTCGGCGACCTCCACCACGTACGGGGTGAGCCGGCGCGCCCCCGCACCGTCCCAGACCGGGTCGGCGGTGCCGCCGGCCAGCAGGAACGGCGCGGTGGCCCGGGCCAGCGGCTCCCGTACCGCGGGGTCGGTCAGCAACGGCGTCAGCCAGACCGCCGGGATGCCCCGGTCGGCGGCGAGCGGGGCGGCGAAACTGCCGAGCGACTTGCCCACGAGCAGATCCACCCCGGCGTCGAGGACCGGATCCAACTGCTCGGCGACCCACTCCGGCGCGGCGTCGTGGCGCAGATCGCCGATCGACCGCCAGGTCACCTCGTGCACCTCGAAACCGCGCCGGCGCAACGCCTCCCCGATGTAGACGAACAGCGGCCCCCGGGTGTCGTAGCCCCGTCCCGGAGCGAGTACCGCGCGTCGATCCGCCATGGCCGCCTGCCTCTCGTTCGATCGATGCGTCACGCTAGCCGCCGCACGGGCTTCCGGTGGCCCCGCTGCCTCACAACCGTTCCGGGGTACGGATGCCGAGCAGGTCCAGGCCCTGCCGCAGCACCCGCCCGGTCAGCTCGCACAACACGAGCCGGCTCTCGCGTACCGGCCCGTCTGCCCGCAGCACCGGGCAGCGCTCGTAGAACGCGCTGAACGCGACAGCCAGCCGGTGCAGATACGCGGTCAGCCGGTGGAACTCCAGGCTGCCCGCCACCTCCTCGACCACAGCGGCGAAACCGACCAGTTCCATCGCGAGCGCCCGCTCGGCCGGCTCGGCGAGCGAGACGTCCGCGTCCGGCCGCGCCGCCGCGCCGGCCCGCCGGAAGATCGACCGGACCCGGGAGTACGCGTACTGGAGGTACGGCGCGGTGTTCCCGTCCAGCGACAGCATCCGCTCCCAGTCCAGCACGTAGTCCTTGTGCCGGTCCCCGGACAGGTCGGCGTACTTGATCGCGCCGATGCCCACCGCGCGCCCCACCTCGGCGGCCTCCGCCTCGCCCAGCTCCGGGTTGCGTTCCCGGGCCAGCGCGGTGGCCCGCTCCACAGCCTCGGTGAGCAGCCCGACCAGCTTCACCGACCCGCCGGCCCGGCTGCGCAGCATCCGCCCGTCCGGGCCGAGGATCGAGCCGAACCCGACGTGCTCGGCCCGCACCGGCGCGGTCAGCCAGCCGGCCTGCGCGCCGACCGCGAACACCATCTCGAAGTGCCGCCGTTGCGGCAGCCCGACCACGTAGAGCAGCCGGGTCGCGCCGAGCGTGCCGGTCCGGTGCCGCAGCGCGGCCAGATCGGTGGCCGGGTAGCCGTACCCGCCGTCGGACTTGCGCACGATCAGCGGCAACGGCTCGCCGTCACGGCCCACCGATCCGGGCGGGAACACGCAGTCCGCGCCCTCGCTGCGCCGCAGCAGGCCGAGCCGGTCCAGTTCCTCGACAGTCGGCGCGAGCTGGTCGTGGTAGCTGCTCTCGCCCCGGAAGTCGTCGCCGGTCAGCGTCACGTCGAGCAGGTCGTACACGGTCAGGAAGTAGCTCTCCGACTGCGTCACCAGCAGCCGCCACAGCCGCAGCGTCGCCGGGTCACCGCCCTGCAACGCCACCACCCGCCGCCGCGACCGTTCCCGGAACGCCTCGTCGTCGTCGAACTTCGCCCGCGCCGCCTTGTAGAACCCGTCCAGGTCACCCATCGACAGCTCCTGCGCCGCCCCGGCCTCGCCCAGGTCGAGCAGGTGCTCGATGAGCATGCCGAACGGCGTGCCCCAGTCGCCGAGGTGGTTGGCGCGCAGCACCCGGTGCCCGAGCCACTCCAGCGTCCGGGCCGCCGCGTCCCCGATCACCGTCGACCGCAGGTGCCCGACGTGCATCTCCTTCGCCACGTTCGGCGCCGAGTAGTCGACCACCACCGTCTCCGGCTCGGCCACCGGCGGCACGCCGAGCCGCGGGTCGGCGGCCAGCGCGGACACCAGCCCGCCGAGCGCGTGGTCGGCCACCGTGAGGTTCAGGAAACCCGGACCGGACACCTCGACCGACGCGCAGACGTCGGCCAGCGCCGCGCGCTCCCGTACCTCCGCGGCGATCTCCCGCGGCGGCCGGCTGAGCCGCCGGGCCAGGCCCAGCGCCGCGTCGGACTGGAAGTCCGCGTGCTGGGAGCGCCGCACGGCCGGGTCAACCGGCACGCCGGCCACCGCCGCGAACGCCGGCGCCAGCCGGTCGGTGAGCAACCTTTCAAGATCCATGGGTACGCCGATCTCGCTGTGGATCCGCCGCGCGGATCACCTGACGGGAACGCGACGGCGGAGCGAGAACGGTCGATGACGACCGGCGGCTCGATCCGCCGGTCGCAGGAGGGAAGGCTCAGCGCAGGCGGTCGCGGGACCGCCGGCGTCGCAGCGCGCCGAGCCGGACGTCGGAGGACGTCATCGGGTACGCGTGCGAACTGGCCATGTCGGCAGCGTAACCGGCCGGCCCGGGGCGTGCGCAAGCGCGTACCCCGGGCCGGTCTGTCGTCAGGCCGAGGTGGCGACGGCCTTGCGGTAGCGCTCGGCCCGGCGCCGCACCTGGGCGTACGCGCTGCTCAGGCCCATCGCCCGGCGGACCTCGACGAGCGTGCGGCGCACCTCGACGCGGGTCCGCTCGGTGCCGGTGACGATCAGCTCGTCGACCAGGCCGGGCTGCGCCTCGAACCGGGCCCGGCGGTCCCGGATCGGGTCGAGGAACCGGTTGAGCGCCGCCGCCAGCGCCTCCTTGACCTCGACGTCACCGACCCGCCCGGCCCGGTAGCGGTCCTTGAACTCCGCCACCTGCGCCCGGTCCGGGTTGAAGATGTCGTGGTACTCGAAGACCGGGTTCCCCTCGACGGTGCCGGGCACGTCGGCGCGGACCCGGTTCGGGTCGGTGTACATCCCCATCACCTTGCGGCGCACCGTCGCCGCGTCGTCGGAGAGCGCGATCGCGTTCCCCTTGCTCTTGCTCATCTTCCCGGCGCCGTCCGTCCCGACCAGCGTGGGCGTTTCCGACATGAGCATGTCGGGCACCGGGAAGACCTCGCCGTAGAGGTGGTTGAACCGCCGGGCGATCTCCCGGGTCACCTCGACGTGCGCGGCGTTGTCCTTCCCGACCGGCACGACCTGCCCCTTCACGCAGAGGATGTCGGCGGCCTGGAGGACGGGGTAGCCGAGCAGGCCGTACGGCATTTCGTCCTTGCCGGCGTCCCGGGTCATCTCCTTCAGCGACGGCACCCGTTCCAGCCGGGGCACCGTGATCAGGTTCTGGAACAGCGTGTTCAGGTCGCCGACCTCGGGGATCGCCGACTGGAGGTAGAACGTCGCCCGTTCCGGCTCCACCCCGGCGGCGAGGATGTCGGTGACCATCTCGCGGGCGTTGTGCGCCACCTGCTCGATGTCCGCGCGGCTGTTGCGCGTGGTGAGCATGTGCAGGTCGGCGATGATGAAGAAGCTCTCGTAGCGCTGGTGCAGCCGCACCCGGTTGGCGATGCTGCCCACGTAGTGGCCGAGGTGCAGCCGCCCGGTCGGGCGGTCTCCGGTGAGCATGCGTGCAGAGGACATGGTCGTACGCCTTTCGTGCCGGTCGCTGGCGGGGAGAAGCGACCCGGGTGTCACCCGGGTCGGTGGAGCGGGCTCGTCAGAACGAGCGCCGCCATCGCCCGCCGGCGCGGAATCGGAGTCCGCCGGCACGGAGTACGTCGAGGATCTGCTCCCGGCCGTCGACAGCGTGGCCCGGAAGACCGCTACGGGTCTCCGGGAGGCAGCTGCGCGGCCGGACCATGCCTGACACGGTAACCGCTCACCGGTCTGCGCCGCTGCCTCCTGCCGCGCTTACTGCTGTCGATAGCTCTCGGAGTAGTAGCTGCCGACCCGCTCCCGGTACTCCGGGTGCGCGAAGTGGTCGCTGTCGAACGCGGGCGACTCCTTCACCTGGTCGCGGGTGCGGTCCACGTGCACCACGCGGTCCAGGTGATCGACCCGGGCCACGGTGCCGGCCGGCAGCAGCACCTTCTTCCCGAAGATCCACGGCCCGGTGTCCACCACCAGGTAGCGCGCGTCGGCGTCCTCGTTCGCCTCGTCGATCGACCCGATCCGGCCGTCAGTCGCCTCCACCCGGTAGCCGGTGAGGTCGAGCGGCGTACCGGGACCGGGGGCGTCGAGCTGGTCGTCGGTGTCCGCGGCGCGCTGCCGCGGTACGTCTCCGGGCCGGGTCTGGTCGTACCCACCCGCCAGGGCGGACGGGTCCCGCCAGGCCCAGGGGTTGAACGGCTGCATAGGTGGCACCTCCCGCGCATCGGCTCGACGCCGGGAACAGTGCCCCGGCGGCCACGCCGGAAACACGCGTCGCCGTCCCCGACGCCCTGACCTGCGGGTACGGCCTGCTGGCATACTGGCCGACCATGGTCCTGTCACGTGGTTGGTCACTGTTCCTGGTCGCCGTCGGAGTGTGGACCTGGGCGATCTGGCCGAGGTTCGCGGTCGCCATCTGGAACGACGAGCGCGCCTGGTCTGCCGGCGTCGTCGGCGAGGGCAGTCCGACGGGTTTCCTCTGGGTGCACGCCCTGCTGATCGGCGCCTCTCTGGCGATCGGCACGACTGTCGGTGTCCTGGGCATCCGCGCCTACCGTGCCTCCCGCCGCCCTGCCCCCGTCGGACGGGTGTGACGCGCGCCGCTACCCACCGATTTGACGATCAAACCTGTGGCCGCGTAACTTTCTCTCTGCCAGCGCGGAACGGGGCAAACGGGACGAAAGTCCTGAAGTGCCGAACCGGGATTGGCGCCGGGTCCGAACGAGGTTCTCGCCTCCGCAGGACCTGGTCCGGGCGATGCTCACCAAGACGCCGGAGGGCGGATTTGGCGGAGCGAAACCGACCGGGTAAGGTTGTCGACCGGCAGGGAACCGGGCGAGCTAGCGGGAGACCGCAGCGGCCGGCCTGCCAAATCCGATGATCAGACGCAGCGGGTGACTGCTGCGTGGGTTCAGCGGCGCCGACCCGTACGAAGCGTGACAGACCGGGACACACGGTTTGACACGGCAGAGACGGTGAGGTAACGTAGTAAAAGTGCCCGGCGCGAGAGTGGCGGGTGGTTGAACGAAATGCCCCGGCTGGGGGTTCTGCTGATGCGGGGCCTGGTGGTTGGTGTGTGGTTGTTCTTTGAGAACTCAACAGGGTGCTTGTAAAGCCAGTGCCAATTGTTTTATACCCCGGACTGGTGGCTGTTCTTTGGAATGGTTGCTGGTTGGGATTCCTTTGGCAACACTTTTGTTGCCAGGATGCTGTTCGACAAAGATTTTTGTTGGAGAGTTTGATCCTGGCTCAGGACGAACGCTGGCGGCGTGCTTAACACATGCAAGTCGAGCGGAAAGGCCCTTCGGGGTACTCGAGCGGCGAACGGGTGAGTAACACGTGAGCAACCTGCCCCAGGCTTTGGGATAACCCCGGGAAACCGGGGCTAATACCGAATATGACCTCCGATCGCATGGTCGGTGGTGGAAAGTTTTTCGGCTTGGGATGGGCTCGCGGCCTATCAGCTTGTTGGTGGGGTGATGGCCTACCAAGGCGACGACGGGTAGCCGGCCTGAGAGGGCGACCGGCCACACTGGGACTGAGACACGGCCCAGACTCCTACGGGAGGCAGCAGTGGGGAATATTGCACAATGGGCGGAAGCCTGATGCAGCGACGCCGCGTGAGGGATGACGGCCTTCGGGTTGTAAACCTCTTTCAGCAGGGACGAAGCGTAAGTGACGGTACCTGCAGAAGAAGCGCCGGCCAACTACGTGCCAGCAGCCGCGGTAAGACGTAGGGCGCGAGCGTTGTCCGGATTTATTGGGCGTAAAGAGCTCGTAGGCGGCTTGTCGCGTCGACCGTGAAAACCTGGGGCTCAACCCCAGGCCTGCGGTCGATACGGGCAGGCTAGAGTTCGGTAGGGGAGACTGGAATTCCTGGTGTAGCGGTGAAATGCGCAGATATCAGGAGGAACACCGGTGGCGAAGGCGGGTCTCTGGGCCGATACTGACGCTGAGGAGCGAAAGCG